>JAIVJC010000196.1 GCA_020200235.1 Acidobacteriota bacterium | reverse complement strand
GGATGCGCGGCGGCAAGAAGGACTGAGCCCGGAAAGTTTTACTAAAGCAAGACGACTCACGGCTCGCGGCGCGCTCGAACTCGCGTCGCGAGCCGTGATTTTTTGTGATCGAAGATCGCTCGTCTGTCTTTGTCGGAACCGCCTGCGGTAGCGGGCGGGTGATCGCGCGGAAAGAACCCGCCCGCTACCGCAGGCGGTTCCGACCTGTTGCCGCTTTTGCAAGAGGTCTGTCGGCGCGCGCCGGTTAGTCGGCGTCGTAGCGTTTGAGCTTGCGGTAGAGGGTGGAGAGGTCTATGCCGAGGACGTTGGCGGCGCGAGCCTTGTCCTGGTTGACGGAGGCGAGGGTCTCGAAGATGTAGCGGCGCTCGATCTCGGCGAGCGTCGGTCTGAGTCCGTCCGGGTCGCGCACCGCCGCCGGGTCGCCCGCCGACTCCCAGACGCGCGGCGGCAGGCTGTCGAGATCGATCTCCGCGCCGCTCAGTGTGAAGGCGCGCTCGACGGCGTTCTGCAGCTCGCGGACGTTGCCGGGGAACTTGTAGTTGATGAGAGCGGTCATCGCCTCGCGAGAGATCGGCTTCTCCGGCTGCCCCTGCTCGCGCGCCGTCGCCGCGATGAAGTGACGCACGAGCAGCGGGATGTCTTCCCGCCGCTCGCGCAAAGGCGGCAGGTGTATCTCGATGACGTTCAAGCGGTAGAACAAGTCCTCGCGGAACCTGCCTTCGGAAACTTCCTTTTCGAGATCGCGGTTGGTCGCGCAGATGATGCGCGCGTCGAACGAGACTGCGCCGCCGGCGCCGACGGGCGTGACCTCGTGCTCCTGCACGGCGCGCAGGAGCCTGACCTGCATGGCGGGCGTGATCTCGCCGATCTCGTCGAGGAAGACCGTGCCGCCCTCGGCCGAGCGCAGGAGCCCCTGCCGGTTGGCGGTCGCGCCGGTGAACGCGCCCTTCGTGTGACCGAACAGCTCGGATTCGAGGAGCGTCTCGGGCAGCGCGCCGCAGTTGATGGCGACGAAGGGACGGCTCGCGCGCGGGCTGTTGTGGTGGATGGCGCGCGCGATCAGCTCCTTGCCCGTGCCCGACTCGCCTTCGACGAGGACGTTCGTCGTCGTCGCCGCGACTTTTTCGACGAGCCGGAAGACCGACTGCAAAGCCTCTGACGTGCCGACGATCTCCGAGAAGCTGTAACGGCGATCCAACTCTCGCCGGAGCGCGCGGTTCTCGCGGAACAGCTCGCGCTGCGTGAGCGCGTTCTTGACTGACTGCAAGAGGTCTTCGTTGACGAAGGGCTTGGTCACGTAGTCGTAAGCCCCTTTGCGGAGCGCCGCCACCGCCGAATCGACCGACGAGTAAGCCGTCATCACGACGACCAGAGCCTCGGCGTCGATGTCCTTGATGCGATCCAGGAGCGCGAGCCCGTCCATGCCCGCCATGCGTATGTCTGTGAGCGTGACGGCGACGTCCTCGGTCGTGAATTTTTCCAGCGCCTCTTCCGCGCTCGCCGTTAGAGCGACGCGATAGCCCGCCCCTTCGAGCAAGCCCGACAGGATGACGCGCATCAGGTCTTCGTCTTCCGCGACGAGGATGAGTGGCTGTGTGTTCATGTCAGTCTCAAGCTGATTGCGAACCGGCTTTGTGTGTTGTATCGACGTTCCCCGTTGGTGACGCGCCCTTGCCCGCCTGATCTTTCGCGCGCGCCTCGGCTTCGCACTTGAAGTGTGCGTTGCCGCGGATGAGGAAGCGCGTCATGTAGCCGCGCATCACGAGCGCGTCAACGATTTTACCCAGAACGCCGAGCGGCGAGGCGAAATCCACGTTGTCGACCATGAGCGTGCCGCCCGGCTGCGCGGCGAAGCGGTGCGTGTGCCGCCAGCGCGCCAGCGCGCCGCGCTGCATCTCGTCGACGAACATCAGCGGCCGCTCGTAAGCCACGATCTTCGACGTGAGTCGCTGGCGCACGAAGAAGTGCATGCCCTCCCACATCACCATGTCGCCCAGTAACATCTGACCCGACGTGACGCCCGCGACCGCCCGACCGTGACCCGCGCGCTCGTGCGCGTTGACGTTCAGGCACAGATCGAAACAGGCCTCAGCGGGCGCGGCGATGAAAGTCTCAAGATGAATCTTCGGCATGGCGACTCAACTGTCCTCATTTCGTGTCGGGAGCGCGACGATAACGCGCGTGCCGCGCCCGTCGTTCGGGGCTATCTCGATGCGACCGCCGTGGGCGGTGACGATGCCGTAGCAGACGGCTAAGCCCAGACCCGTGCCGCGACCGGCGGGCTTCGTGGTGAAGAAAGGATCGAAGACGTGCGCGAGGTGTTCGGGCGCGACGCCTGTGCCGGTGTCGGCGATCTCGACGACGATCTCGCCCGCGCGCGCGTCGTGGCAGGTCGAGACGCGAAGCTCGCCGCCCGCGGGCATCATCGCGTCGCGCGCGTTGAGCAGGAGGTTGAGGAAGACCTGCTGGAGTTGATCGGCGTCCGCCGAGACGAGCGGCGCTGACGTGTCGAAGTCGGTCGAGAGGACGAGTCGCTTAAAGTCCTTGTCGAAGCCCGCGAGGCGCAGGGACGAGCCGAGGACGCGGTTGACGTCGAGCGGCGCGCGAAGCGGCGGGCGCTGGCGCGCGAAGTCCATCATGTCGCGCAGGACCTGCGTGATGCGCGCGATCTGCTGCGAGATGACGCGCAGCATCTCTCTAGTCTCGGCGGTGGGCTCGTCCGCGGCGTCCGCCGGCACGCGGGCTTGCAGAATCTGGACGAGCGAGGAGATCGAGGCGAGCGGGTTGTTGACCTCGTGCGCCACCCCGGCGGCGAGCGATCCGGCGGCGGCGAGTTTTTCGGTGCGGACGAGCTGATCGCCCATCGCGCGCAGCCGCTCGATGTCGTCAGCCATCTTGCGGCTCATCTCGTTGAACGAGGAGGCGAGCAGCCCGACCTCGTCGTTGCTGGCGACCTCGACCTGCGCGCCGTAGCCGCCCGCGGCGACCTCGACCGCGGCTTCGGTCAGGCGGCGCAGCGGGCGCGTGATGATGCGTATGACGAGCGCGACCAGGATCAGGTTCGGCACGAGCGCGGTGATGACGCTGAAGACGAGGTAACGCTTCCAAGCCTCGGGCGTCGCGCCCGCGCCGAAGCTCCAGCGGACGATGGGGACTTGCAGGACGAAGAAGCTCGTGACGGCGACCGCCGCGATGGCGAGCGCAACCTTGTAGGCGAGGGGGAAGAGCCGGAACTGATCGAGCGCGGACTGGAGGGAGAAGAGCTTGAAGTTCGAGACGGCGTAGGCGTAGACGACGACGCCGGGGAGGAAGAAGACCGACGCGTAAGGCAGGAGAGAATAGACGCCCGCGAGCGGGAGCAGCACGCTCGTCGCCGTCATCAGCGCGACGGTGACGGAGAGCCCCCACATGATCGCGCCGAGCTGCTTGGCGGCGAGCTGCCCGCGGTAGGCGCGAAACTTCGCGTAGAGCAGCACGAAGCCGTAGGCGAAGACGACGTAGATGTAGAAGCCGAAGGCGTAGGCGAGCGGCGTCAGACGGATCGAGAAGTGACCGCCCGTGAACCCCGCCTGGTCCCACATCAACCCCGCGAGCGTCGCGGGGACGAAGACCGCGCCGGGCGAGAAGATGGCGGCGACGCGGCGCGCGGGCACCGGTCGATCCTCGGGGAAGACCAGCGCGAAGACGACGAGCGAATACTGGAGCGCGAGCGCGAGGACGAAACTCGTCTTCGCCCACCAGCCCGCCGACCCTGCGCGCGTGCCGAACTCCCAGAGCGCGATGTCCTTCACAGCCCACAGCGCGAGGCAGAAGATGAACGCCGCGAAGGTCTGGTGCGCGCGGTTGCGCGGCGCGGCGACCACGACGTAGAAGCCGAGCAGCACGAGCAGGAACAGCGCGACGAGTAGCGGGACGAGGAGCATGAAAGGCTGTCCGTGGTCAGTCGTCAGTCGTCCGTGGTCAGTCGTCAGTCGTCAGTTGTATTTCCTGACGCCCAAGCTGTGTGGTTAATCTTTAGTCGTCACCTTACGGGGCACGAGCAACGGACGACGGACAACCGACGGCGGACGAGATCAGTAAGGCAGAAGGCGCGGGCTCAGGATGAGCGCGGAGATCGCGAGGTTGATGCCCCACGCGAGCGGCGCGAGTTGGCGCGCCCGCCCGCCGCGCCCGTCGCCGCCGCCCAGACGAAAGCGTCTTCGAGGGCGTCGATGATCGTTCTAACCCAAGAGTCACGCTCGCTCTCGTCGAACGTCTTGCCGGCGACCGTCCCCATCCAGCGACCCATGAGGGCGCAGACCAGAAGCATCGGGAGAAAGATCAGACGGAACGCGGCGGCGAAATTGAAGAACAGCGCGAGCCTCAGGAAGATCGCCGCGGGCGGGAGCAGCCCGAGGAGCAGGCCGAAGCGCGCGAAGGCGCGCTCGGTCGGGACGGGGCGGCGCATCAGGAGCGCCTCCTGCTCCTCGCGCGGGCGGCGGCGGCGCAATCGTTCGCGCCGGTCGGCTTCGGCGTTCGCCGCGGCGAGCCACCTCAGGCGCGCGTCGAGATCGCGCTCGGGACTTGCGGCGTGGAGAGCGTGACGGGGGTCGTCAGTGGTCTGTGCGGCGTGCATGGTTGTCCTCCGTCCGCGCCTTCGTGCGCGGCGTGCGGAACTTCTTCGCGGTGCCGGTAGAGTCGCGCGCGCGTGGCGTCGAGCAGTCGCACGAGCGTCTGGACGCCGCGCGCGTCTTCGAGCACGAGGAGCAGATCGAAGGCGCGCTCGTAGACGCGGAGCAGCGCGGCTGACAGTTGACGCGCCGACGCGCCTGCCTCGGGCTGCGAATCGGCGGCGACGCGCGGGCGTCGCGCGGTGCGCGCGTGATCGAGCTCTTCCAGAGCGTCCTGCAACCCGGCGAGCGCGTGGAGGAGTTCGAGGCGCGAGCGCGCCTGGTGCTCGCGCAGGCGCGAGGCGTTGCGGCGGCGCACGCAGCGTCCGGCGATCTCAAGGTCTTCGCCGCCGCGACCCGCGATGCGCGCGAGCTCTGTCTCTCTCTCGTCGGGCTCGCCGTCCGGCTCCGCGTCCGCGAGCGCGAGCGCGAGTCCCGCGTAGCGCTCGACGGTCGAAGTCAGAGCGTGTGCGGCCCTGACGGCTGCGTCGGCGCGGCGCCCGCCCGCCTCGCGTGCGCGATCCTCGAAGCCGTGCAGCGCGGCGACGAGCGCTTTGCGCGCGGACTCCGTCTTCTCTTCGTGCGTCTCGTGCGTGCGCGCCGAAGAGGTCGTCCCCGTCACGTCGCCGCGCGCGAGGGCGTATGCCGCGAGCGTGAAGGGGAAGAGGAGCCCGGCGGCGGCGGCTCGCGCGACGGCGCTTGCGCGCGCCGCGTCGGCTTGTCGTCGCAGGAAGACGAGGACGCCGACGGGAGCGGCGGCGGCGAGGTAGATGGTGATGAGTTGGCTCAGGCGCATGGCGATTGAGTGAAAGGGCAACGGTCATGCCAGCGGCGGTGGCGCGGTCGGCGTCGGAGCCTTGGGGTCGGTGAGTCGTTCAGGGCAAAGGGATTAGGAAAAGATCGGGATGTCGTGCAGCCTTCGGCGGGTCGGGCGCATCAGAACATCAAGCCTTGCAAAGCGCGCGAGCGCACCTCTCAGGTTGGCAAACTGCAAACCGCCCAGCTCTCCCGCACCGTATCTCCGGCGTACCAGAACTGTTCGCACGCGGCTGACTAACGAACGATTGGAAAGCACGCGCGCCGTCTGAAACCAGACGCGCCGACTCCGCGACGGATCGCGGGCGACGCTCCATGCGCGCGTAAAAGGCGCGCGAAAGCGCGGCGCGGCGGGGCGAGACAGAAACGTTACACGTTGGCGCGCCTGAGTGGTCTCCGATTTGCAAAGCAGGTCGTCGACGGTTTACCGGGCGCGGGCTCTCCTCAAACAAAAAGGAACTTTTCGGGTCGGTCGGACGTCTTAGTAGGCGTCAACCCGACGAGAACAAGCAGGGAAAAAGATCATGGCTACGAAACCAACAATCAAGATCATCAAACGCAACCAGCGCGTGGCGCAGGTTGCAGCAACGGAAGAGGTCGCCGTCAAGAAGACTGCGCCCGAGGCGGCGCGCGACATGGTCGCGACCGTCAGCGAGTGGGTCAGCGAGTTCCAGCAGCGCCGTCGCGAAGAGACGACGAATGCTCTGAAGATGCTGACGCCGAACGCCGCACCGCATCTCACCGAGGCGTAAAAGACGCCGACGGAAATTTCGCCCGCGCCCGCGGCGTCTGTGTGACGCCCGCGGGCGCGGCTTCATTCAGGCGACCCTCCCTCCGCAACCACGCATAACTTCGGTCGGACGCTCTCGGACTGAGCGCGCCGCCCGGCGCGCCGCCGCGCGCGCCGCCGACGATTATTTGACAGCGCGAGGGCTGCGCGCATAGCATCGCGCCGCCCACTCGGAACGCGGGGAGATGAGATGGAAGACGCGGTGGCGCGAGCCTTCGTCGCGGAGGCGCGCAGACTCCTGACGGAAGACTACCTGCCGAAGATCGAGCGCTGCCTCGAGCTTCTGCGCGAGGGCGATCTGTGGTGGCGTGCCGGCGCGGAGTCGAACTCGGTCGGGAACCTCCTGCTGCACCTCGAAGGGAACGCGCGGCAGTGGATCGTCTGCGGCGTCGTCGGGGCGGCGGACGAACGCGAGCGCCAGAGAGAGTTCGACGCGGGGCGGGGGCGTGAACCCGGAGAGGCGGAACTCCCGACCGCGCGCGAGTTGTTCGCTCGACTGCGGGGTACGGTCGAGGAAGCGGACGGGGTGCTCGCGCGCCTCGAACCGTCTGTGCTGCTCGAGCGCCGCCGGATTCAGGGATTGCGCGAGGTCGAAGTCTTGAGGGCGGTCTTCCACGTCGTCGAGCACTTCTCGATGCACACGGGTCAGATCATCCTGCTCACGAAGATGCGCGCCGGGCGCGACCTCGCCTTCTACGACTTTTCAGAGGGCGCGCCCCGCGCGAACTGGCGCAGATAGCTGTTAGCTATTAGCTGTTAGCTCTTAGCCAAACCTACCTTGAGCGCATCGTTGTATCCCTGGTAAGCCCGCTCACGGGGCATGGAAGGCTAACAGCTAACAGCTAACAGCTAACAGCTATTTTCTTCTTTCCAATCCCGCCGGTTCGTGCTTAATATAGGCGCGCTCTTGAACACCCGTGATCGTCGGCGCGACGCGCGTCAGTAGGGGAGCGCGCCCTACGCGCCGGCAGTCGTCATAAATTTTGAGGAGGCTATCTGTTCGATGACCTACGTTGTGTGCGAGCCCTGCGTCAACTGCCGCTACACGGACTGTGTGTTGGTCTGCCCGGTCGAGGCTTTTCACCTGGACGACACCGCCGTGTGGATCAACCCCGAGACCTGCATCGACTGCGACGCCTGCGTGCCGGAGTGTCCCGTCGAGGCGATCTTCCCCGAGGATAAAGTCCCCGAGGAGTGGGCGCACTACACGCCGATCAACGCCGAGAAGTCTCTGAGCGGGCTGCCCATCATCAGCGAGAAGCTCGATCCGCTCTGCTAGCCGCCGCCGCCGCAGGCGACCGACTTGCCGCGTTTGAGTTAGGCTGAAGCGCAACGACCCGCGACGCGAACCAGGCCGCGGGGCTTGCGCTTCAACTGTCTGCGGGCGACGCGGGTCGCGGCTGAGGAAGTGTGGATGAAGAGTCGCGGGAGACGTTACGTTCGCGGAGGGTTCGCGCTGCTGCTGGGCGGGGCGGGCGTCGGGCTGTTCCTGACGCGGCGAATGCTTCTGGCGAAGGGCGGGACGGACCCCGCCGTCCGGCGCGACCGCGCGCGCGACCGCTGGGCGCGACCCGGCATGGAGGTCACGTTCCGCGCCGAGCTGATGCCGAGCCGCGAGACGTTTGAGCGAACCTTCCGCATCGCGGAGCTTTTGCCGAGCGGCCGCGTCAGGCTCGAAGGCTTCGCCGGAGAACACACCGAGAGCGAGTTCGAGCCGGTGCGCTGACGCGGCGCATGAGTTTTCGGTCGCCCGCGAATGAGCTTTCAGTCGAAGAGCCGCCACGCAGTCTGGCGGCTCTTCGCATTTTCGGATCGGCGGGGCGCGCGGGCACCGCAACTCACCACTCGTACACGCGCCCCGTCTCCATCGCGCTCAGGTTCGCGATCTCCAACGCTTCGAGCTCGGCGAGGATCGTCTCGCGGAAGCTCGGCTTGATGTGGACGACTAAAATCTCGGCAGGGGCGCGCGAGAGTTTCGAGAGTTCCGCGGCGAGCGTCTCGGGCGTGAGGTGGCCTGACACCCGCGCCAGCTCGCGCATCGAGTTCGGGAAGGACGACTCGACGCAGAGCGCGTCGAGCCGCGGCAGGCGGTCGAGCGCGCTCCAGAACTCCTCGGTCTGCGAGGTGTCGGAGCTGAAGGCGACCGTCGCCCCGCCGTCCGAGACGACGAGACCGACGGTCGGGACGGCGTGGTGGACGGGAACCGCCGTCAGCCTCAAATGCGCGACGCCGAACTCCTGCCCTGTCTCGAAGGGCGCGAACTCGAGGACGCGACCGTGCTCGTTCTCGAGCTCGTGGAAGCGCGGGTAGAGCGTGCCGTTGAAGAGATCGCCGCGCAACATTTCGCACACCTCGTCGGTGGCGTGGACGCGCACGGGCGAGGTGAGTTGAGAGAAGAGATCGTCGATGAAGATCGGGAGCGTCGCGACGTGATCCATGTGCGGGTGCGTCACGACGACGTCGCGCACCGCGGCGCGCTGAGGGTCGGTGAGCGCGAGCGCGAGGCTCCCGGCGTCGAGGGCGACGCGGTCGTCGACCAGGTAGCAGGTCAGCCGCTGCTCGGGGCGCGAGCGACCCCGCTCGTCGAAGGTGCTGGGGAGCAGTTTGATCTTCACATGGATGCAGTCTGCGTCAGTCGGATTCGAGGTGAGCCTGCGAGAGTCGTCGCGGCGGCGGCGCGGGGCGGCGCGGGGCGGGCGCGGCGCGCGGCACACCGGACGCGACCTCACGGGATCGGGCGCGCGCGAAGTATAGCGACATTCGCGCGCCGCTTCCAGCCCGCCCCGCGCGCGCCGACCGGGCGCGCGGCACGACGTTGACAGGGCTGTTTGAAAAGGTGACTATTGGTCTTCTTATCTGCTCGCGGCTCGCTTGCAGTCGCCGCTCGAACCCGAAACCACGCGAGCCACACGAGACATGGAGACGCGATCCTTCGGCGTCGCGCGTCGGGTTCGAGCCTTCATCACCGGAGAGAATTCTTGCAGGACAACTCGGCAGACTACGCAGAGGCGGGCTCGCGTCGGCTCCCGCACGCCGCGGCTGTCGCGCGGTCTCGCGGCGCGGCGCGCCGACACGTCCCGCGCATGCCCTCGTCCGCGGGCTACCTCGTGACGACCGCCTTCGTCGCCGCCATGATCTTCCTGGGCGTGTGGTGGCTGTTCTACGAGGGCGGCGACGAGACGGCGTGGCTCCCGGCGGCGGTCTGCGCCGGGCTCGTGCTGCTCGTCGCGGTGGCTTCGCGTGAGATCGTGATGCGGCGCGCGTGGGCGCGCTACTCGCGCCAGATGGAGGCGCAGATGGGCGCGGGCGCGCCGCGCGCCGTCGCGCCGAGGCGGGGCGAGACGCCGCGCCAGGCGGGCGTCCAAGCCGCCGCCTCTTCGCTGCGCGCCCTGCAGCAGGGGCTGGCGGCGGCGGAGGAGGCGGGCGCGCAGCAGCCCGGCGCGCACCTCGAAGCGTTCCGGCTCTGCGAGCAGTACCTCGCTAACGCCGAGGAGGCGATCCGCTCGTCGCGCACGTCGCCCGAGGTGCGCGCCGCGCTGCACGCGGGGCAGGAGCGCGTGAGAGAGTCGCGCCGCCACCACTTGCTCTCGTGGGCGCGCGGCGAGACGCAGCGGCTCACGCGCGAGGCGCAGCGCCGCGCCAGCGTCTCCGGCAAAATCGAGACGGCGACAAGCGCCCTCGACGTGATCGGCGAGGCGTTGCAGTTCTACCCCGACGAGCCCGAGCTGATGGATTCGGCGACCGCCGTGCGCAACTACATCGCGTCGGTGAAGGTGGCGCACTGGGTCGAGCTGGGAGAGAGAGCCGCCTTCCGCGGTCGGCACAACCGCGCCATCGCGCGCTACCGCGACGCGCTCTTCTACCTCTCGCGCGCCGAGATGAGCGAGGACGCGCGCGACGCAGCAGCCGCGCGCATCCACCGCGAGATCGAGATGCTGCGGGCGCGCGTCGCCACGGGCGAGATGACGCCGGGGGTCGAGGTGAAGCCGCCGCGGCCGCGCGCGGCTCGGGGCGACGGGAAGCCGGGGTCGCGCAAGCGCGCCGCCAAGCCCCGCGGCTGATTGCCGTCGCGGCGCGCGTGTGCGAAAATCCTGCCTTCCGCCTGACGGGCGGGATGTAGTTAGAGTCGCAATCTGGGCAGCCGCGCGCGCCCTCACGCGCATCAATGTATAGTTCATCAGAGCGTGAGAGTTTCCGGTCGCGCCCGACCGCCAGCCCATGAATCAGCACACAGGAAGTAAGACCATGAAAGTTTTCAGAGCACTACTCGCCGCCGCCTTCGTCTGCACGACCCTCGCCGCGCCGCTCGGCGCGCAGGACAAATC
>JAIVJC010000136.1 GCA_020200235.1 Acidobacteriota bacterium | reverse complement strand
GACGGCAAGGAAATTCTGCGGGGCATCGACCTGTCGGTAAAGGCGGGCGAGGTGCACGCGATCATGGGTCCGAACGGATCGGGCAAGTCGACGCTCGCGAAAGTGATCGCCGGGCACCCGTCCTACGAGGTGACCGAGGGCGAGGTGATCTACGAGGGCAAGAACCTGTTGGAACTCCCGCCCGACGAGCGCGCGCGCGACGGCATCTTCCTCGCGTTCCAGTATCCGGTGGAAGTGCCCGGCGTCTCGAACGCGCAGTTCCTGCGGCTCGCCTACAACGAGCGCCGGAAGCACCTGGGCGAGGAGGAGCTCGACCCGCTCGAATTCAAAGACCTGCTGCAGGAGCGCGCGAAGATCGTCGAGATGGAGCCCGCGCTGATGTCGCGCTCCGTCAACGAGGGCTTTTCGGGCGGCGAGAAGAAGCGCAACGAGATTCTTCAGATGGCGGTCCTCGAGCCGCGCCTCGCCGTCCTGGACGAGACCGACTCCGGGCTCGACATCGACGCCCTGCGCATCGTCTCCGGCGGCGTCAACCGCCTGCGCCGGCCCGACAACGCGATCCTGCTCGTCACACACTACCAGAGACTTCTCAATTACATCGTCCCAGACTTCGTCCACGTCCTCTTCAAAGGTCGCATGGTGCGCTCCGGCGGCAAGGAGCTCGCGCTCGAACTCGAAGAGAAAGGCTACGACTGGATCAAGGAAGAGCAGAAGGGGTCTCGTCAGTCGGCTACGACGGTCTAAGACCGACTCAAAGCTCATACGCTACGGCGTCGTGGGAGGAACTTTTATGAGCGACAATCCTACGCATGAGAACACCGACGCGCGCTCATTTGAGGAGCGCGTCTTCGCACGTTTCGACGCGCTCGATGCGCGAATCGGCGGGTTAGAAACTCGAATGAGTGCGTTAGATGAGAAAGTTGATCGCCGCCTACAAGAGACGCGACCTATCTGGGAGGCTGTGCAGAATCAACTCGAACGGCTCAACTCGAAGGTTGACATCTTAATATCAGATTTCTACGAGATGCGGACTGACATGGCGAGGCTCGACAAGCGCGTAAATAGCCTCGAAGGTCAGGGGGCGCAGTAACGACATGATGGCACAGGCCACGAAAGAGAAGGGTATTTATCACGAGGCGTGGGAGTCTTCGCAGCGCGAGGCTGCGCGCTCGCTGCCCGCGTGGGTCGTGCGCCTGCGCGAGGAGGCGTTCGCGGCGTTCGAACGTCTGGGGTTCCCGACCACCAGCGCGGAAGACTGGAAGTACACGAACGTCGCGCCGATTGCGCGCAACGCTTTCGCCCCAGCCGCCGCCGCGCGCTGCTTAGAGACAGACGTAGTTTCGCGATTCGTTTACCCGGAAGCGGTCAACAGTCGGCTCGTCTTCGTCGACGGCGTCTTCAGCGCGGGGCTTTCGTCGCTCGCAGCGCTGCCCGCGGGCGTGGTCGTCGAGAGCCTCGGCGACGCGCTGCGCGGCGAGCACGGGGAAGTCTTGCGCGAGCGCGTCGGCCGCGCGGCGGATTACAACTCTGACGGCTTCGCGGCGCTCAACGCAGCGTTCCTCGAACACGGCGCGTTCATCCACCTGCCCAAGGGCGCGCGCCTCGACGCGCCGCTGCACCTGCTCTTCCTCTCCGGCTCGCCGGGCGCGCAAGTGGTCGCGAACCCGCGCGTCGTCGTCGTCGCGGAGGAAGACAGCTCGGCGACGATCATCGAGGACTACCAGTCGGCGGGGGGCGCAATCTTCGCAGCACGCCGACACGCACTCGGCGATCGATCACGCCGCGCCGCGCTGCGTGAGCCACCAGCTCTACAAGGGCATCCTCGACGGCGACGCCCGCGCCGTCTTCAACGGCAAAGTGTTCGTCCGCCCCGGCGCGCAGCAGACCGACGCCAGGCAGACGAACAAGAATTTGCTGCTCTCGCCGGACGCGCGCGTGGACACGAAGCCGCAGCTGGAGATTTTCGCCGACGACGTGAAGTGCGCGCACGGCGCGACCGTCGGGCAGCTCGACGAGGAAGAGCTCTTCTACCTCAGGAGCCGCGGGCTGCACGACGAGCTGGCGCGCAACCTCCTGACCTACGGCTTCGCCGAGGAGCTGGTCGAGAAGATCAAGATCGAATCGATCAAGCGCCAGCTGGACGAGGCGATCCTGAACCGCCTGCACGCGCGACTCGAAGCGTGATGCTCGGCGATAGGTGAGTCCCGTTAGGGACGGAATGTTTATAGATTCGCATGGTCAAAATCGAATGAAGCTCCGTCAGGAGCGGCATGTCGAACCATGCCGCTCCTGACGGAGCTTCGGAATAATTTTCGACGGCGGGTGGCTATAAACATTTCGCCCCTCCGGGGCTTTGGGTGCGCGGCGCGAAGAGTCTCAAAGATGACTGTAACGAAAATGGCAGCCATAACCGAGAAAGAAACTGTGAGGGAAGAGAGTCATAGGTCGCCGGCGTTCGACGTGGAGCGCGTGCGTGAGGACTTCCCGGTCCTCAGTCAGACGGTTAACGGCAACCCGCTCGTCTACCTCGACAACTCCGCGTCCTCGCAAGTACCGCAGGCGGTCATCGACCGCGGGAGCAAGTACCTGCGCGAGGAGCACTCGAACATCCACCGCGGCGTCCACTACCTGAGCCAGCGCGCGACGACCGCCTTCGAGGGCGCGCGGGAGAAGGTGCGCCGCTTCCTCAACGCCAGGGAGGCGCGCGAGTGCATCTTCGTGCGCGGCTGCACCGAGGGCGTCAACCTCGTGATGCACGGCTACGGGCGCAAGTTCGTCTCGGCGGGCGACGAGATCGTCGTCTCCGAGATGGAGCACCACGCGAACATCGTCCCGTGGCAGATGCTCTGCGAGGAGAAGGGCGCACGCCTCCGCGTCATCCCGATGAACGACGCGGGCGAGCTGCTGCTCGACGAGTACGAGGCGCTCCTCAACGAGCGCACCAGGCTCGTCTGTGTGATGCACGTCTCGAACGCGCTCGGCACGGTGAATCCGATCAAGGAGATCGTCGCGCGCGCGCACAAGCAGGGCATCCCCGTGCTGATTGACGGCGCGCAAGCCGCCCCGCACCTGAAGATCGACGTGCAGGACCTGGACGCCGACTTCTACATCATCTCCGGTCACAAGATGTTCGCGCCCACGGGCAGCGGCGTCGTCTACGGCAAGGCGGAGTTGTTGGAGAAGATGAACCCGTTCCTCGGCGGCGGCGACATGATCCGCACCGTCACCTTCGAGAAGACGACCTACGCGGGGCTCCCGAACAAGCTCGAAGCCGGGACGCCGGCAATCGCCTCGCAGATCGGGCTCGGCGCCGCGATCGACTACCTCAACTCCCTCGACCGCGACGCCGCGCACGCGCACGAGCAGGAGCTTCTGCGTTACGCGACCGAGAAACTTTCCGGCATCGAGGGCGTGCGCATCATCGGCACGGCGAGAGAGAAGGTGAGCGTCGTCTCGTTCGTCATCGAGGGCGTCCACCCGCACGACGTGGGCACCATACTCGATCAGGCGGGCATCGCCGTGCGCGCCGGGCACCACTGCGCCCAGCCCGTCATGCAGCATTTCAAAATCCCCGCCACCGCGCGCGCCTCCTTCGCCTTCTACAACACGAAGGACGAAGTCGACCGGCTCGTGGGCGCCGTCGAGAAAGTTATCGAGGTGTTTAGTTAGAGCCGTTAGCCGTTAGCTGTTAGCTTTCAGCCAAACCAAAAGGCAAAGAGCTAACAGCTAACAGCTAACAGCTAACAGCTAACAGCTAACAGCTAACAGCTTTCTTATGTCTGAACTGAGCGAGCTATATCAACAGGTCATCCTCGACCACAACAAGAAGCCGCGCAACTACCGTAAATTGGAGGACGCGACGCAGCACGCCGAGGGCTTCAACCCTCTGTGCGGCGATCAGCTCATGGTCTACCTGCGCGTGGAGGACGGCGTCGTCGCGGACGTGGGCTTCGAGGGGTCGGGGTGCGCCATCTCGAAGGCTGCGTCGAGCATGATGACGCAGGCGGTGAAGGGCAAGACGAAGGACGAGGCGGAGCGCCTCTTCGAAGAGTTCCACCGGATGGTGACGGGCGAGCTGGACGAGGAGCAGACGCCGAACGGTCTCGGTCGCCTGAAAATCTTCGCGGGCGTGCGAGAGTTTCCCGCGCGGGTGAAGTGCGCGAGCCTCCCCTGGCACACGCTCCACGCCGCGCTCGCCGGAGAAGTCTCCACATCGACAGAGAACCTCGGACCCGACATCGACGCCGATCGCGTCTCGGCGTGAGGGCGATTAGTTAAAACTCGAACCTCTGAAGGGGACGGCACGGTGCCGTCCCCTTCGATTTTCCGAGTGGTTGGCAAAGTCGGCGCGTTCTTACATAATAGCCCGCCGAGGGAGCCCGCTGGAGTGAAGATCGCACACATCGAAATCCGCGAGATACGCCTGCCGCTCGTCCACTTCTTCGAGACGAGCTTCGGTCGCACCACCGAGCGCCGCATCCTGCTCGCGCGCGTGCGCGACGCCGACGGCGCCGAAGGCTGGGGCGAGTGCACCGCGGGCGAGGGTCCCTTCTACAGCGAGGAGTGGATCGAGAGCGCGTGGACGGTCATCGAGACGTACCTCGCGCCGATGACCGTGGGGCGCGAGGTCGAGAGCGCGGCGCAGGTGTGGGACTTGATGAGAGCCGTGCGCGGGAACCGCATGGCGAAAGCCGCCATCGAGACGGCGTGCTGGGACCTGGAGGCGCGGCGCCAAGGCGTCCCCGTCTGGAAACTGCTCGGCGGCGCGCGCTCGGAGATCGCGAGCGGCGTCTCCATCGGCATCCAGGACTCCCCCGAAGCCCTGCTCGAAAAGATCGAGAGGGAAGTCACCGCCGGATACAAGCGCATCAAGATCAAGATCAAGCCCGGCTGGGACGTGAAGATCGTCGAGCGCGTGCGCGCGTCGTTCCCCGACATCCGTCTGAGCGTCGACGCCAACTCCGCCTACACGCTCGCCGACGTGCCGCTCTTCAAACAGCTCGACGGGTTCGACCTGATGATGGCGGAGCAGCCGCTCGCCTACGACGACATGGTCAATCACGCCGCATTGCAGCGCCAGATCGAAACGCCGATCTGCCTCGACGAATCGATCCGCTCGGCGGAGGACGCGCGCAAGGCTATCGAGATGGGCGCGTGCAAGATCATCAACGTGAAGCTCGGGCGCGTCGGCGGCCACTCCGAGGCGCGGCGGGTCGAGCGGGTCAGCCGCGAGCGCGGGATTCCCGTCTGGTGCGGCGGGATGCTCGAATCCGGCGTGGGGCGCGCGCACAACATCGCGATGTCCACGCTCGAAGGGTTCACCCTGCCGGGCGACGTGTCGGCGAGCGCGCGCTACTGGGAGGAGGAGATCGTCGAGCCCCCCATCACCGTCTCGCCGCGCGGCACGATCCGCGTCTCCGACGAGCCCGGACTCGGGGTCGAGATCAAACACAAACGCATCGACGATCTGACCGTCAGGCGTGAGAGTTTCACCGCCGCGCCCTGAGCCGGGCGTCTTCCCGCAATGACCTTCGAACTGGATCAGACCGCGTCGAACAACCTGCTCGACTATTTCGCCCGGCGCGAGGTTGACGTCCTCGCGCTCACGCGCTCGCTCGTCGAGCGCGAGTCGCCTTCGGGCGACCTGGAAGGCAGTCGCGCGGTGGTCGAACTACTCGAACGCGAGGCACGAGGGATCACGTCCGTGTCGAGCGCCACGCGCGTCCCGGTCGGAGACTACGGCGAGCACCTGCTGGTCGAGGCGTTCGGCTCGGGCGGCGGCGGGGACGAAAGGACGACGCTGCTGCTCGGGCACACGGACACCGTCCACCCGCGCGGCTCGCTCGCCGAAAGACCCTTGCGCGAGGAGGGAGGGCGCGTCTACGGTCCCGGCATCTTCGACATGAAGTCGGGCTGCGCGGTCGCGCTCGAAGCCCTGCGCGCGTGCGCCGAGCTGAAGATCGCGCCGCGCCGACCCGTCGTCCTGCTCCTCACCTGCGACGAGGAGGCGGGGAGCCGCAGCGGGCGCGCTCTCGTCGAGCGCGAGGCGCGGCGCGCGGCACAAGTTCTGGTGCTCGAGCCGCCCGCGCCCGGCGGTCGGGCGAAGACCGCGCGCAAGGGGACGGGGATATTCACGCTGCGCGCCGAGGGGCGCGCCGCGCACGCCGGGCTCGACTTCGAGAAGGGCGCGAGCGCCGTGCTCGAACTCGCGCGCCAGACCCTTCGCCTGAACGAGTTGTGCGACGCGGCGCGCGGCGTCACGGTCAACGTCGGAGTCTTCGCGGGCGGCACGCGCTCGAACGTGGTGGCGGAGGAGGCGACCGCCGAGATCGACGTGCGCTTCGAGACGATGGCTGACGCGCTGCGCGTGGAAGAGTCGATCAAGAGCCTGCGACCGCTCGACGAGCGCGTGCGGCTCTCGATCGAGGGCGGCATCAACCGCCCGCCTTTGGAGCGCACGGCTTCGGTCGCAAAGCTTTACGCGCACGCCCGCGCGGTCGCGTCCGCGCTCGGCTTCGATCTGGGGGAGACGAGCGTCGGCGGCGCGTCGGATGGCAACTTCGCCGCGGCGCTCTGCCCCGCGGTGCTGGACGGGCTCGGCGTCGAGGGCGACGGCGCGCACGCCTCGCACGAGCACATCGTCCGCGAATCGCTCGCACGCCGCGGCGCGCTCGTCGCCGGGCTGATCGCGACGCTGTGAACGCCGCACGGTAAGTTCGAAAGGAGACAAAGGAGAATGGCTGTCCGCCGCTTCGCGTTATTACTCGCCGCCACACTCGCCTTCGCCGCCGCGCCGCTCGCGCCCGCGTGGCGCGGCGCGGGAGTCACGCCGACCGCCGACGCGGCGTCGCGCGATCCCGTCCGCGCGCGGCGCGGGATGGTCGCCTCGACGAACAGGCTCGCCTCGGAAGTCGGCGTCGAAGTCTTGCGGCGCGGCGGCAACGCCGTTGACGCGGCGATCGCGACGGCGTTCGCGCTGGCGGTCGTCTACCCCGTGGCGGGCAACCTCGGCGGCGGCGGCTTCATGATGATCCGACTGCGCGACGGGCGCACGACCGCCATCGACTACCGCGAGATGGCTCCCGCCGCCGCGTCGCACGACGTTTATTTGAACAAGAGCGGCGAGCTGATCAAGGGCGAGGGCTCTTCGACGGTGGGCTACCGCGCGGCGGGCGTGCCGGGGACGCCCGCGGGGATGGCGCTCGCTCTCAGGAAATACGGATCGGGTCGCATGACCTGGCCGCAGCTCATCGAGCCCGCGCGCAGGCTCGCCGCCAACGGCTTCGCCCTCAGCTACGGGCAGGCTCGTTCGCTGCGCGCGAGCGACGATCTCCTGAAGCGTTACGAAGACTCGCGCCGCATCTTCTTGAACGGCGGAAAGTTCTTCAACGAGGGCGACACGCTGCGCCAGACCGATCTCGCGGCGACCTTCGCGCGGATGCAGCGCGGCGGCGTGAGGGAGTTTTACGAGGGCGAGACCGCGCGACTCATCGCCGCCGACATGAAGCGGCACGACGGTCTGATCACTCTGGAAGACATGCGCGCCTACGTGCCGAAGGAGCGCGTGCCGCTCGAGACGACTTACCGCGGCTACAAAGTGATCTCGATGCCGCCGCCGTCTTCGGGCGGCGCGGTGCTGATCGAGATGCTCAACATCCTCGAAGGCTACGATCTGCGCGCGATGCAGTCGTCGTCGTCGGAGAGGTATCACGTCTTGACGGAGGCGATGCGGCGGGCGTTCGCCGACCGCGCCGAGTACATGGGCGACACGGACTTTGTCAAAGTCCCCATCGCCGGGATGATCGATAAGAAGTACGCCGAGCGGCAGCGCGCCTCGATCAATCTGGAGCGCGCCTCGACGAGCGCGGAGGTGCGCGCCGGGCGACCGACGGGCGCGGAGTCTCTGGAGACGACGCACTTCACGGTCGTGGACGCCGAAGGCAACGCCGTCTCGAACACTTACACTTTGAACCTCGGCTACGGATCGGGCGTGACGGCGAAGGGCACGGGCGTGCTCCTGAACAACGAGATGGACGACTTCGCCGCCAAGCCCGGCACGCCCAACGCCTTCGGGCTCATCCAGAGCGAGAAGAACGCGGTCGCCCCGCGCAAGCGCCCGCTCTCGGCGATGACGCCGACCTTCGTGCTCAACAAGAACGGCTCGCTCTGGTTCGCCGTCGGCTCGCCCGGAGGACCGACGATCATCAACACGGTCTTGCAGGTCATCGTCAACATCGTCGATCACGACATGGACATCCAGGAGGCGATAGACGCGCCGCGCATCCACCACCAGTGGCTGCCCGACGAGATCGTCTACGAGCCCCGCGGGCTCTCCGCCGACACCCAGAGCGCGCTCGTCTCGCGCGGGCACAAGCTCGTCACACGACCCCGCTACATGGGCGACGCCGAGGGCATCATGATCGAGCCGAAGACCGGCGTGCGTTTGGGCGCGAGCGACTCGCGCAGCGAGGGCGTGCCGGTCGGGTACTGAGGAGAAGGGGGACAGGTAGACGGCATTGTCGGAACCGCCTGCCGCAAGCGGGCGGGAGATGAGATTGCGGAATGCGGATTCCGGATTGCGGATTTCGAGCAGCGGGCTTGAGTGCTCTTCAATCCGCATTCCGCATTCCGCATTCTAACAATCGGTAGACCCGCCCGCTTGCGGCAGGCGGTTCTGACCTGTCGCCACTTTTCTATTGAAGGGCATCATGCGAATCAAACTTTTTCTCGCCGCGGTCGTTCTCGCCGCCTCCGTCTTTTCGTCGGAGAGCCCGCGCGTCGAGGGCGCGCGCTTCCTCTGCGCCGATGAGAAAAGGGCGCGCGCCATCCACGTCACGCCGCCGGAACCTGTGTGGGACGACGCGGCGCGGCTCGCGGAGCTGTCGAGCCGGCGGGCTCGCGTGGCGGAGTTCGCGGGCGCGAAATCCATCGTCGTGCTGTTCGGCGGCGAGCCGCGCGTCTACGCGGGCGACGTGGATTACGAGTTCCGGCAGGAGAACAACCTCTACTACCTCACGCAGCTCAACCAGCCGGGCGCGACGCTCGTCATGATGCCGGGCGCGTCGAAGTACCGCGAGGTGCTGTTCCTGCCGCGCCGCAACCCGGCGGCGGAAGTCTGGACGGGGCACATGTACAGCCCCGAAGAGGCGTTCAAGATTTCCGGCGTCGGCGAGATTTGGGACGCGTCAGAGTTCGAGCCCTTCATGCGCCAGCTCCGCCTGCGGCGGCTCTACCGACCGAAAGATGAATCGATCCTGCTGTCGCAGCTTTCGTCTCCGACGGCGAACGCAGCAGCCCCGGCGGCCGGCGCGGCGCAGGCGGCTCCGGCGCAGGCGGGCGAGGCGCTGCTCTCGGCGATGGCGCAGGGCGAGGCGTCGCTCTTTTTGCTGCGCACGCGCGAGGAGGAGAGCCGCGAGTTCCGCCGCGAACAAAATTTAGCGGCCGAGTGGGCGAAGTCCGATCGCGGTCTGACGATCCACAACCTGCTGCCCGTCTTCACGCAGATGCGGCAGGTCAAGACGCCAGCCGAACTACTCCTCATGCAGCACGCGGTCGATATCACGACGGAGGCGCTGGAGCGCGCGATGTCCGTCGCCGCGTCGGCGCGGTGGGAGTACGAGGTCGAGGCTGAGATCGACTACACCTTCAAGCGGCGTCACGCAGACAACTGGGGCTACCCCTCCATCGTCGGCTGCGGGGTGAGCGCGACGACGCTCCACTACCAGGAGTCGCAGGCGCGCGTCGCCGCGGGCGATCTGATACTGATGGACGTGGGCGCGGAATACCTGCACTACAGCGCGGACGTGACGCGCACGTTCCCCGTGTCGGGTCGCTTCAGCCCGGCGCAGGCGGAGATTTACAACGCCGTGTTCGCCGCCTCGGAAGCCGCGATGAGGGCGGCGAAGCCGGGCGCGACGATCTCCGAGGTTCACAACGCCGCGCTCGAATCGATCAGGGACAGCCTGCTGCGCCTCGGTCTCGTCACCGACCGCAACTCCTCGCAGTACCGCCTCTTCTTCATGCACGGCACGTCGCACTGGCTCGGCATGAACGTCCACGACCTCGGCGCGGGCGCGCGCAAGTTCGAGCCCGGCATGGTCTTCACCATCGAGCCCGGCATCTACGTCCGCCCCGACGCGCTCGACAACCTGCCGAAGACGCCCGAGAACCAGAAGTTCATCGAAGCCGTGCGCCCCGCGTTCGAGAAGTACAAAAGTATCGGCGTGAGGATCGAGGACGACGTGGTGATCACGCCCGAAGGTCACCGCAACATGACCGCCGCGCTGCCGCGCTCCCGGCAAGAGGTGGAAGCGACGATGGCGCGCCTGTCTCAATAACTCAGGGGCTCACTCGTAGCTCAGGGCTTCGACGGCGTCCTGGCGCGCGGCTCTGAGCGCCGGGTAGAGCGCGCCCGCCGTCCCCCCTAACAATCCGATGAGGAGCGAGAAGAGCACCCACCGCGGCTCGATCTCGACGCTCAGGGATGAGACGCGCACGAGCGCGAAGCGCGCCGCGAACGTGAGCGCGAGCCCGAGCGCGACGCCCAGCACGCTCACGACGATCGCCTCCTGCTCGATGACCCACGCGATCTTCGAGTTCGACATCCCCAGAGATTTCAGAATGCCGATCTGCCGCGTGCGCTCCGTCACGGTCGTGTACATGGCGAGCAGGATGACGAGCACGCTGATCGCCGAGGCGATGGCGACGACCACGGTGATGAAGACGTTGAGCGCGGGCACGCCCGTCGCGTACAGCTCCGGCAGGTCGCGCGTGAAGATGATCTGATCTTCGGGGAACGCCGCGTGGACGCGCGCGGCCACCGCCTCCTGCTCCTTCGGATTCACGCACGCCACGAGGATGGCCGAGGCGCGCCCCTCGCTCCCGACCTGATCCTGCATGGTCGCGAGCGGGATTTTGATGCGCGCGCCCCCGGGCGGCTCGTAGACGCCGACGATGCGGAACGGGCGCTCGTAGAGCTTCACCACGCCGCCGACGCGTGCCTGCGGGTCTTTCGCCTTGTTCTGCTCGATCCAGATCTGATCGACCATCGCCTCGTCGCCCGACGCGACGGCTCTACCCTCGACGACGCGCGTCCCGGCCATCCGCGCGTAATCGTCGAAGACGATCCCGTCCACCAGCCGCACGCCGAAGCCGCTCTCGCTCGAAGCGGTCGTCTGCCCCAGCGCCACCGCCGCGCGCACGCCTTCGAGCTTCGCGATCTCCGCCGCGTGCCCGACCGGCACGGCGAAAGGCTGCTGCCCGCCCATCCCGGTCGTGCCCGTGGCGCGCACCATGATCTCCGCGCCGACGTTCGCCTCGCGCCGCCCTCGCTCGCGCAGGACGCCGTGCGCCAAGCCGACGGTGAAGACGACGAGCAGGACGCCGACGGCGACGCCCATGATCGTGACGAGCGTGCGCGCCGGTCGGTGCGCGAGGTTCGAGAGAACGATGTTATCCATGGCTTTACTGATGCGCGGGTGGCGTTCGAGGACGCGGCGCGTGGCGGAAGGCAGGGCGCGCGACGAGAGCACGACGAGCCCGATGCTCGTCCAGAAGATCATCCCGGCTTTGCGCACGAGCCCGAGCGTCACGCCGGTCGCCGCCGCGAAGCCGAGCGTCCGCAGGATCACCTCGGTGCCACCCTCGTAGACGCCGATGGTCGCGGGGACGAAGCCGAAGACGAAGTTGATCACCTTCGTCAGAGACTCGATGACGTAGGGCTGGTTCGCGCTCGGCCGGAAGCCCAGCATCGTGAGCGTCAGGTAGACCTCGTAGACGCTCGACACGTGCGCGAGCAGGTCGAGCCCGACGACGGCGAAGAAGGCGCGGCGGCGGTGCTGGTAAAACTTGTAGACGTAAGCCTCGACGCGGTGGATGTGCTCGTCGCGCTTGCGCAAAAACTTCGGCTCCAGCCGGTGGTTCTGGAGCCTGTCGAGCAGCCACGTGATCGGCATCACCCGGCGCGAGAGCGCGTAGCCGACGAGCGAGAGCGTCGCCGTCGCCGAGACGGCGATGACGACGAGCGAGTAGTGCGCGGGCGCGGGGAGATCGTAGGAGGCGAGCATCACGACCGCGCCGCTCAGGATGAAGAGCGCGACCGAGAGGTTGTAGAGCAGGTTGTCGACGACGAGCGCCTGCGCGCCGACGACGAGCGGCACGCGCCGCTTCAACAGCGCAGCCTTCGTCGCCTCGCCGAGGATGGGTCCCGTGAAAGTCAGGAACGAGATCGCTTCGCCGCCGAGCCGCGTGACGAACGCCTGCCAGACGCCGAAGCGCCGGTGCTCGCGCGGGACGGCGGCACGCATCGCGAGGGCGCGCAGCAGGTGGCGCAGACCGCTGACGGCGAAGAGGAAGAAGAGACCGAAGCCGATCCGCGAGAGGGCGTCGAAGACGGGCTGCACGCCGACGCGGTTGAGCACGTAGACGAGCAGGGCGACGCCGAGCAGGAAGGCGACCGCCTGCATCCAGAAGACCTTGCGACTCGCCCCGCCGCGCCCCTCGCCTTCCGCCAACGGATCGTCGCCCGCGTCGTCGCCGTCGGGGGTCAGACTTTTCAGGTCTTCGTCGATGGTGATCAACGCTTCACCTCCGCGGGCGTCTTGGTGCTTGAGGTGATCGCAGCCGGCGGATTCGTGCGCGGCGCCGGCTCGAAAAGTTCCGCGACGATGCGACCGGGGAACTGTTCGGGCTGGCGCGCGAATCCCGCGGGCAAGGGCTCGCCCGGTCGCGGAAGTTGCCCGGTGAGAGTCAGGAACGTGGGGACGAAACTCAGGCTGTCGTAGGGCTCTTCGACGACGCGAGCGCGCGGGATTTTCGTCGCGTCGCCGCCCGCGAACATGAGCGTCGAGTGGGTCGAGACGCGGAAGAAGGAGCCGTGGTTACCTCCGGGGTTGAAGCCGCGCACGTCGAAGTTCCAGTGGTTGCTGGCGAGGACGAGCAGATCAGTCTCGACGAGCCTGCGCTGCCTCTGCCGGTACCGACGGATCAGGCGCTCGTCGTTGGTCAAGCCGGGCACTCCCGTTTCGGTCGAGGGGGTCGTGTGGCGCGCGAACTGTTCGTCGAGACCGACGAGACCGTTCGAGTAGTCGGTCAGGTGCAGCGCGCGCAGCCATTCCAGGTCGGTGTGCCAGCCCGCGAGCCACTCGGCGCGCGACGCACCGGCGTGCAACAGCAGCTTCCGATCCTCCCAAATCTTGAGCGGCAGATCGTCGCGCCACGCGGCGCGCACGTAACGAATCTTCCCGTCCGCGCCCTGAGTGAGGTTCGAGACGGGGGCGTAGCGCAGCAGGCGCGCGCCGCCGCGCCCCTCGCGCGCGAAGATCAGCGCCTGACTATCGGCGGCGCGGTAGAGCCAGACGACGGAATCAGGGCTTTGCTCTTCCGAAGCGTCGGCGATCAAATCTTCGGGCGGGACGCGCAGCGCGACGAAATCCACGGGGTGGCTGTCCACCCCGGGCTGGACGTTGTTGCGCACGCGCGTCTCGCGCAGGAGCGCAAGATAGTCGATGCGCGCGAAACTGCGCGCCGCGTCGAGCGTGCCGTCGGGCGCGAGCGCGACGCCTCCGGGCGCGAGACCGACGACGTAGTTTTGCAGCTCCGCGATCGTGTTCGACTCGCCCATTGAGCCCTTCGCGATCAAGTCTGGAATCTTCAGCTTCGACGGATCGAAACTCTCGCGGCTGAGCGCGAGCAGGCTCGAGAGCGTGCGGAGGTATTCGGCGTATTGCCGCTCGTCGGTCGTCCACGAGTCGATCTGCGCGAAGAGACGGCGCGCCTCCTGATCGCGACCGGCGTCCGAGTCCGCCTTCGTCCACTTCTTCGGTCGCGTCTCGTAGAGAGCCTGCTGCTTCACGATGAGGCGTCGCAGCGCGCCCAGCTCCTCGGTCAGCTCCGAGACGAGCCTCCGCCAGCCCGCGCGGCGGCGCTCGACGGTCGCGAAGAAATAGTCGGTCGCGGCGCGCGCCTGCGCGGGCGAGAGTTTCCTGGACTGGAGCCGCGCGAGCAGGACGTGCAGCGCGTTGAGATCGCTGTCGCGCAGGTGCACCGCCGCGCGCTCGTTGCCGTCGAAATCGACGAGCGCGGTCGGGTAGTCGTTGCTCTGACCCTTGAGGTAGTAGGTCTCGTCGCTCGTCGTGTAGATGAGGGGGACGAGCGGGTAAAAGCCTTTGACGGCGTAGTCGTTCATCAGCCGCCGCTTGGTGACGACGTGGTGGCCGCCGCCGCCCGCGCTCGCGAGCAGCTTGACGAGGTTGAAGCCCTGAGAGTAGACGCGCCCGTCCGTGTTCGTGCCGTGATCGGAGACGACGACGAGCGCGGTCTCGGCGGCCTGCGGCGTCTTCTGGATCGCCGTCCAGATGCGACCGATCTGATCGTCGAGCTCCTGCAGGGCGGCGAGGTGCGTGGCGCGGTCGCGGTTGTGGTGCGCGGCGTGATCGAACTCGGTCGTGTAGAAGTCGAGGTAGCGCACGCGCGGGTCGTTGAGCTTGTCGAGCACCTCGCGCTCGAGCTGACTCATGAGGATGTTGCGCCCTTCGAGCCCCATCACCCACTCGTCGAAGAGATCGCCGGGCGTGCGCACGAAGTAGCCTTTGAGCCCGCGCTCCAGCGTCGTCCAACGCGTGCCGCGCTGGTAGAGCTGGAAGCTGATGTGCCGCTGGTCGTAGTGGTAGTTGTCGACTAAGAGCGGCACGCCCAGCTCGTCCAACAGTTCGACGCCGGGCATGTCCACGCGGACGCGACCGAGGTGACCGAGCCAGAAGGGGATGAAGTTCAGGTAGTCGTAGGAGTGGAGTGTGAGCCGGTCGAACTCGACGTTACCCTTGATCTGGAGGCGCTGCCCCGTGTCGAGGAGCGACCACGAGGGACCCGACAGGCTCATACCGCGCACGTAAAAATTCTGCAGCCGCGTGCCGCGCTCGTAGAAGACGTGCTCGAACCACGGGAGCAGGCTCTTGCCGGAGCGAGCGTCGCGCTCGTTGATGAAGCGATCAATCTGATCCTGCGACAGCCCGTCCACCTTGACGACCACGACGCGCCGCGCCTGCGCGCGCGCCGCGAGCGGCGAGACGAACAGGCAGAATATAAGGATTGCGGAATGCGGAATGCGGATTGCGGATTGGAGAAAGCAGATGGCAGATCGAAGAGGGGCGCGCTTATTCAAATCGCGTCCCCTTCCCCAAATCCGCATTCCGCATTCCGCATTCCGCATTCTCGTCACTCGTTGCCGCCGATGGTGGCGATGAACTTGGCGTCGTTCGGCGAGATGCGCTGCTGGTCGCGCGTGGCGGCGCGCAGGTAGTCCGCGCTCATCGAGCGCCAGCGCGCCTCCTGCGACTCGTCGCGGTAGATGCGCACGAGCGAGTTCTTCGCCGTCTCGTTGTTGATGCGGTAGAGGCAGTCGAGGCACAGGCGGCGCACGCCCTCGTCAGCCGACCGGGTGAAGATGCGCGCGACCGCCGCGGAGGTCTTGCCGTCGGCTCTCGCGCCGTGAGCGGCGAGGAATCCGAGCGAGCGGCGCACCTCCCGCACGTCCCACTCGACCTCGATCTGCGAGCTGGTCTTCGCCACCTCGCGCAGGAACTTGCGGTGGCGCGAGAGGCTGCGCTCCACGTCGAGCGCGGCGACCTGACGGGCCGCCGGCGCGTCCTCGCGGTGCGTGTAGAGCCCGAAGGAAAGCGTGTTGGCGACTTTGAAGAAGGTCTGCGCCGCGCGACCGTGGCTCGCCGAGACCATCTCCTCGCGGCGGTCGCGGTCGAGGCGCGCGCCGAGCCCGCCGGGGCGGCGCGCGTAGTCGAGCAGCGCGGCGTACTGCTCGCGCGCGAACTTCGCCTCCGCCTTGCGGTCGTTCTCCAGGGGGTTGAGCGAGACGAGTTCGAGCCTGCCGTTGATCTCCTCGCGCAGGGCGGGGTCGAGCGAGGCGTCGAGCGAGAGCAGGAGCTTCAGCTGCGAGTAGGCGCGCAGGCGCGAGGGCTGGTTCACGTCCATGCCGCGCCGGTTCGTCACCCACTCGTAGGTGGTGCGCCCGAGCATGTAGGCGAGGTCGAAGCGGGAGAGGGCGAAGACGTTGCGGGCGAGATCGTTCAGGACGCGCCGCGTCATCTCCCTGCCCTTCGGGTTCAGCGTGTCGCGGAAGTCGACGAGCAGGATCGGAATCTTCGGGTGATCGAGACCGTAGAGCGCCAGCGGGATCATCTCTACTTTGCGCGCGCCGGGCGAGTCCGAGCCGACGGCGCGACCCTCCGCGTCGAAGTAGCGCGCCTCTGTGTAGCCGTCCCACTTGCGCAGCCTCGCGTCCCGCCACGGGTTTGCGACGTTGAGGAAGCGCTTGCCGAAGTCCCGGTTCTGTCTCGCCGCAACGTCCTCGCGCGTCGTCCAGAGAAGGGCGTGCGTGGCGCTGCCGTCGGGAAGTGTGAGCGGCTCGAAGTAGAGACCCTCTGTCTCGGCGCGCTGCCGCAGCATCTCCCAGTTGTGACCGCGCTCGTCCTCGTTCTTCGAAGCCTCCTTCTGCTCGACGCGCTGCAGGTAGAGATCGTCGAGCGCGCCGCCGAAAGATTTCTGCGAGAGCACGAGCCGCGACTGAATCTCGCGCCGCTCCGCCTCGGTGAAGACGGGCTGCGCGGCGGTCGTCTCCTCGTAGAGCGCGAGGACGGCGAGGGCGCGGATGACGTGCGCCTTGCGGTAGTCGTCGAGGTTGCGGCGGTAGGTGCGCGACGAAGCCTTGACGGCGAGGCTAACGGGATCGACGAGCATCGATTGGAGCGCCGAGTAGAAGACCTTCTGCCACACCTCGCGCTCGGCGCCCGCGAGATCGACGACGGGCGGCGGCACTTCGTCTTTAGCGTGGTTCTTACTCCCGACGCGCGTGTAGAGGAATGGGACGGCGGAGGCGGCGCGCTGGGCGGCGGAGGGGCGCGTGTAGGTGTGCATCCAGACGTAGCGCAGGAGATCGTTGTCGCGCGACTGATCGCCGAGCGTGTCGCGCAGGACGCTGACGAGCGGCGCCTCGCCGCCTTCCGATTGCGGCGAGCCGTTGAGGCTGCCGAAGATGGTCAACAGCTCCGCGCCGCCGGGGACGACCTGGCGCTCGACGCGGAACGAGCCGGCGGTTCGCGCGCCCTGATCGTCGGACGCGGCGCGCGGCTCAGCGGTCTGCGCGAGCGCGGGCGGAGCCGCGGCTTGCAGCGACAGAATCAGTGCGAGAAGAGCGCAAGTTACTCGCCCGTGTCGTTGAGGAGTGTTGACGCTTTTCATAATCACAGAACTTTGCCCGCTTCTGCCGAGCGGCGCTTCGGGTGGAGCGGTTTCACTGCGCCGCGAGGGGTGACGGCGCGCCCTATTCCAAGCGAATCAAACGATCCCTGACCTTCGCCGCAACATCGGCAACCGGCGTGCCGCCGCAGTCAAATTTGAGATCGGCGCTATCGAAAGACGCGCCGTCGCGTAGTAACGTTAGCCCGCGTCTCCGCCGGGTCGAGGCTGCGATGCGCCCGCGCGCGGGCGAAGTTGCCGTCATTCGGGCGGGCTCAACGCCCGTTCGCGCCGCGGATCGCCGCGAGCGCGGATTCGTCGAGCATGAAGACCTGCGCCGACGGCGTCGAGCCGAGCGAGACAGTCGCGGCGGGGCGGCTCGCCGCCTCGAGCCGCGCGGCGGTCGCGTCGTTGCTGAAATAACGGCGACCGCGCGCGACGGCGACGGCGTCGCCGACCGACAGCGCGCGCACCGCCGACTGATCCGAGAGCGAAACCTGGGAGAGATCGTCGCGCCCGGCGCGGCGCACGTAGTAGTCGAACAGATCCGGCGTCTCGCTCGCGACGCGCGCGCCGGGTCGCGCGAGTCGCGCGAGGCGGGCGGCGATCTCCGGGGTGCTCGCGTCGTAGAACTCGTCGTGCGGGAAGTAGCTCCCGGCGCGCGCCGCGCCTCCGCCGAGCGCGTTCGTGTAGAGGCGGTAGTGCGGCGCGGCGGACGCAGAGGCGTAAGCCGAGAGCGTGACGGCGAAGAGCGCGACGGAGGTGTAGGCGAAGCTGCGCGCGGTCTCGCCCGACCAGAGTCGAGCGAGTCGCGAGGCGGCGAAGTTCATGCCGATGGCGGCGGTCATCAAAACCGCCGGGAGCACCAGGGTGAAATAGCGCGTGAACTTCCCACCCATGACCGTGAAGGGCAGGAACCAGAAGAAGAGCCAGAAGAGGAGGAAGTAGCGTCCGTCGCCGAGCCGCTTCGTGAAGAGCACCGGCAGACCCACGACGAAAGCGACGACGACGGCGAGGGGCAGCTTGAACGCCATGAAGGCGTAGTAGAAGTACCAGGGCGAGCCCTTGAACCAGAGGGTCACCTGGTTGGGGTAGAGGCGACCAAGAAATTCGTAGCTGTCGTGACCGATGCGGTGCTCGCCCGCGAAGACGCGCATCTCGTGCAGCGTCGCGGGCAGCAGGATCGTCGGGTTACAGGCGACGAACGCCGCGCCCATGATGACGAAGAAGGCGAGCCACTTCTTTTTCCCCAACCGCCAGCGCGTGGAAGGCACGCCCTGAAAGACCCAGTAGTAGCTGACGGCGATGCCGAACATGTGCGGCAGGTACTTCGAGGCGAGCATCGCGCCGAACGACGCGGCTGCCGCCCAGTAGAAGGGCTCCGGCTTGCGTGCGTTCGATTCCGCCGCGCGCTGACCGCGCAGCCAGAAGAAGCTGGCGAGCAGGAAGAAGAAGAGGTAGAACGAATCCTCCTTCGCGATGCGGTTGAAGCCCGCGGCTGTAGGATCGAAAGCCCAGAGCGCGGCGGCGACGAGCGCGGTCGGCGTGCCGAAGAGTTCGGAGACGACGAGGAAGATCAGCAGTGACGTGAGCGCGCCGAAGATCGCGCCGGGCAGGCGCAGCGCCGTCTCGACGGAGACGATTGATGAAGGACGACCTTGCGCGAGCCCCGTCGCGTTCCACTTCTCGCAGGCGACGACACTCGCCGTCAGCAGCGCCTTCATCAGCATCGGGTGCTCGCCGTTCGCCGACGTCAGCCCGCGCGCGCGGTAGTCTTCGACGGCGCGCAGCTTGTTCAGCTCGTCCTCGCTCAGCCCTTCCGTCCCGAGGCGCGTCGCGCGGAAGCCGAAGCCCGCCACGACGACGAGCGCGAGGATCGACGCGACGAGCGTGCGGCTGAGCGCCCACTCGCGCCGCGCGTCGAGCGCCCCGGCGCACAGGCGCGCGGTCGTGATGGTCGAGGCGGGTGCTGACAGAATCTTCTCCAAAACTTTCGCTCGCCAGTGGGCTCGGCAGAGTACCTAGAGCACAAACACGTGCGCTCACAAAAGGCGCAAGGTTAACGGTTTCAAGCCCCGGCTGTCAAAAGACTTGGCGCGTCGGGGTGCGTCCTCACAAAGGGGTGCTATTTCCCCTGTTTCGCCAGAGTCGATACACCATGTATATGATCGCGACCCAACCGAGCGCGGCGAGCACCAGCACCCCTAGAATAAAAGGCATTAGCAGCTCGCCGTGAAGATAGATCAGGCTCATCACGGTACTCCCTCCAACCCACCAACTCGCGTGTCCCTCCGCGCGCGGCTGATAGTCCGCGCAAGGGGTTCGGGCTAGCGCGGTTGGTTCGAGTTGAGAGCCGCGGTCTTCGTCTCTTTAGACGCCGAGACGGAATTCGCCTCGCCCGCCGCGGGCGGCGGGGCGACCCACCCGGCTTTCTCCAGAAGCGTGATGGCGAAGCGGACAGGGACGGCGAAATTGGCGTCGCTGATCTCGGTGAAGACCGCGAAGTTGACGCCGATGACGCGCCCCGACTGTCCGAAGAGCGGCGCGCCCGATCCGCCCTCGCTCGTGCGCGCGTCGTAGACGATGCGGTGCGTCTCCACGTCGGCGACGTGCCCCTGCGAGGTGAACGGCTTGATCAAGTTGCGCTCGGCGAGGTGCGACACCAGCACATCGAGCGACGAGCCGTAGCGCTGCTTGATCGCCGACGAGTCTTCGTCCGGCAGCGAGGCGAGGATGCGGTCGGGTCCCGAAGGGTAGCCCATCAACACGACGGGCTTGCCGACGGTCGCCGCGTCGGAGTTCTCGTCGAGCAGCAGGACGGGGAGCGAGCCGGTCGCGGTCGCGCCGTCGATCTGGCAGACGGCGATGTCGTCGCGCTGGGAGACCTGACGCACGCGCAGCGTGACCGCCTGTTTGAGGCCGGGGAAGTAGGCGATGAGCCGCGTGAGCTTGGGGCGGCCGCTGACGGTGCTGCCGAAGACCATCGAGCGCTCGTCAGCCTGCCACGGCTCGGCGGCGACGTGCCGGTTCGTCAGGACGAAGCCGCCGCCGACGTGGAAGCCCGTGCCGACGTAGGGGAACTCGGCGACCGCGCCCTTGCCGTCGGGCGTGAGCAGGGGAGTCTGCGCGTCGGGCGCGGCGGGATCGAGTTGGTCGGGCGGGCGCGTCTCTGGGTAGCGCAGGGGGCGACCCGTGCCCGATTCGACGAAGACGTAAATGCCCGAGATCAGGCAGACGCCGCCGCCGTACTCGCTGCGAATCTTCGGCGCGAGCGAGAGGCTGTTGATGATGTCGTGGTTCGACTGCGTGACCTGTGTGAACTGCTGCTGCGACTGGCGAACCTGATCGTTCAGGCGCGCGATCTCGGCGTTCTGCTCTTCGAGGTGGCGGCGGCTCTGCTTCAACTCCTTGAACCCGGCGAAGCCGAGGTAGAGCGAGCCGCCGACGAGCGCGAGCGCGAAGAGGAAGACGAGCACCTTCGTGCTCAGGTTGATCTCCCTCACCAGCTCGCGCGTGAACTCGCGCAGGAAGACTTTCGCGTCGTCGCGGCGGGAGGTCGCGGAGGCTTCGAGCGCCGCGTGCTCGATGAAGGGCGCGACGTGGACGTCGCGGCGGTGTTCGGGGACGAGGGCGGAGGGCGCGGGCGCGGCGTCGATGATGAAGAAGCGGAGCGTGAGCGCGCTCTCCGGCAGTTGGACTTTGTCGCCGTCGTCGATGAGCGTTCCGGTCGAGATGGGCCTGCCGTTGTGGCGGAAGGGGAGGCGCGGGTCGAAGTCGGAGACGCGGTAGTGCCCGTCCGCGCGCGCGAGTTCGAGCACGAGGCTGCTCGCGCCCTTGAAGGCTTCGGGCTTGAGACGGAGGTCGCAGCCTTCGCCCGTGCCGATGCGGACGCGATCCTGCGTCATCACCTCGGTGTGGCGCGCGCGCCCGACCTCCAGATTGATCACTAAGCCGTTAGCCATGCGAACTCAAAAAAGCCCCCGCCGATAAAAAGCCCCCGCCGATAAAAGGAGACGACCGCCGAAAGCGACCGCCGCCAAACTCGCCGCGATCTCCCCGCGCAGTCGCCTGCAACCGCCATTTTATACTAGACTTACGGCGCGGGCAAAAATGGAGGGGCGCGCCCCGGCGCGGCGGCTAACGGATCGAGAGAAGGGAAACGGCCGCGCGCCTAAACAAATCGCGCCGAGGGTTCGTAAACCAGCGGGCACGTCTCCCTTCAATATCTTTGCCGGGGCGCGCCGGAGCGGGCGTTTTGCCTGCAACAAACGGGCACGCGCGACCATCATAGTCGCCAGGGCAGCGGACGAGTCCGCGACGGGCTAGCCAACGATCAATCTCAAAAATGTGGAGCACAAAGTTAATGCATCGTCACAGTCGTAAGATTTTCGCGTCGTGCGCCGCGCTCGTCCTCTGGATGGTCGCGCTCTCGGGCGCGCCGCGGGCGCAGACGCGGATGCCGCGCGTCGAGTTCAAGCAGCGCACGCTGGCGAACGGGCTCAGGGTCCTGAGCGCGGTCGACAAGTCGAGCCCGACCGTCGCCATACAGGTCTGGTACAAGGTCGGCTCGAAGGACGACCCCGACGGTCGCAGCGGCTTCGCGCACCTCTTCGAGCACATGCTCTTCAAATCGACGAAGAACATGAAGTCCGAGATGATGGATCGGCTCACCGAGGACGTGGGCGGCAACAACAACGCCTTCACCGCCGACGACGTGACGGTCTATTACGAGGTCGTCCCGTCGAACTACCTGGAGACGCTGCTCTGGGCTGAAGCCGACCGCATGGGCTCGCTCAACGTCGACGATCCGAACTTCAAGAGTGAGCGCGACGTGGTCAAAGAGGAGTTCCGCTCCAGAGTGCTCGCGCCGCCCTACGGCAGGCTCTTCTACCTGTTGGAGCAGAAGTCGTTCGTCGACGTTGACGCCCTGCGCGTCGCCGAAGTTATTTTGTCGGGCGGCGAATCCTCCCGCCTCTACCGCTCGCTCGTCTACGAGCAGCAGATCGCGGCGCAGACGAGCGCGGTCAGCGATCTGCGCGAGGATGTGAGCCTGTTCACCTACCTCGCCATCCTCGCCAGCGAGAAGAAGCCGGAGGAAGCGGAGCGCGCCCTGCTCGCCGAGATCAAGAAGATGCAGGACGCGCCCGTCAGCGCCGCCGAGCTCGAGAAGGCGAAGAACCAGCTCGTCACGGCTCAGCTCCACGAGCGCGAAACCAACAACGGCAAGGCGCTCGCCATCGGCGACGCCGCCGTGCTGCTCGGCGACCCGCAGCGCGTCAACACCGACCTCGCGCGGCTCGAAAAGGTGACCGCCGCCGACGTGCAGCGCGTGATGAAGAAGTACATGACCGACGCGAACCGCCTCGTCATCTACTACCTGCCGGAGTCGATGAAGAAGCCCGCGGGCTCCCCCCGCGGGACTAACTCGAACGGCGCGACGAAGGGAGGGGAGTAAGAGATGAACCTGAGGGATAAAATTTTTCGCCACGCCTTCTACGCGCTCGCGCTGATCGTCTTGACGCTCGCGATGCTCGCGTCCGCCGCCTTCGCGCAGGCTCCCGCGCCGCAGGCGACGCCACCCCCGCCCGCCGCCCCGCGCACCGTGAAATTCCCGGCGCCCGCCGAGCGCACGCTCGCCAACGGCTTGCGCGTCGTGGTCATAGAGCGTCACACGACTCCGCTCGCCGCCGCGCGCCTGCTGGTCAAGACGGGCGGCGAGGCAGACCCGGCGCAGCTCGCGGGTCTCGCCGACATGACCGCGTCGCTGCTGACGAAGGGCACCACGACGCGCAAGGCGCCGGAGATCGCCGAACAGATCGAGGCGCTCGGCGGCTCGATCGAATCGGGCGCGCGCTGGGACGCCTCGCAGGCGAACATCGACGCGCAGGCTTCGCGGCTCGCGCCCGCGATGGAGATTCTCGCGGACGTGGTGCGCCGCCCCGTCTTCGAGAGCGAGGAGATCGAGCGCCTGCGCCAGCAGTACCTCGACAACATGAGCGTCGCTCTCAGTCAGCCCGGCGCCATCGCGCGCTTCGTCGCCTCGCGCGTCGTCTTCGGCGACGAGCCCTACGGGCACCCGCTCTCGGGCACGCTCGAATCCGTCGCGCAGATCAAGCGCGTAGACATCGTCAAGTTTCACGAGACCTACTACAGACCCGACAATGCGATCCTCGTCATCGGCGGAGACGTGACCGCAGGCGAAGCCTTCCAGCTCGCGGAAAAACTTTTCGGCGACTGGAAGAAGCCCGCGTCGGCGCTGCCGGCGAGCGCCGCGCGCAAAGTCTCGGCGGGTGCGAAGCCGCGCGTCGTCGTCATCGACAAGCCGGACGCGGGTCAGGCTGCCGTGCTCGTCACGCGGCTCGGCATCAACCGCAAGGATCAGGACTTCTTCCGCGGTCTCGTCGCGAACTCCGTCTTGAGCGGCTATTCGGGTCGCCTCAATCAGGAGATTCGCATCAAGCGCGGCTTGAGCTACGGGGCGGGCAGCTCGCTGGAAGTGCGGCGCGACACGGGACCCTTCACCGCCACGGCGCAGACCAAGAACGAGTCGGGCGCGCAGGTCGCAGACCTCCTGCTCGGCGAGCTTGCGCGCCTCGCCAACGGCGAACTGCCCGACGCCGAGCTGACGCCGCGCAAGGCTGTGCTCATCGGCGGCTTCGCGCGCAACCTCGAAACCGTCGGCGGTCTCGTCAGTCAGGTCGCGAGCCTCGCGCTCTACGGCCTCAGCTTCGGCGAGATGAACACCTACGTGAACAACGTGCAGTCGATCACGGCGGCGGACGTGAAGCGCTTCGCCTCCTCGCGGCTCCCCTCGCAGGGCGCGAGCGTGATCATCGTCGGCGACGCGAAGAAGTTCCTGCCGGCGCTCAAGGAGAAGTATCAGAACGTCGAGGTCAACCCCGTCGCGGAGCTGAACCTCAACGGCGGCGTCCTACGGCAAGCCCCGAAGACACCCTGACTGAACCGTGAAGCGCGGCGACGCTCGAAGTGTTGGGCGTCGCCGCGCTTCTCGTTCGATCTCTCCACGCTCTCCCTGCTGACAAGTCAGACCCGAACCACGAAGAGGCTCAAACCATGTCGTTCAAAGGAAGAGCATTCATCGTCCTGCCCGCGCTGTCTCTCTGCCTCGCCGCCGCGCTCGCGACCGACGCCCGCGCACAGTCCAAGCAGACCATGCAGGACGACGCCATCGGGCGCGCGCGCGGCGACGCGGAAGTCGCCACGCGACAGCTCACGAACCTCGACGCGCTCGTGCGCCAGCGCGCGGCGGAGGAGTTGGCGCGGCTCAAGGCGACCGACAGGCGCCGGCTCGTCGAGGGCTACCGCCTCCAGGAGAAGAACGACCGCGTGCGCCTCGCGCTCGACTGGGCGCTCTACCGGCTCGGCAAGCCGGAAGCGCTCTACGCGGTCGTGCGCGCGCTCTCGTCGAGCCGTTACAACCAGGCGCAGGCATACCTCTCAGAGTTGGAGTCGCCCGAGCCGCTCTACCTCTTCCTCGCCCGCTCGGAGGGCGTCACGCTCGCGCGCCTGATCGAAACCCTCGCGCGCACGGGCGACGCCACGACGCTCGAACGCATCAAGCCCTACGCCGACGCGAACGACGTAAAAGTCGCATCCGCCGCGCGCTTCGCCTCCCGCGAGATCACGCGCCGACTCGATCCTTCGACTTCTAGCGCAGAGGCGAAAGCCCCGCCACGGTAGGCGGGCTTCGAGTTAAGAGACTTGAGGACGCCGGCGCCCAGTCGCCATCAGGTATTCTCCCATCTCGGCGTTGGTGCAAAAGTCGGAAAGTGAAGCGACTTTTGAATCAACCGGGGCTTCTGATGCAAAAGTCCTCTTGGGCAAATGAGGATACTATTTACGCCGCGTGAAGACGGACACCACGAGGTAAATTCCGAAGACAAGTATGCCGATCAGCACGGCTAAGAAGAAAAGTAATAATGGGATGTTGATACTCATTACTCCACTCCAAAATTCGGCTCAATGCCGAACTCGTACATCGCTTGAATGAGCACGCACAGATTATGGCACAGCACCTTGCACCGCCGCGCAGCCTAACCCCGCTATCACCCTCCAGATTTTCTTCCACGTACTTACTTCTTACTGATAGTCGCTTCAAGGCTTTGCCCCCGTGACCGTTGCGGTTAAAGTATTTTCACGCCAGTCATGCACCGCAGCCTCCGCACATATCTCGACAGCCTCGCGCGCGAAGACGATCTCGTCTCGGTCGAGGCGGAGGTCGATCCCTACCTCGAACTCGCGGAAGTCCACCGCCGCGTCATCGCCGAGGGTGGCCCCGCACTGCTGTTCAAGCGCGTGAAGGGGAGCCGCTACCCCGTCGTGACGAACCTCTTCGGGACGGCGCGCCGCATCGGGCTCGCGTTCGGCGCGAAGCCGGAGGCGATTGTGCGCGAGGTCGTACACGTCGCCGAATCGCTCCTGCCGCCGCGCCCCAGCAAGCTCTGGCAGCACCGCGCGCTCGCCGTCGAAGCGTTGAGGCTGGGGACGAAGAACGTGCGGCGCGCGCCCGTCGCGGAAGTCGTCGACGCGCCCGCGCGTCTCGACGAGTTGCCGGTGCTGACGACGTGGCAGGAGGACGGCGGGGCGTTCGTCACGCTCCCGCTCGTTTACACCGAGCACCCGCGCACGGGCAAGCACAACCTCGGGATGTACCGGATGCAGCGCCACGACGCGCGGACGACGGGTCTCCACTGGCAGATTCACAAGGGCGGCGGCTTCCACTACCACGAAGCCGAGAGCGCGAACGAGTCGCTGCCCGTCACGGTCTTTTTAGGAGGAGCGCCCGCGCTCATCCTCTCCGCGATCGCGCCGCTGCCGGAAGACGTGCCCGAACTCGTCCTCGCCTCCCTGCTCGCGGGCGGCAAGATCGGGACGGCGAAGAACCCGCGCGGCTCTGGTCATCGCCTCGTCGCCGAGGCGGAGTTCGCGCTCACAGGTCACGTGCCGCCGCACGAGCGCAGACCCGAAGGTCCCTTCGGCGATCACTACGGCTACTATTCTTTGCAACACGACTACCCGGTCTTCCACGTCGACGCGGTCTTCCACCGTCGCGACGCCGTCTACCCGGCGACCGTCGTCGGCAAGCCGCGCCAGGAAGACTTCTTCATCGGCGACTATTTGCAGCAGCTGCTCTCGCCGCTCTTCCCGCTCGTGATGCCGAGCGTGCGCGACCTCTGGTCTTACGGCGAGACCGGCTTCCACTCGCTCGCGGCGGCGGTCGTGCGCGAACGCTACCGTCGGGAGGCGCTCGTCTCCGCCTTCCGCATCCTCGGCGAGGGGCAACTCTCCTTGACGAAGTTTCTGCTCTTAACCGACACGCCGCAAGACCTCCGCGATTTTCGTAAACTCTTCGAGCACGTCCTCGCGCGCTTCCGACCCGAGACCGATCTCTTCGTCTTCACCAACACCTCGATGGACACGCTCGACTACACGAGCGGCAAAATCAACGAGGGCAGCAAAGCCCTCATGCTCGGGCTCGGCGACGCCGTGCGCGATCCGCCGCGCGAGTTCCGCGGCGCGCTCCCCGATTCACGGACTGGCAGATCGTCGTCGTCCACGACGACGCGAGCGTCGCGCGCTCCGTCCCCGACTTCCTCTGGGCGACGTGGACGCGCTTCGAGCCCGCGTCCGACCTTCACGCCGCCGAGATCAAGGTCGTGCGCCACCACCTCGCCTACGCCTCGCCCGTCGTCATCGACGCGCGCATGAAGCCCGGCTACCCCGAAGAGCTGATCGTGCGCGAAGACATCGCCCGGCTCGTCGACGCGCGCTGGGACGAGTATTTCCCCGAAGGCATCAAACCTCGCTGAACGATTGTGAGTCGAGGCGCGATATGGATCATCCTCAACGGAGACACGTAGACGCGGCGGAAAAAGTAGTCGAGTCGGTCGAGACGCGCTGCTGCGTCGTCGGCGCGGGACCGGCGGGGGCGCTGCTCGCGCTCATCCTCGCACGCAACGGCGTGCCCGTCTGCCTGCTCGAAGCGCACGAGGACTTCGACCGCGACTTCCGCGGCGACACCCTTCACCCTTCGGCGATGGAGATCATCGACGAGCTGGGGCTCGCCGACGCGCTGCTCCGACTGCGTCACACCAAGATTCGCAAGGCGAACTTGATGACCGGAGCGGGCGCGGTCGTCGCCGCCGAATTCAAACGCCTGAAGACCCGCTTCCCCTACATCACGATGATGCCGCAGGCGCACTTCATCGAGTTCCTCGTGGCGGAGGCGAAGCGTTACGCCGACTTCGAGCTGCGGCTCGGCGCGCGGGTCGAAGAGTTGATCGAGGAGAGTGGTGGGGTGCGCGGCGTGCGCTACCGCGACGGCGACGACGGCTGGCACGAAGTGCGCTCCGCGCTCACGGTCGGCGCCGACGGGCGCGGCTCCCGCGTGCGCCACCTGAGCGGGCTCGACGCGGGGACTTTGAAGACCTCGCCGCCGATAGACGTGCTGTGGTTCCGTCTGCCGCGCGCGCCGGGCGATCCGGAGGGCTTCATCGGGCGCATCGGCGCGGGTCACGCCGTCGTGATGCTCGACCGTCTGGACGAGTGGCAGATCGGCTACATCATCTTCAAAGGGACTTACCAGCAGGTGCGCGCCGCGGGTCTCGACGCGCTCAAAAAAAGTTTCGCAGAGACCGCGCCGGAGTACGCTGAGCGCGTGGCGCACTTGAAGGAGTGGAAGCAGGTCTCGATGCTCTCGGTCGAGTCGAGCCGTTTGAAGACGTGGTATCGCGCGGGGCTGCTTCTGATCGGCGACGCGGCGCACATCATGTCGCCGGTCGGTGGCGTCGGCATCAACTACGCGATCCAGGACGCCGCCGCCGCCGCGAACGTTCTGGTCGAACCGTTGAGGCGCGGCAACGTCACGAACGAGCAACTCCGACGCGTGCAGCGCGAGCGCGAGCTCCCGACGCGCATCATCCAGACGATCCAAACCTTCATCCAGCGGCGCGTGCTCGCGGGCGTACTCGGATCGCGGCAGACGGTCGCCGTGCCGTTCCTGATCCGACTCTTGCTTCGCACGCCCATCCTCCGCGACCTGCCCGCGCGTTTCATCGCCTTCGGCTTCCGACCCGCGCACATGCGCCCCGAACTCCGCGGCAAGTAAATTCCTCTTAGCGACTCCAGCGACTCCAGCGAGAAACTACTCCTCACGCTGGAGGCGCAAAGTCGCAAGAGGGGATCACGGGCGTTAGGATGTTAGATAATGGCGCGCGCGTTCAGAGGGGCAGACGTAGTGTGAAGACCGCGCCGCCTTCCGCAGAGTTCGCGGCTGCGAGCGTGCCGCCGTGCTCGGTGACGACGCGGTGCGCGAGGGCGAGACCGACGCCGTGACCGCCGGACTTAGTGGTGTAGAAGGGGATGAAGATGCGACCGAGGTCCGCGGCCTCGACGCCTGAGCCGGTGTCCGCGACCCTGACGACGAGCCACCCCTCGCCCGCGGCGTCCAGCTCTCGCGCGCCGCTCAACGTGACGCGGCGCTGCGCGTCGCCGTCGCCGATCGCCTCCGCCGCGTTCCTCATGAGGTTCAGGATCGCCTGCCTCAGCATCCGCTCGTCGCCGCGCACCGTGGCGAACTCCCCGTCGATGATCAACTCGACACGGCGCTCCTTGAAGAGCCCGTCGAGTTCGCGCGCGCAGTCGTCGATCAGCTCGCGCGCGCTGACGTCGGCGAGCTCGAGCGGTTGCGGGCGTGCGAAGTTGAGGAACGACGTGACCATCGCCGAAAGGCCGCGCACCTCTTCGAGCAGCGCGGTCGCGCCCGCGCGGCTGCGCTCGTCCTGCGCGACCGTCTGGAGGAGCTGCGCGTAGCCGTGCAGTGCGGCGAGCGCGTTCTTGAACTCGTGCGCGAGACCGGCGGACATCTCGCCGAGGCTTTCGAGGTTGCGTTTCGTGGCGAGCGCCTCGCGCAGCTCAGCCACCTCGGTGATGTCGGTCAGCAGGCAGAGCGCGCCGCGCGCGTGCGAGCCGGGCTGCGGATCGATGGGCGCGACCGTCACGCCGAGTCTGCGCGCGCGCCCGTCCGAGCTGACCGACGCGACCTCCTCGCGCCGGAAGAGTTGCCCCTCGCCGAGACAGCTCTCGACGAGGCGCGCGAGCTTCGGCGCGCGCGCGAGCAGCTCCGAATAGCCGCGCCCCTCAGCCGCGCCGTCCGCCGAGAGCAGCGCGCGCGCGGGCGCGTTGACGACCGTGGCGCGGCCCTCCGCGTCGAAGGCGACGAGACCCGAAGGCACGCTCGCCACGATCCGCTCGCTGAACATCTCGGCGGATGCCGCCCGCTCGCTCGCCCTCGCGCTCAGAGCTTCCAGCTCGCGCTGCTGCTCGCGCAACTGCGCGACCACCGCCTGAAAAGTCTCCAGCACGAACTCCGTCTCGTCGCGCTGCGTCTCGTTCTTGGCCTCGACCGGCGCGCGCTCCGCCTCGCCGACGAGCTGGCGGTAGGGTTTCAAAAGCCAGCGCGGGAGCATGAAGACCGCGGGCAGGCTGACGAGCAGCGTGACGAAGAAGACGCTGAACAGCACGGGCGCGCGCATGCCGCGCTCGGTCGGCATGAGCGCGACCAGCGTCAGCGTGAACAGGTTCGCCAGCAGCAACAACCCGACCACCAGCGCCATCGCGAGCTGCACGCGGTTTTCGTAACGAGTCATACACGAGTGATGAGTGATGAGTGATGAGTGATGAGTCGGAGAGTGTTTCTACACGCATTACCCATCACTCATCACTCATCACTTCTGCTAAGGCGTGAAGCGCCCGACGTACCAGCCGATGAGAGCGTGACCGGCGAGGAGGCTGATGATCGCGCCCGTGCCGAGGAAGATGCCGAAGGGGAGCAGCATCTGCATGTCGCGCTCGCCGCGGCGGAGCATGAGCGTAACGCCGACGAGCGAGCCCACGACGACGGCGAGGAAGATCACGAGCACCGTGTGCGCCCAGCCGAGGTAGGCGCCGATCATGAACATCATCTTCACGTCGCCCAGACCCATCGCCTCGACGCCCCGCAGTCTCTCCCACAGGAAGCCCATCAGCCAGAGCGAGCCGCCGCCGACGAGCGCGCCGAGGAGCGCGCCCGCGAGCGAGACCGTCCAGTCGGGCGTGCCGAGCAAGAGACCGTCGGAGAGGAAGCCGAGACCGTAGAGGTTCGGGACGAGCGCTCGCGCGGCGAGCGCGAAGCCGATGCCGGGGAGCGTGATCACGTCGGGCAGGATCATGTGCTCGGCGTCGATGAAGATGAGCGCGGCGATGGCGGCGACGAAGACGAGATCGAACGGGAGCGCGAGCGTCAGGCGGTCGTGCCAGAAGACGAGCGCGAAGAGGGCGGCGACCAGCAGCTCGACCGCCGGGTAGCGCGCCGAGATCGGCGTGCGGCACGAGCGGCAGCGCCCGCGCAGGAGCGCGTAGCTGATGACGGGGATGTTGTCGTAGGGTCTGATCGCCGTGCCGCACGAGGGGCAGCGCGAGTTGGGGAACACTATCGACTCTTCGCGCGGCAGGCGGTGGATGACGACGTTGAGGAAGCTGCCGATCAGCGCGCCGAGGGCGGCGACGAAGCCGAGCGCGATGGGGAAGGGCAGCAAGTTATCAACGGCGGACTGGGTTTGTAGGATCATGTAGAGTGCCGCAAAAGTTTTCGCCGAATGATTTCGCGGGATGGGGTGGCTTGACGCCCGCCGTAACCTTTGAGCATATTAAATCTTCCAGTCACTTCGTGGAAGGGCTAAGTTTTAGATCGACGCGCCAGGGGGAAGGTTTGCACTCTCGAAAACCGGTTTACGCACTCGTCATCGTCGGCGCGCTCATCACCGCCGCGCTCACCTTTTTCCCCTACACGCTGACGGTCGTCGAGCAGGCGAGCCGCCGCGTCGCGGGCGCGGTCGAGCGGAGGCTGCCGGGCGGCGACGTCCCGCCGCCGAACGCCGACGCGGTCGAGCCGCCGCCCGCGACGCTGCCGCGCTTCGACGTGTCGCTCTGGTACAGCTCGCGCGGCGAGGAGCCGGAGAAGCAGGGCGTGCTCGTCGAGAGCTGGGACGGGCGGCAGGTCTACGCCTCGCACAACGCCGACACGCAGTTCAACCCCGCCTCCCTCGTCAAGCTTGCCACCACCCTCTTCGCGCTGCGTAGGCTCGGCGCGGATCACCGTTTCGAGACGCACGTCTACGCCGACGGCGCCGTCGATCCCAAAACGAAAACGCTACAGGGGAGCCTCTACCTCGTCGGCGACGATCCGAGTTTCACCGACTACGGCGCCGTCCTCGTCGCGCAGGAGCTGAAGGCGCGCGGCATCGAGCACGTGCGCGATCGGATCCTCGCCACGCCGAATTTCAGCTTCAACTTCAACGAGAAGCCGGACGTTTCTGCGAAGTACACGGCGGACGTGATGAAGCTCGGGCAGAAGGAGACGGGCGCGGCTGAAGCTTCGGCGGGCGCGGAGCTGTTCACGGTCTACTCGAACCCTCTGCGCGAAATCCTGCTCTACATGAACGCGCACTCCGTGAACTTCGTCGCCGATCGCATCGGCGAGAAACTCGGAGGCCCCGCGGCGACCGTGCAGTTCCTCGTCGAGGAGTTGAAGCTCCCGCCCGAAGAGGTTTATCTGGAAACCAACTCCGGGCTCTACACGAACCGCATGACGCCGCGCGGGATCGTCACGGTCGTCCGCGCGCTCGCGGAGGAAGCCGCGCGTCACGGGATGAAGCTCGAAGACCTGTTGGCTGTCGCCCGCTGCGATCACGGCACGCTCCGGCGCAGGATGGAGGGCACGGGCTACGAGTGCGCGGTCGTCGGCAAGACCGGCACGCTCACCACCACCGACGGCGGGATGTCGAACCTCGCGGGCGTCGTCTACACGCGCGACGCCGGGACGGTCCTCTTCGCCGTCCTCGCGCAGGGCACACGCATCTGGGAGCACAAGCAGATGGCGGATCAACTGCTCGCCGAAGTCGTACGCGATCACGCCGCCGCGCCGCTCTCCGAACCGACCGCGCCGCGCCGCAGCCTGCTCCCATCAGCTTCCCTGCGCGCCGAGCCGCAGATGTACACGCGCAAGATCGAAGTGGAAAAGACCGAGCGCGAGAAAGCCGAGGAGGACGACGACGCGGCGGAGGCGGCGGAGAGCGCGGCGCGCAAGGAAAAGGGGAAGGCTACGACGGCGAAGAGTGCGTCGAAGCGCGAAGAGGCGAAGCGCAACGAACCGAAGTCGAAGCCGCAGAGCGGCGCGCGCGTGAAGAAGGCTGTAGCGTCGAAGGGCGAAAAGGCGACTCGCCGTCGGCGGCGATGAAGGTAAACGAGGGTTGAAGTGAATCGGGCGGGCTGCTCACGGGTTTATAAACTCGGATCAGTCTCGCCCGATTTTATTTACCGCGTTCGCGGACTCCTCTTCGTCAGTCGCGTCTTCAGTGCCCGCGGCGGTCTGCATCTCCCACAGCAGCAGGTTCTTCAGGAAGGCGTGGTGCGCGGCGAAGCGCGCGATCGAATAGCCGGCGAGCCCGTCGCGGAAGCCGCCCTTGAGGACGAAGCTGCGGAAGAAGGCGAGCGGCGAGGCGGTCGCGATCACGAAAGGTGAGGTGCGCCGACCCTGCTCGAACATCTGCCGCGCGGCGAGCGGCGCGTAGCGCTCGCCGATCATGCGGTGGTGGTGCGAGGCGTCGCGCACGCTGTAGTGGAGGAGATCGCCCGCGAGCGTGGAGACCCGCGCGCCCTCGTCCATCTTCACCGACTCGTGGACGTACGCGCCGTGCCAGCGACCGCGAGAGCGCCTGAAGAGTCTGAGCTGGTGGTCGGGATACCAGCCGCCGCCGCGAATCCAGCGACCCATGTAGAAGGAGCGGCGCGCGACGCGGTAGCCGTCGGCGAGCTGCGCGTCCGAAGTGTAGAGCAAGTCCTCGACGCTCGCGCGCAGCTCAGCCGAGACGCGCTCGTCGGCGTCGAGGCTGAAGACCCACTCGTGTGCGGCGAGGTCTGCGGCGAACTGCTTCTGCGCGGCGAACCCCATCCACGGCTTCGCGACGACGCGCGCGCCGCACTCAGCCGCGATCTCGCGCGTCGCGTCAGTGGACTGCGAATCGACGACGACGATCTCGTCAACCCACGCGACCGACTCGCAGGCTTCGCGGATGTTCTCCGCCTCGTTGAAGGTGATGATCGTGGCGCTGATCTTCAAGGCTAGTTGGCGACGGGCTGATCGAAAGCGAAGAATGCTCGCGTGCGAGGATATGAGAGGAAATGCACAGCGTCAACGGAGAATCAGGGGACGCAAAATAAGAAGGGAGGATCGAACTCGATCCTCCCTCCCGCGTCCATGTCGTCGGACTTAACGACCGACGGGCGATTCGACGATGACGTTGTTGGCGCGAAGCGTCGTGGAGGTCGCGCGCTGGAGGTCTGCGAGCGCCTTGTTGTAGTCGGTCTCGGCGCGCAGCTCCTGGTTGCGGGCGTTGACGAGCGTGTTCTCGCGCTGGAAGAGGATGAAGGTGGTGGAGCGACCCACCTGGTAGAGCCGCTGCTCGCCCTGAAGTTGCAGCTCGGCGTTGCGCCGCGCCTCGCGCAGCGCGAGCACGCGCTGGCGGGCGGTCTCGACCGCCTGCGCCGCATTGCGCACCTCGACCTCGACCGACTGATCCTGCGAGCGGATCGAAGCCTGCAGCTGGTTCTGCAGGATGCGCGCGCCCGCGAGGTTCGCCTCCGCCGTCCGGTTGCGGAAGGGGAGTTGGACGGTCACGCCGACGACGATGTTGCGCGTGCTGAAGCCGAAGAGGTTTTTCAGCGTCTGCCCGTAGCCGCCGACGAACTGCGGCGCGACCGAGGGGTTAGTCGACGTGATGTTGGGCGGGGTGACGGGCGCGAGACCGGCGTTGGCGCGCAGCGCGTTTATCTGCGAGAGCAGGAACGCGCTGGAGTTCGTCGCCGAGAGCGCGGGGTTGATGAGCGGCGACGTGGTCGTGCCGCCGAGGAAGTTCGCCGTCGGCGTGCCTGCGAGACCCGTCGTCGAGAGCGTCGCGTTGACGTTGACGAGCGGCTTCGTCTGGTTCTTGAAGTACGTCACGTCGATGTCGTTGATCTCGGTCTGGAGTTTCAGGCGCTGCAACTCCGGGCGGTTCTTGCGCGCCTCCGTGAGCGACTCTTCGAGGTTGACGGGGCGCTCGTCGAAAGAGGGCGTGTCGGTCGGCAGGAGCGCGGCCGTCCACTCCGGCGAGTCGGGGTCGCGCAGCATCAGGAGCTTGAGGTTGTTCTCCGCGACGGAGACCTGCTGCGAGGAGATGAGCAGCGCCGCCTCGCGGTTCGAGAGCTCCGTCTGGACTTCGGCGCGCTCCAGGGGGGCGGACGCGCCCGCGGCGACCGAAGCCTCCGTGCGGCGGAAGTTCTCGCGCGCGAGGTTCAGATTCGCGATCTGGTTCTCGCGGTCGCGCAAGGCGAAGACCAGGTCCCAGTAGGCGCGCTGCACGCGCGAGATCACGTCGATGGTCGAGCGGCGGAAGTCCGCGTCGGACTGTTCGAGCCGCTTGCGCTGGATGCGGATCTGCTGGCGGTTGCGGTCGATGGAGCGGTTGCGCCACAAGGGCTGAGTGAACGTCACGCCCTGGTTCGCGGAGTAGAAGGGCGTGAGCGTCGTCGAGGTCGCGCTCGTGGATTCGCGCGTGTTGTTGAAGAAGTATTGGTAGTTGCCGCCGCCGCGCCCGAACTGTTTACCGACGCTGAAGTTGTTGTTGATGTCCGTGACCGAGACCGTGCCCGTCGAAGTGCCGCCGCCGAAGATGCTCGTCACGGGGCGGACGAAGTTGTTGATCTCGGGCTGGTAGGTGAAGACCGGATCGAAGACGCCGCCCAGCGAGCGCAGCACGGTCTCGTTGTAGCGCACGTCGTCGCGCGCCACCTCGATGTCGTTGTTGCTGGCGAGGGCGCGCCGGATCGCGTCGTTCATAGACAGCGGGATCGTGTTGCTGCTGTCGACGCCGACGCGCGCGAGCGAGGGCATCGGCGGCACGGGGCGCGCCGTCACGACCGGGATGTCGGGATCGCGCGGCTCCTGCGTCGGGTCAGCCGGGGGGAACTCGGGGGCGGGCGGCGTCGGCGACACGTTCGGCAGCGCCGTCTGTGTCTGCGGCACCGCGGGGTACGCCGGCGGGAGCGTCGTGCCCGGCGGTGCCTGCGGCGCGGGGCGCGCGTCTGTGCCGGGCGGGCGCGTCGGGTCGTTGGGTCGCGGGCGCGCCGTCTCGGGCACGGTCGAGCGCTGCTCGGTGCCGGGCGTGCGCTGCGCGTCGCGCTGCGCGGGGGTCTGCTGCGACGGCGTCGGCGCGGGCTGCTGCGCGGGCGCGGCGGTCGAGAGCGCCGTCGCGAGAGCCGCGGCGAGTAAGAACGAACGCTTCACGTCAGGGCTGAACATCAAACCGAAAACTCCTTGGAAGACTTTGACGAAGGGAGGCTGCGAATCAAGCACCCTTCCGGATTACAGTGCGACGAGCCTGCACCTACTACGACCCGGCGCGGCGCGGTGTTTCAACATCCGCAACCTCTAATGCAAGCGCGAGACCACGCGCGCGCGCGCGATTCCGTGTGAATAAGACGGCAGAGCGCGCCGCGCCGTTTCCCGAGTCGCGGAATCGAACTCGCGCGTCCCATATCCGCCAACCCGTCTCTCCGCCTCACGCGGCGGAGTCCGATCGGCGGCTCTCTCAAATTAAAAACGTCCGCGGCGCGGTTCCGTTAACGCGCGAGGGGGTCGACCGAGGGCTCTTTTCTTGACAGCCCGCGTGCGCGGGCATTATCTTCGCTCTCTTCTCCTGCGGACAAAAATCGCGCCTGAGCCAGAGTTGCGCCACTGTCCGGCGGGAGTGTGCGAGAGGGGCGCGGGAGTTTAATAAGCGGAAGACCTGACGAGGAGGCAATCTTCGAGATGGCAGTTAAAGTCGGCATCAACGGCTTCGGTCGCATCGGGCGCAACATCCTGCGCACGAGCCTGGGCGACGCTGGAATAGACTTCGTCGCGGTCAACGACATCACCGACACGAAGACGCTCGCGCACCTGCTGAAGTACGACTCGGTGCTCGGCAACCTCCACCACGACATCTCCGCGACCGACAGCGGCATCAAGGTCGGCGACGACGAGTTCCGCGTCTTCTCCGAGCGCGACCCGGCGCTGATCCCCTGGGAGGAGGTCGGCGCCGAGATCGTCATCGAATCGACGGGGCGCTTCACGAAAGCCGAGGACGCGCGCAAGCACCTGCGCGGCACGGTCAAGAAGGTGATCATCTCCGCCCCGGCGAAGAACGAGGACATCACCATCGTGCTCGGCGTCAACGAGGAGAAGTACGATCCGGCGGCGCACAACATCCTCTCGAACGCCTCGTGCACGACCAACTGCCTCGCGCCCGTCGCCAAAGTGATCCACGAGAAGTTCGGGATCAAGTCGGCGCAGATGACGACCATCCACTCCTACACGAACGATCAGCAGCTGCTCGATCTGCCGCACAGCGACCTGCGCCGCGCGCGCGCCGCCGCGCTCTCCATGATCCCGACCTCGACGGGGGCGGCGAAGGCGGTCGCGCTCGTCCTCCCCGAACTGAAGGGCAAGTTCGACGGCATCAGCGTGCGCGTGCCGACGCCGAACGTTTCGCTCGTCGACGTGGTGATGGAGGTCGAGAAAGAGACGACGACCGAGGCGGTCAACACCGCCCTGAAGAACGCGGCGAACGAGGAGCTGCGCGGCATCCTCGGCTTCTCGGAAGAGCCGCTCGTCTCCTCCGACTTCAAAGGCAACTCGAACTCCTCCATCGTGGACGCCGAGTACACCAAGGTCATCGGCGGCAACCTCGTCAAAGTCCTCTCCTGGTACGACAACGAGTGGGGCTACTCC
>JAIVJC010000195.1 GCA_020200235.1 Acidobacteriota bacterium | reverse complement strand
CTTTCATGGTCTTTCCTTTCAATTTCTTGGAGAGGGTCAGGCAAACTGACACTGTTGTGTGGAGGAACGACTGTGAGGTCGCACCGGTAACGCTAGAGCGAGTCGGGATAGAGCTAATGCTGGTAGAACTGCCGCCTAGATCACAAAAACCAGGCGGCAGCCGAACTCAAACTGTAACCGCTTCCTCATTTTCATCGACAAGGTAGGGCGTCGCGGCGCGGTCTGCCGCGTCGGCGTCCACGGCGAGGATCGACTGCACGATGGGAAGCGAGAGCGAGCGCGGGCGCGTGATGCCGGGGACGGCTTTGCCCTTGGCGTAGACGGCGTGGCGCCCGTGCTCCTCGTACCACTCGGAGAGGCTCGCCGTCTTGTGCATGTTCTCGATGATCTGCCGCCAGCCCACGCCCGTGTTGTAGGCGCAGAAGGAGATCTCGCCCTCCTGCGTGCCGTAGGGGATGACGCACATCTCGGTGCGGCGGAAGTCGTAGTTGAACAGGTCCTGGAACCACATCCCCTCGACGCAGAGGACGCGCCAGCGATCAGCCGCGTCGTCCGCCTGACTTTGCGCCTGCGTCTTCATGCGGTCGTTGCGATCCGAGTTCGAGTTCGTCGAGGACGGCTTGAAGAGGTTGATGATCTGCGAGACGGGGAAGCCCTCGGGCGCCTTGGCGGGATCGAAGTTGCGCATGATCGCCATCGCGAGCTGCGCCATCGTCATCTTCTGACCGCGCGCCGTGTCCGTGATGGTCGTCACGTCGCGCATGAACTGCTCGTAGTCGAAGAACTTGAAGAGCGGCGACCACGCGCCCGTGTGGCGGTCGACGACCATCAGCGTGAAGACGCCGCAGTTCGGGTGGCAGTTGCACGACGACCAGCCCCACGGCGCGTCCGCCCCTTGCAGCATGTCCATCACGGAGGTGAACGCCGAGTAGGACGAGAGCGGGTACCAGTCGCGCAGCGACTTCAGATCGCCGCCGAGCTGAGATTCGAGATCGTCCGCCATACAGGCGAGCGTGTAGCGCTGCCGGATACGCACGTCGTCGGGCACGTCCTCGTCGCGGCCCGTGAACGAGACGGGCTGGAAGGCGATGGTCTGTACCTTGTCGATGTTCTGCGCGGCGAAGGAGACGATCTCGCCGATGCCGTCGTTGTTGATTGTGTTGACGATGGTCGTGACGAGCGTGACTTTGATGCCGACCGACGCGAGGTTCTCGATCGCCTTGAGCTTCACGTCGAACAGGTTGCCGACGCCGCGGTGCTTGTTCTTCTCCTCGGAGACGCCGTCGAACTGTAGATAGACTCCGTGCTGACCGGCTTCCTTCGCCTGCTTGCAGAACTCGATGTCTTCGGCGTAACGGATGCCGTTCGTGGCGGCGAGTATCCGGTAGAAGCCGACCTTCTTGGCGTAGGCGACCGCCTCGAGGAAGTAGGGCGAGAGCGTGGGCTCGCCGCCGGAGAAGAGGATGATGATCTGACGCTTCGGCTTGAACGAGACGGCGCGGTCGAGAATCGCCTTCGTGTCCTCGAACGTCGGCTCGTGGACGTAGCCGACCTGGTTGGCGTCCATGAAGCACGGGTTGCACATCATGTTGCAGCGGTTCGTCAGGTCAACGGTCAGCACGGCGCCGCGACCGAACTTGATGTTGGAAGTGCCGTGGCGGTGGATCGAGGCGTCCTCGGCGGCGCGGAAGTCGCGCCCGAAGAAGAGCGACTCGACGCGCGCGAGGAACTTCGGGTTCGACGCCATCACGTCCTCGAAACGCCCGTGCTTCGGGCAGTCTTTGCGCATCAGGATGCGCCCGCCCTCCTCGACGATCTGCGCCTTGATCTCGCCCGGGTGCTCGTTCATCAGGGTTTCTAAGGGCGTCTCGCCCGAGATGACGGACTCGCGAACCTCTTTGACACAGCGCGGGCACAGGCTGTCGGTCTCGCGCGGGAAGCCGAGGGGCGGGGCGGTGCGCTCGTAGGATTTCAGCAGCGGCTCGGGAGCCCACTTCGGGTGGATCGCCTTGCCCTCGGGCAGCGCGCGGTTCACGGACTGGAAGACCTTCCACGCCACGTCCGAGAGGTTCGACACGAGCGCCGAGGTCTTCACCCCGCTGAACTTACCTTTGACCGCCTCGTTGCGGCGAAAATTATCACTGAACACTAGTAAAATTCCTCCGTGGAGAACTCGTCTGTAGAGCTTCCCGGTCTGCCGAAGTCCACCCTGAATTGCTTGTTCCGCCGCCTGATGCGCTTCAACAAGAGCGCACCCCGAACGACCCCGCATGATAACCGCATCCCCTTGCAAAGGCAAGACATGGCAGTCGCGGCGGGTGACAGGCAAAGCCGTTTTAGTCCTTGCACGTCGCCCGTGTCACTAACTGCTTGTCACTCGTTTGATGTGCCGCCCGCCCGCCGGTTTGCACGCGGCAGCAGGCTATGGCGGTGATTCATGCGACGGCACAGGTGGGCGCGGGCTCGAGCCCGCGCCCGTCGAGAGAATGGCTGAGTCGCCGTCGATGCGGAATGGGATCGTCGAAGACGAAGGACCAGCCCTCGCCCAAGCCCGTACCCTCTTCTGTGCGCGCCGCCCTTAACGCGCGGGAAGAGGACAGCCAACGCCCCGCCGGATCGGAGGTCTGCCACGGCGCAGGCGAGTCCGCACGTCGCGGCGCAGACGGAGTCGACTCGCGAGACCTTCGGAGACGGAGCGTTGGACGGGCTTGAGCGGGGGCGGCTGCGTGCGACGCCCGAGCGCGGTGAGGTCGCCGGGTGAGGAGTGTGCGTCGCGCACTTCGGAACAGGTCAGGCATGACGGCTTCCGCTTAGCCGGAACAACGATCGCCGACGCAGAATTCACGTGAGGCAGTCGGCTAGGCGGCAGAGTCGGGGTGAGACCGAAAGCCGGTGAGGTTTTATGCTTGACCATCGTGAGGTTCCTTCTAGGGAACGTGCTAACGGATAAGGGTGCGCCGCGCCGTGTGATGCTCGCGTCGAGCCCTTGATCGGGACGCAAAATAATCGATCCCCGCTAGAGCGATCAATACTGTACGTCACATTTGTCACACTAAATTCGAGCCGCCCTTTCTGAACAGGCATTCCCCGCAGACGCGGTACGTTTTTAGGATCAGTGCCGCCAAGCAATCCTCCACTACCGTCACCGCTCCCAAATGGGTCGCCGAAGCTTCCGAAAAGGTCCATGCAGCCCATGCCGAAATCATCGGCGAAGGGTTAGCCGGTCCGCGGGCGCGATACCTAGCGGAAGTTGGACGGCGATAATTTATGTAAGGACTGCAAGGCAACGTTAACGACGATCAGGATCGCCCAGAACGTCAGCATCGCCGAGAGAACCGGGTTACTAATACTTAACAGGTGTCCCACGTCAGCGCGATCAAACTTCAATAAGATGAGAAGCGTGAAAAGGACGCTCGCCGCCATCCTGCGCGAGAACACCTCGTCATTCACTTTGGCGGACAAGTTTATGATGCTCAGCGTGAAGAGCGAGCCCACGATCAGAGCTTGGAGAAAGATGGTCGCGGACGCAGGCTCGGAAGGGATGTCGCGCGGCTTCATGAAAAGCAAACTGAGCGCGACGAACAGTAAGTTCGCCAGGAGCCACGCGAAGAACCTGCGGGCGACCTCTATTCTGGGACACATGTAAATGTCCTCCAAACGTCATGGGCATAATAACATGTACGGGGTAGTCGCCGGGACTCCTCCCCCGTAGTGTTGTGCTTTCGCCCGGTCATGTGAGCGGGCAGAACGATAAGCAATCGTCCGTGATTTTAAGGATGCAGCTGTCGTACTCCCTGTTGATTGCTAAGAGTTCCAGCCCTCCCACCAGCAAGGCAGCAGCGGCGCAGAGCGGAGCACCAACCCCGACAAGGATGACGGCGCAGCCCGCCGTCGCCGTGGCGTCCACTCCGATCAGACGGACATACTTAGCCTTCCAGTCGTTGTCACAGATCCTTTTATGGCGTTGCTTGCAATCAGCGCAATCAACGGGGCTGCCGAATACGTATCCGCCACCGCCCATACCGCCAAATGGGTCGCCGAAGCCGCCGAACGGATCATCGCAGCCCATGCCGAAGTCCGAGTTGAAAGTATCGCCCTCGAACCACCCGTCGCCGCCGAACAGACAGCCATAATCGCCCTGCATGACCGCCATCGTCGGTGACACAAGCGGCGTGAATGAGGCGCGCAGGAACTGTCCCACCCGCGCGTCGGCTTGCCACTCGCGCCGCACGGCGACGAGTCGTCCCGCACGGTCGTAATCGTAGCGCAGGCTGACGCCGCCTGCATCGGTGACGCGGCGCGGGCGTCCACGATGGCCGTAATCAAAGATGCGTTGCTTGCCACGCGCGTCGGTGTAATTCGTCAGAGCGCCGCGCGCGTCATAGGCGAAGCGGCGCGTCTTGCCCGACGAGTTGGTGAGGGCGACGACGCGACCCACCGCGTCGCGCTCGGCACGTACCCAACTGCCGTTGCTTGACACCATCTCGACGACCGCGCCGCTCGCGTCGCGTGTGATGTTGATCGAACGACCGCGATTGTCGCTCTGCCGCCTGAGTTTCCCGCGCGCGTCGTATTCGTAATGGAAGATTGCGCCCGAAGGCAGGCGCTCCGTGACCCTGTGACCCGCCGCGTCGAACTCGCTCTCGAAACGCCCAGCGTCGGAATAGGTGAACGCCGTCTCGTTGCCGCCAGCGTCGTACTCGAACGAAACCGTGCGCCCGTTCTTCCCTACCAGACGAATTGCTTGCCCGCGCGCGTTGCGTTGCACCTCGTAGCCTTGCGTGGCGTCGCTGCTTTGCTTGGCGGTGACGTTGCCGCGCGCGTCGAAACTGTAATCGGCACGTTCGCCGTCGTCGTTTGTCGAGGCGATGCGCCCGTTGGCGTCGTAGCTGTAAGACTTGTCGAGCGTGCCGTCGCTTGAGATTTGGCGCAGTAGGCGATTACCCGCGTCGTAGGCGAACTTGGTTTCATTGCCGAGCGCGTCGAGCATTCGCGTGGGACGATTCGCCGTGTTGTATTCGACGGTGATTGCTTGACCGTCCTCATCGCTGACGCTGGTGAGCGCGCCGTTTTCGTTGTGCCTCACGACCGTTTTCGCGCCGACCGGATCAGTTACGACTGTCTGCCGGGAGATTGCCGCCGTCACCGCGCCGTACTCGAAATTATATAAGCCTGCCGCGTCGCCCGCTTCAATCGCGCGCCCTGCTTTGTCGTAGCGTGCGCGCAGGAGCGTCCTGCCTAGTGGATCGGTGGCGGCGATCAATTGATTATTCGCGTAGTCGTAGCTCCACTGCGCCCCCGCCGCGTCAGTAACTGAGCGTAGGCGTTGACCGTCTTGTTTGAAACTGACGCGCCGCCCCGCGCTGTCGGTGACTGAGAGCAGGCGACTGTTTTGACCGTCAGACCATGCGAGGGCAATCGCCGCGCCGCCATTGTCGATGTGCGTGATGTTGCCGCGTGCGTCGAAGCTGATCGTGATGGCGTTGCCGTTGGCATCGGCGATGCGGCTGAGGCGATACGCTCCGCCGATCCTTTGATAGATGCGCGAGAATCCGGCGGCTGGCTCCGTGATCGTGTTTGCGTTCGTCACGTCGAATGATTGATGCAAGCCGGGAGCATCTTGACGCAAGACGAAGTGCTGTCCGTCACGGCGGAAGGAAATACTTGCGCCTGTGCCGGTCGTCATGGTCGCGCCGTCGCCGCCAAGCGAGATGCGGTCGTCGAAGGCGAACGTCCAGCCCGCGCCTAAGCCGGAGTCTTCGTCGCGGCGGTGGCTGTCGTAAACGCGCTGGAAGAGGATCGGCATGGCGCCGCCAAGTTCCAGGTCGGTGACGGCGAAGGCGAGACCGCCCGTCGCGGCGCTGACGAAGTTGACCCTCACGCCTTCAAAGACGGAGCGTTGGAGCGGCTTGAGCGGGAGCGGCTGAGTGCGCCGTCCGAGCGTCGCCAGATTATCGGGGAAGGAGGGTTGAGCGTCGCGGGCGGCAGGGCAGGTCGGACAGTAAGACTTCCTCTTTGTCGGGACGGTCGCTGCCGATGCGGGATTCACTTGAGGTAACTGGCTGAGCAGCAGAGTTAGGGTGAGACCGAAAGCCATTGAGGTTTTTTGCTTGAACATTGTGAGGCTCCTTATTGAGCGGAATGAGCAAGAGAGCAAGGGCGCGCCGCGCCGGGTGAGGATCGCGTCCATCTCTTTAGGGGGGCGCAAAATAATCGATCCCCGCCGAAGCGATCAATACTGAACGTCACATTTGTCACACTTAATTCGATCCGGTTTGTCTGAACAGACATTCCCCGCAGACGCGGTCGGCACCGGAATCGCGCGGCGGTCACGTATAGCTTCCGTCGAAGCAAGCAGGCGTGAGGAAGCCCTTTTCGACAGTCGATGAGTTCGTTGGTTTCTATCGCGCGGCGACTCCGCGCCTTCGCGTCAGCGCGTTCTCTCAGCCCGACCCGCCCGCTTCGGCGAGCAGTCGCGAGATCGTCTCGGTGATGAGCGACACGTCGTCGGGCTTGAGCAAAAACGCATCGACCCCGGCTCGCCGCGCCTCCTCCCGGCAGTCGCTCGCCGAGAGCATGATGATGGGCGTGCCCCGGTAAGGGGGGAGGTTGCGGGCGTAGCGGACGAGTTCCATCCCGCTCACGCCCGGCAGCTCGTTGTCGATCAGCAGCAGGTCGTAAGCGACCCCGCCCGCGAGCCGGTTCATCGCGGAGTTGCCTTCCGGGCACACCTCGACCCGCCACCCCTCAGCCTCCAGAGTGTCCTTCACGGCGTCGGCGACAAACCCGTTATCCTCGGCGTGGAGGATCGTGATCGGTCGCGACGCTTTTGGCGTCCGGTACGGGGGCGTGTGACCGGGGGCGCGGAAGCTGATGATGCTGCGCTTGCGCGGCACGACCGGCGCGCGCGCGCCGAGCAACTCCCTGTGACTGGTTTGGAGCAGAGAGCTCAGGCTGTGGTGATGCTTGAAGCCGAGCAGCCGCGCCGCGTGCGAGACCACGCCGCCCGCGTCGCTGAGCGCCCGCGCGATCAGGTGCGACTCGTAGCGGCGCACCGCGTCCTTGAGCGAGAAGCCTTTCCAATCGATGGGCGCGGGCGAGCCGTGCGCGAGGAAGAGGACGCGGCGCGCGCACGTCGAGAGCCGCTTGAGCGTCGCCACGTTCTGCGAGCGCGAAAGCAACTCGGCGGCGCGCTCGTATACTTCCGTGAGCTCTCCGGCGGGGAGGTGCGCGCCCGACTCCTCGATGAGACTCAAAGCGGCCTGCCCCGCGCTCTCCGGGTCGCCCGCCCCCTCCGCCACCTCGACCGCGCGCCACAGCGTCGCCTGCGCCTGTTTGTGACGACCGAGCCGCGCCAGCGCCGTCCCGTGCGTCGTCAGAGACTCCGCCAGCAGCGACTGCTCCCCACCCTTCTCCAACGTCCGCACCGCCGACCTGACAAACTTCTCCGCCTCAACGACGCATCCTTCAGCGAGCAATACTTCAGCGCGAGTGTTATCGACTTGGGCGAGATGCCCGCCATCTTTGAGTGTTGTAAAGAGTGCCTGCGCGCGATCAAGATGCTCGTGCGCTTCAACGAACTTTCCAATAGTAGAGAAGAGGAGTCCTAAATTATGTTCGACGCTAGCCTGATAGCGCGCGTGTCCGGCTTGCTCGAAATGGAAACTCGCCGCCGTGTATTCAATGAGTGCGCGATCTACATAATCTTCGCGGTATTCTGCCGCACTCAGATAGTTGAGTACATTGGCAAATCCATTATGGAATTTCGCTTGGAGCAAATGATCATTGCACTTTTCAAAAATGGGTGTGGCTTCTGTGTGAATGTGCAAAGCGTCGTTGAATCTCTTAGCCGACATTTCAACGATTGCGCTTCGGAGCAAGGCGACAGCTTTCACTTCAGTGTTTGTATTGCAGACACGACTCAGCACCTCTCTCAGCATCACCCTGGCATCATCGAATGCGCCCTCGCGCCAGTAGCAATATGCGAGGTCAGTTTGTGCTTCAGCTATTTTATCTGTATCTTGCAACGCCTCGCAGATTGTCACGCTCTCGCTAATGAGATTCTTTGCTGTCTCTTGCGCCCCCTCAATCTGCTTCGCACTGCCTAGCCAGCCAGTTAATACGCCCGCCCGCAGAAGAACTTCTGCGGCAGTTCGTTGATCGAGACCGTCTAGCGTCGGTCGCTCGCCGACGCGTTGCCACAACTCGCCCAACGCTTCGCACGCGCCTTCATAG
>JAIVJC010000256.1:1692-2631 GCA_020200235.1 Acidobacteriota bacterium | reverse complement strand
GTGTGCGCGCCCTCCTCGGCTCGTAGCGGAGCGCGAGGCACACGGAGAGGGCGCAGAGCGCGGCGAGCGTGAGTTTCGCGATCATGCTTCAGGTCGTGATGTCCTTGCGGTCGAAGATCGAGACGGCGGCGAGCAGCGCGCCGAAGGTGTACGCGCCGCAGACGCCCGCGTAATGGTAGACGCTCGTCCACGGGACGTCGGGCTTGAACACGTCGCGCCAGAAGTCCATGCCGGTCGTGAAGAAGTAAGGGCGCAAGCCCTCGAAAAACTCGACGCGCCCGACGATGTAGAGCGTCAGGTAGAGCGTGAACGTGACGACGGTCGCCGTGACGGGCGAGTCCGTGACGACGGAGAAGAGCATCCCGATCGAGGCGACGACGAGCAGCGCCCACGTGCCGGTCACGACGGCGTAGGCGAAGCGCCACAGCGCCTCGTCGCGCGCGATCCTGCCTGGCTCTTCGACGAGGTTCAGCGCGCCCGGGTAAAGTTGCAGCTCGCCCCAGCCGACGAACACCAGCCCGACGAGCAGGTTCAGCCCGACGAAGAACGCCATCAACAGAAGGGTGTGAAGCGCGACGACCGAAAACTTCGAGAGGATGAGCGCGACGCGCGAGACCGGGCGCACCGCGATCATTCGTAGCGTCCCGGCGCGCGCCTCGCCAGCCACCTGCGTCCCCGCCGACATCGCGACGAAGACGGGGATCAGCAGGTTGAAGGCGAACAGGAGCGAGTAGAGGGCGAACGTGAGACCGTTGAAGTAGCTCTTCGACTCATAGGTGTACTTGAACTGCTCCGCCGCCTGCCCGCCCGTCTTGCGCTCGGCGTAAGAGTAGAAGCCCCAGACCATCAGCGCCACGAAGCCCGCAAGAGCCGCGAAGGAAAGGTAGAAGCCCTTCGAGCGGGCGAGCTTGACGAGTTCGAGTCTGAGCGGGGTGATCA
>JAIVJC010000256.1:0-1669 GCA_020200235.1 Acidobacteriota bacterium | reverse complement strand
AAGGGGCGGGAAATTCCGGTTGACCGTGCGGGCTGATTATCCTAGTCTGTCACGCGCCGGAGCGTGTCCCCGGCGTCTCTCGACCGTCCTCGCCGAGAGATTACTCACGCCAAGCAAAGACTCAATTCGGAGACGACCGCGTAGGGGGATGGGGTGCGACCCGCCGGGCGTTTCGGCCCGCGCGCTTCGCCAGCCGTCGCAAGCTCGCCCCGTTCGCAAAGCCGTTTCCGGCTGTCGCGGCGGCGCGCCGCGCGCGCAAACCCAAACGGGAAAGGGCTATCACATGAACGAGACCTCACGAGACGTGGAGCCGGCGGGCACAGAGTTCCAGGGCACGCTGAGCGCGGTTTGCGAGGCCGCCGTGACGCTCGCCCGGGGGAAATATGAGAACGTCGAGCACAGCGGCATGGTCATCTTCGACGACGACCTGCGCAGCGGGACGGTGAGAGCCGAGTACCCGCCGGAGGTCGGCGCTCTGGGCGAGGTCATCCCGCTCGCGGGGGTGGCGCGCGAGGAGGCGCTCGTCGCCAAAGCCGATCCCATTGTCGTCACGGACGTGGACGGCGAAGAGTCTCTGGGCCCGGTCAAAGAGATTCTCGTCTGCCTCGGCGTCAAGTCAATCGTGATCGTGCCCGTGATCGTAGATGGCCGGGTGAAGGGCTCGTTCAGCTTCGACTCACTGAGCGCCCGGCACGAGTTCACGCCGGAGGAGGTCGAATACTGCCGGGCGTTCGCGCACTTCGCTTCCTACGTCGTCCAGAACGCCTACCTGCTTAGCGAGAAGCGGACGCAGGCCCACAACCTCGAAGCGCTGCGCGAGGCGATGCTCGCCATCACCGCCGAGCACGGGCGCGCGCCGCTGCTGCACGTGCGCGCCATCATCGAGCAGGCGGTGAGGCTGCTGGGCGCCACGGGCGGAGGGATCTACGAGTACGACAGCCGGCGCGAGGTCTTGGAGGTCATCTTCGATTCGAGCCGCCCCCAGAACTTCGGCGTGACTCTGAAAGCGGGGGCCGATGTCGCAGAGGGCATGGCCGGACAACTGCTCATGAACGGCGACCCGTACCTGGAGACGGAGGACTACAGCCAATGGGTCGGGCGGGCAGACGTCTTCGAGCGCGACGTGCCGTTCGGCTCCGTCATCGAAGTCCCCCTCCTCTGGCAGGGCGAGCCCCGGGGCGTGCTTTACGTGGACGACGTGAAGGGGCGCAAGTTCACCCCGGAGGACGCGGGCCTGCTCGGGCGCTTCGCTGCCGCGGCGAGCATCGCCTTGCAGCACGGCAAGCTCGCCGAGAGGGATCAGTACATGCTGAGCCGCCTCGAACGCCTCGCCACGGCGACGAACGAGATCATCGGCAGCCTCAACACGGAGACTGGCGGCGAGATGGGGCGGCTCAGCGCCGACTTCCCGAACGACCAGTTGACGCTCATCGCCAAGTACGCGCGCGAGATTCTTTCGGCGGAGGCCTGCGGCATCCACCAGGTGAAGGAGCCGGGCTGGCTGACCCTCGTCGCGAGCCACGGCCACAGCGAGGGCGGGTTTCAGAAGAACCGCAAGTTCGAGATCAAGTCGGGGCGGGGCACGGGCTTGACGGGCCATATCGCGTTCGAGAAGCAGGTCTTTCGCAAGTGCGGCGCGGAGTTGATCAACCACCCGGCGGTCGCCAAC
>JAIVJC010000008.1 GCA_020200235.1 Acidobacteriota bacterium | reverse complement strand
CGATCAGGCGCTCTCCGTCGCCTCGCTCATCAACGGTCCCGTGCTCGGCGTCTTCCTCGTCGGCACGTTCCTGCGCCGCACGAGCGAGCCGCCCGCGCTCGTCGGCATGGTCGCGAGCATCGTCGTCATGCTCTACGTCCGCTTCATGACGCCGCTCGCGTGGACGTGGTACGTGCTGCTCGGGAGCGCGATCACGTTCCTCGTCGCCTTCGCCGTCACGCCCCTCTTCCGCAAAGCGCCCGCGAGCCGCCAGGACGAGCTCGCGCCCGCCGCGCTGGCCGAGGAAAATTGAAGGGAGTATTATGGAGTGAAGTTGATAAAGGCGATTTGCGGAAGGTTGAAGAAGGCGTGACACAAATTGAGGAAAGTTGAAGAAGGCGTGACGCAAAATCGGTTCAAGCGTTCGGTCGCGCGTCGGCTCCTTAGGAGCCGCATGTTTATAGAACCCACGTCTAATAAATGACCCAAGCTCCGTCAGGAGCGAAATGTTCATGCCGCCCCTCACGGGGCTTGGCGATTTTTTATAGCCGATGGCTATAAACATCACGTCCCTATGGGACTCAAGGAATTCTTCTCGCAAGATGAGAGTCATTCTTAAACAGAGCCTGCGGCGAATCGCATCCGTCGTCGCCCTCCTCGCGCTCGCGCCGCACGCGCCGACGACGCGCGCGCAACAACCGCCGACAACCTCGAACGTCGTCTCGCCCTGCGCCGAACCCGCCCGCGACGCGAAAGACAAAAATCGACCGCGCCCTTACTCGCGCACGCCTTCGCGCGAGGCTGTGCGCTGGGCTGACGCGGAGCTGAAGCGCATGACGCTCGACGAGAAGATCGGGCAGCTCATCTCGGTCGGCGTCAACGCGACCTACGAGGCGCAGGACAGCGCGGACTTTTTGTGGCTGCGCCGGCAGGTCGAGCAGAACAAGATCGGCGGCATCATCCTCTTCCGCGGTCCCGTCTACGAGTCCGTCCACCTCGTCAACCGGATGCAGCAGCTCGCGCGCGTGCCGCTCATGGTCTCGGCCGATCTGGAAGCGGGCGCGGGGATGCGCTTCGACAGCACGGTCAACTTCCCCTGGAACATGGCGGTCGGCGCGACGGGCGATCCCGGTTACGCGCGCCGGCAGGGCGAGGTGACGGCGCGCGAGGCTCGCGCGCTCGGCGTGCACCACGTCTTCGCGCCCGTCGTCGACGTGAACAACAACGCGCTGAACCCGGTCATCAACGTGCGCTCCTACGGCGAAGACCCGCAGGAGGTCGCGCGCATGGCGGCGGCGTTCATCGAGGGCGCGCAGTGCGGCGGCGTCGTGGCGACCGCCAAACATTTCCCCGGTCACGGCGACACGGCGACCGACTCGCACCGCGGCCTCCCCGTCATCAACGTCCCGCGCTCGCGCCTCGACGCGGTCGAGCTCGTCCCGTTCCGCGCGGCGATCGCGGCGGGCGTCGGCTCCATCATGTCCGCGCACATCGGCCTGCCGCAGATCGACCCGACCACCGTGAGCCCCATCCCGCGCGCGGGCGCGGCCAGGCCGACTTACGCCGACAGCGAAGTGCTCACCGAGAACGCGACTTTGCCCGGCACGCTCTCGCCGCAAGTCCTGACCGGCATACTCCGGCGCGACCTCGGCTTCGACGGCATCATCACGACCGACGCGCTCGACATGAGCGGCCTCACGATCTACTTCACACCCGGCGAGTCCGCTGTGCGCGCGCTGCTCGCGGGCGCGGACCTGCTCCTGAAACCTTCCGACCCGGACGCGACGGTGCGCGGCGTGCGCGAGGCTGTGCAGTCGGGGCGTCTGACGGAGCAGCGGATCGAAGAGTCGGCGCGCCGCGTCCTCGCCGCGAAGTACGATCTCGGTCTCGTCAGGCAGCGCGTCGCGCCGCTCGAGAACATCGACACGGTCGTGGGCACGGCTGACAGTGAAAGACTGGCGCGCGAGATCGCGGAGCACGCCGTCACGCTCGTGCGCGACGAGGTGCACCTGCTGCCCGCCACCAGCCTCGGCGCAAACTCGCGCCTCTTCGTCCTCGCGGTGACGAACGGCGAGGATCGACTCTGGATCGCGCAGCCCTTCGTCTCGACGCTCGCGCGCGGCGGGCGCAGGCTCGAAGTCGTCGTCTTAGACGAGCGCTCATCCGACAAGGAAGTCGAGAAGGCTCTGGAGCGCGCGAAGGGCGCGGACCTCGTCGTCGCAGCTCTCTACGGTCGCGTGCGGACGGGGCAGTCGAACAGCGGCGCGCTCCCCGATCCGGGCAAGCGCGCGCTCGACAAGCTGATCGACAGGAAGGCGCCGCTCGTCGGCATCAGCTTCGGCAACCCGTACCTGCTCGGAAGTTTTACCGATCTGAAAACTTACATGGTCGCCTACGGCGACATGCCGAGTCTCCAGCAGGCGGCGGCGCGCGCCCTCTCCGGCGAGATCGCCGTGACGGGGCGACTCCCCATCACGCTCCCCAAACTCTACGCGCGCGGCACGGGCATCCAGCTCAAGGCGCAGACGCAGGCGCGCGCCGCGACGGGAAACTGATCGCACGATGAACGCGGGACTTTTCCGAACCACACACATGATGACACCACCCAACACGCGCGCGCGCCGCCGCCTCTTAGCCTGCGCGCTGGCGCTCCTCTTCGCGCAGCAGTCGCCGCTCGCGAACGCGTCGGCGCTGCCGCAAGCCGCCCCCTCGTCGGTCGGGATGAGCGCCGCGCGGCTCGCGGAGGTGGACGCCGTCGTCGGGCAGTCGATCGCGCGCAAGGAGACGCCGGGCGCGGTCGTGCTCGTCGGGCGCAAGGGGCGCGTCGCGTGGCGCAAGAGTTACGGCGCGCGCGCCGTCGAGCCGGCGCGCGAGGCGATGACGGCCGACACCGTCTTCGATCTCGCGAGCCTGACGAAAGTGGTCGCGACGGCGACGAGCGTCATGATCCTCGTCGAGCGCGGGGCGGTGCGACTCGGCGATCCGCTCTCGCGCTTCATCCCCGAGTTCAAGGGCGAGGGCAGGGATCGCGTCACCATCGAGCACCTGCTCACGCACCGCGCGGGCTTCGCGCCCGACTTCGATCTCGCCGAGCAGTGGGCGGGCTACGAGGAGGCGATGAAGCGCCTGCCCGCGGAGCGCTTGCGCAGCGCGCCGGGCTCGCGCTTCGTCTACAGCGACCTCGGCTACATCGCGCTCGGCGAGGTCGTGCGCCGCGCGTCGGGCCTCGCGCTCGACGAGTTCGCGCGCAAAAACATCTTCGAGCCGCTGGGGATGCGCGACACGGGGTTCAACCCGAAAGCCTCCGCGCGCTCGCGCATCGCGCCGACCGAGCGCAGGCGCGGGCAGGAGAGCTACCTGGGGAGTCGCCCGGACGCGCTCGCGCCGCAGGAGGCGGATCGCTGGCTGCGCGGCGAAGTTCACGACCCGACCTCGTTCCGCATGGGCGGCGTCGCGGGCCACGCCGGACTGTTCTCGACCGCGGACGACTTGGCGGTCTACTGCCAGATGATGCTGAACGGCGGCGAGTACGGGGGCGCGCGGATATTGAGCCCGCTCGGCGTCGCTGCGATGACCAGGGCGCGCGCCGTGGCGGAGGACGGCTCGGCGCGCGGTTTGGGCTGGGACGTGTCGTCGAGCTTCTCCGCGAACCGCGGCGATCTCTTCACGCCCGGCTCGTTCGGTCACACGGGGTTCACGGGCACGTCGCTGTGGATCGATCCGGCGACCGAGACCTTCGTCGTGTTTTTGAGTAACCGCGTCCACCCGGACGGCAAGGGCGACGTGGGCGCCGTGCGCGGTCGCGTCGCGACGATCGTCGCCTCCTCGATCGCAGACGCGGGCGTCGATAGCGCGCGCGCGGAGTCCGCCCGCTTCGCGTCGGAAGTGTTGGCGAGCCTCGCGCGCGTGACCTCGGCAAATGCCGCGTCGAACGCCGCGGCGAACGCGTTGCCGCCGCCCGCCGACGCCGAAGTTTTGACGGGCATCGACGTGCTCGAGCGCGACAACTTCAAACAGCTCGCGGGGCTTCGCATCGGGCTCGTGACCAACCACACGGGGCGCGACCGGCGCGGGCGGCAGACCATCGACGTGCTGCGCGAGGCTGCCAACGTGAGGCTCGTCGCGCTCTTCTCACCGGAGCACGGCATCCGCGGCGCGGCTGACGAAAAAATTTCGGACGCGAGGGACGAGAAGACCGGCTTGCCAATCTATTCGCTCTACGGCGAGTCGCGCCGACCGAAGCCCGAGCATTTGAAAGACCTCGACGCCGTCGTCTACGACATCCAGGACGTCGGCGCGCGCTTCTACACCTACATCTCGACGCTCGGCTTCGTGATGGAGGAAGCGGCGAAGGCGCGCGTGCCGGTGTTCGTCTTGGATAGGCCGAACCCCATCGGCGGCACGGACGTCGACGGTCCCGTCGCCGACGCTGACAAACTCTCCTTCACGGCTTACCACACGATCCCCGTGCGCCACGGCATGACGGTCGGGGAACTCGCGCGGCTCTACAACGACGAGCGCAAGCTGAACTGCGACCTGCGCGTCGTCGAGATGGATCGCTGGCGCCGCGCCATGTGGCTCGACGCGACGGGGCTCACGTGGGTCAACCCCTCGCCGAACATGAGGAGCTTGACCGAGGCGACGCTCTACCCCGGCGTCGGCCTGCTGGAGACGACGAACGTCTCGGTCGGGCGCGGCACGCACACGCCGTTCGAGCTCGTGGGCGCGCCGTGGCTCGACGGACAGCGGCTCGCGGCTTATTTGAACGAGCGGCGCGTCGCGGGGTTGCGCTTCGTGCCCGTGCGCTTCACGCCGGACGCTTCGGTCTTCAAGGGCGAGGAGTGCGGCGGCGTCAACATCGTCGTCACCGACCGCGCGCACTTGCGCCCCGTGCTGGCTGGGCTGGAGATCGCGGCGGCGCTGCGCAAGCTCTACCCCGCGGAGTGGAAAGTCGACTCTTACGCGCGCCTGCTCGTGAACGCCGACGCGCTCGAACGGCTCAAGCGCGGCGACCCGCCCGAAGAGATCGCGCGCGCGTGGCAGGCGAAACTCGACGAGTTCAAACGCGCGCGCGCCCGCGCCTTGATTTATCGTTAAATGAATTATCTCATCCGCGACATCTGCGCGCAGGGTGTCGCAGTTCCTCTCCACCGCTGATGAGTGCAGACGTACAAAAGGGTTTTGCAACGCCCGCCGAACGCGCCGAGTTCTTCCGGCTCGACGTGGCGCGCAAGCTCGACGCCGGGCGGCGCGCCGAGTGGGGTCAGTTCCTCACGCCGCCAGCGATCGCGCGCTTCATGGCATCACTCTTCCAGCCGCCGCGCGAGCATGTCCGCCTGCTCGACGCAGGGGCGGGCGTGGGCGCTCTCTCCGCTGCGTTCGTCGCCGAGGTCTGCCGCTGGCAGTCGCCGCCCGCCGAACTGTCGGTCACAGCTTACGAGATCGATCCCGCCCTCGTCGGCTACCTGCGCGACACGCTCGAAGCCTGTCGCGTCGAGTGCGAGGGTGCCGGCATCAATTTCAGCGCGGAGGTGCGCGGCGAAGACTTCATCGAGGCGGCTGCACGTGTGGTCGGCGCGGCGCGGGGCGAGGCTTACACACACGCGATCCTCAACCCGCCGTACCGCAAGATGAGCAGCGGCTCCGCAGCACGCCAACTGCTGCGCTCGGTCGGCGTCGAGACCTCTAACTTCTACAGCGCCTTCGTCTCGCTGGTGACGCGGCTGCTTGAGCCTGCCGGGGAACTGGTCGCTATTACGCCGCGCAGCTTCTGCAACGGCTCTTACTTCAAGTCGTTCAGGCGGTCGTTCCTCGAAGCGATGAGATTCAAGCGCATCCACCTCTTCGACGCGCGCAACCTCGCGTTTGGCGACGACGACGTGCTGCAAGAAAACATCATTTTTCACGCCGTCAAGCAGGTGGGCGACGGCGGGAGCGTGATCGTCTCCTCCAGCAGCGATCTGGATGACGAGGCGATGATGATCAGGCAGGTGCCGCCGGAGCAATTGGTGCAGCCCGACGATCCCGACGCCTTTATCCGCATCGTGCCGGACGAGCTCGGCTACAGGGTCGCCGCGCGCATGGGGCGATTCACGGCGACGCTTGCTGATCTCGGTCTTACGGTCTCGACGGGGCGCGTCGTAGATTTTAGAGCCACCGAGCACCTGCGGCGTGAGCCCACCGAGGACGCGGTGCCGCTCATCTACCCGCACCACTTCTGCGGCGGCTACGTCTGCCACCCCACTCCGCACAGCAAAAAGTTGAACTGGATCGCCGACGCGCCCGGCTCTGCCGATCTGCTCGTGCCGTCCGGCGTGTACGTGCTCGTCAAACGCTTCTCCTCGAAGGAAGAGCCGCGCCGCGTCGTCGCCGCCATCTACGATCCGGAGCGCACGCGCGCGCCGCGTGTCGGCTTTGAGAACCATCTGAATTATTTTCACGAGATGGGTAAGGGGATGGGCGCTGATCTGGCGCGCGGGCTGGCAGCGTTCCTCAACTCCAGCCTGCTCGACGCTTACTTCCGTCAGTTCAACGGGCACACACAGGTCAACGCCACCGATCTGCGGAGCCTCAAATACCCCTCCCGATCGGAGCTAGAGGCTGTGGGCGCGAGCGTCGGCGAACGCGCCCTCGACCAAGGCGCGCTCGATCATCTCATCGCCTCTCAACTGCTGCACATGAACACCGACACCTCCGATCCGATCCCTGCGAAGAAGCGAATTGACGAAGCCGCGCGCGCCCTGAAAGCCCTCGGCTTGCCCTCGGCGCAGCAGAACGAGCGATCCGCGCTCACGCTGCTCGCGCTGCTCGACCTACGACCGGAAACGCCGTGGGCAGAGGCGCGCGCGCCGCTGCGAGGAGTGACGGAGATGATGGACTTCTTCGCCGAGCACTACGGCAAGCAGTACAAGCCGAACACGCGCGAGAGCGTGCGCCGCCAGACCGTGCATCAGTTCCGCGACGCCGCGCTGATCATCGCCAACCCCGACAAGCCATCGCGCCCCATCAACAGCGGCAAGACCGTCTATCAGATCGAAGCCGCCGCGTTGGAGGTACTGCGCGCCTTCGGCTCCGACTAGTGGGAGCAAAAATTGCAGGCCTATCTGCCGACCGTTGAGACGCTACAGGAGAAATACACGCAGGCGCGCGAGATGAGCCGCATACCTGTCACGACACCGACAGGTCGAACCTTCACGCTCTCGGCGGGCGGTCAGAACGTTTTGATCGCTAGAATCATCGAGGACTTTTGCCCCTACTTCACGCCGGGCGGTAGGGTGGTCTACGTCGGCGATGCCGACGAGAAGTGGGCGATCTTCGATCAGGAGACTTTCGCGGAGCTAGGAATCAGCGTGGACGCGCACGGCAAGATGCCTGATGTCGTCGTGCATCACGTCGAGCGGAATTGGTTGGTGCTCGTCGAAGCCGTCACGAGCCACGGACCCGTGAACCCGAAACGCCACGAAGAATTGAAAGCCCTATTCCGTGGCTCGAAGGCGGGTTTGGTATTCGTCACCGCATTCCTCGACCGCAGGACGCTGCTCAAATACCTCGGCGAAATATCATGGAGAGACCGAGGTGTGGGTTGCCGAGGCAGCTACCCACATGATTCACTTCAACGGTGCGCGGTTCTTGGGTCCCTACGAGGCATAGGAATGCCTGCACCTTAGAGGATAGGTATTACCCTGCTCTCATAAAACGCTTTTGGAGTTGAAATGATGGGAAAAAGTTTGAAGGCTCTGCCGCTCCTGCTCTCGCTGCTGCTGCTCGCGCCGCAGACCGCCCTCGCGTGGGACGACGCGGGGCACCTGCTCGTCTCGCAGATCGCCTACGAGCGCCTGAGCGCGGCGGCGAAGGCGAAGGTGGACGCGATGGCGAAGACGATCCGCTTCTGCGGCAAGACCTACGACGGCACGACGCTCGGCGCGTGGATGGACGACATCAAGGCGGACTCGACGCACGACGATCTGCGCGTGTGGCACTACACCGACATCCCCATCTTCGACGGCACGCCGCCCGACCCGAAGTTGCAGCCGGGCAAGGAGCACGCCGTCGCGCGCATCATCTGGGCGGCGGACGCGCTGCGCAAGGGCCCCGGCTCGGACAAGAAGGACGCGGAGCTGCTCGGCTACCTCTACCACCTCGTCGGTGACATCCACCAGCCGCTGCACGCCTCGACGCGGGTGACGCCGACGAACCTCGACGGCGACGCGGGCGGCAACGAGTTCAAGCTCGCGGGCCTGCCCGAAGTCGATCACCTCCACTACTACTGGGACTCGGCGGCGGGCTCGTTCCACTTCTGGCGACCCGACCGACCGCTCGACGCGCGCGACCGCCGACGGCTCGACGCCTACGCGAAAGAAATAGTCGCGGCGAACCCGGTTGCGTCGATGCCGGAGGCTAAAGAACTCGACCCGCAGAAGTGGGCGGAGGAGGGCAACGCGCTGGCGCGCACGGTCGTCTACGCGCTCGCGGAGAACTCCAAGCCGACGCCAGCCTACGAGGCGAAGGCGCAGGCGACGGCGCGCAGACGGATCGCGCTCGCGGGCTACCGGCTCGCGAACCTGCTCAATTCGCTTTACCCGTAAGCGCGTCGTCCGGGTTAGAATCGCGCAGCCGCCGCGTCGGGTCGAGACCATCGGGCGCGGCGGCTGAGAGCACATGAGCGTCCGTCGAAACAGTCTCGCCCTCGCCCTCTGCCTCCTGGCGTGCGCCGCGAGCGCCCGCGCGCAGGCTCCCCACGTCATACAGTTCTTCATGCCCGACAGGTCGCACCCGGCGCGGGAGATTCGCTTCACGCTCACGCGCGACGACGGGCGGGTCGAAACCCTCTTCACGGATTCGAAGGGCAAATTCGATCTCACCGGGAGCCTCTCGCAAGAGAGCAGCTACACCGTGACCGCTTACGGCGACGGTCGGACTTACGAGACGACGACCACCAACTTCCGCATCGTCGCCGGGGGCGGCGTCACCTACGTGCCCGTCTTCCTCAGACCGCTGAAGGGCGTGCCGGTGCCCCCTGCGAACGTCGTCGATCTGTCCGAGTTCGATCTGGGCGTGCCCGCCGCGGCGCGCGCCGCATACGACGCCGGGATGGAAGCGGCGGGCAAGGGGAGACTCGCCGAAGCCGTCGAGAGCCTCAAGCGAGCCGTGAGTCTTCACCCGCAGTACCTGCGCGCGCTCAACGATCTCGGCGTCCTCTACCTGAAGTCGAACCGGCTGGACGAAGCCGCCGACTCTTTCAGCCGCGCGATCAAGATCAACAGCCGCTTCCCCCACGCGCGCCTCAACCTCGGCGCGGTGCTGAACCGGCAGGGCCGGCACGAGGAGGCGGTGGCGCTGCTGGAGACGCTCTTCCGCGACAGCCCGAACCTCGAAGGCGCGCGGGTCACTTACGCCGACGCGCTCTACGGCGTGGGTCGGCTCGGCGAGGCGCGGAAACTACTCGCCGCCGCGCTCGACAGCGAAGGGCTCGACCGCGCGGCGCGCGGCGAGCTGCACTACAAACTCGGGCGCGTGCTGAGCCGCGAGGACAAGGTCGCGGAGGCGGTCAAGGAGCTGCGCCGCGCGGTCGAGCTACAGCCCGACGCGGCGAACGCGCACCTGCTCTTGGGCGGCGGGCTGCTCCAGTTGAAACGCCCCGAGGAGGCGGAGAAGTCTCTCCTGCGCGCCTACGAGCTGGGCGGGGCGGGAGTCGGGCACGCGCAACTCCTGCTCGGGCAGCTCTACCTGGAGCAGAATAAATTCGAGCCGGCGCTGCGCGCCTTCGAGCAGTATCTGAAGGACGTGCCGCAGTCGCCGAACGCGGCGCAGATTACGGCGCTGACTGTGAAGATCAAGAACAGGTTGCGCGGCAAGTAAGAGCAGCGACGCGGAAAGGGAAGGGGCGCGCGAGTTCGTTGAACTCGCGCGCCCCTTCTTTAATGCGCCGGTCGATCTCGGATCGCCGGGTCAGAAGTTGAGGCGGATCTGGAATTCGATCAGCCGCCCGCCCGGATCGTTGGTGCCGGAGACGGTGTTGTCGCGGTAAGCCGAGCGGGTCTGGCCGAACTGCGAGCCGATGCCCCCGTCGCCGAGGATCGGGCTGTTGACGCTGTTCACACTCCCGGCGAAGAAGTTCTGGTAGTTGAAAGCGTTCAAGAACTGGGCGCGGAACTCCATGTTAACCCGCTCCGTGATCCGGGTCTTCTTGAGCACGTTCAAGTCGATACGCTTCTGCCAGAGACCGTAGAGGAAGAGGCGCGCGCCGAGCTCGCCCGGCGTCGTCGGCGGCCCGATGTAAGGCGCGCTCGGGTCGAGCGGGGGCGCGCCGGCGACTTCGAACGCCGCCAGCGAGTTCTGGATGATCGAGTCGGGCAGCCAGTAGACGACGCCGCTCGGCGTCTTCCGGAGCTTGACCAGGCTCTGGAGTTGATTGCGCGTGATGTTGTGGAGCACCACGCCGTTCTCCTTGTCGTTGAAAGTCGCGCGACCGCCGGTGATGCGGAGCGGCGTCCCCGACTGGATGCGCGCCACCCCGCCGATCTGCCAGCCTTCGAGCAGCTTGTTGAAGACCGGGTTCGTGCTGTCCAGGAAGCGGCGACCGGGCCCGAAGGGCAGCTCGTAGATGCCGTTGATCTTGAAGGCGTGGCGCAGGTCGAAGGGCGAAGGACCTTTGTCGTAACCCTTATCCCGCAAGGTCGTGGGCTGGCTAAAGACCGACGAGCTGTTGGCGAACATGTTCGTCAGAGACTTCGCGAAGGTGTAGCTGCCGTCCACCAGCAAGCCGCGCGAGAGCCGCCGCCTGAGCTCCACCTGCATCGCGTTGTAGGTGGAGTGACCGTCGTTGGTGACGAGGAACGAGCCCCCGGTCGCCAGCGGGTTGACGATGAAGAAGTTCGACACACGGCACGGACCCGTGGTGACGGTTCCTGAGGGCGAGCCTGGTGGGTTTGGCCGCGTGCAACTTGAGCCGGGCAGCTCAACCCAGGAGACGCCCGGCAGCCCGGCCTGTGTGGGGCCGGCGAACAGCAGATTATTCATGCGGGTCGTGTTGAACGCGATGCTGTTCGCGAGGCTGCCCGCCAGCCCGCGCCGGATCGTGGTCGCGAAACCTTCGTCCGTCGTCAGGCCGAGAGCCGTCGAGATGATCGGGATGGGCCTCGTCCCGGGCACGGAAACCTGCGGGCCGAAGTTGTTGCTCGTCGGGTTGCTGAGGCGCGCCAGCCGCAGGTTCTCCTGGGCGATCTTGAATTCGTCGAGGAACCCGTTCTCGAAGATGTTCACCTCGTTGAGCTCGTACTGACGCCAGAGGCTCGTCCCGTGGTTGCCGACGTAGCGAATCTCGAACGCCATGTTCTTGCTCAGCTCGCGCTGGATGCCGACCGACCAGGATTGGACGTAGCCCATCCGGAGATTGGGCGACCACTCGTTGAAATCTTCGCCCGGTCCCGGCGTGATCGGGAATTGGGCTTGCGCGGGCGGGAGCCGCCGCGGCAGAGTCGGGTCGCGGAAGTAGACGCTGCCGGGACCGCTGAACCCGCTCGGGCCGACGAAGTCGGCGGGCGTCGTCCCGGGGCTCACGCTCAGGCTGAGGAAGGGGCCGGGGTTGAGGCCCCACATGCTGTAGAAAGTGTCGAAGCCTTCGCGCACGAAGGCGATGGAGTACCCGCCGCGCAAGACCGTCTGCCCGCCCTTCCCGAAGACGCGCCTGAGCAGCTCGGACTTCGCCCCGAGGTTCGGCGACCAGGCCGCGCCGAAGGAGGGGGCGAAGTCGTTGTAACGTGTCTTGTAGGGCTTAGTGTTCTCATCGACGAGCCGGAACTGGGGCATCGTGTTGTTGGTGTAGACGCCGGGCTTGAAGAGGTTGCCGACACCCGAAACGCTGTAGACCGACTCGTAGCCGGCGGTGGTGTAGACGCCGTTCTGGTTGCGCGGCGCGAAGTCGATCTCCCAGCGCACGCCGTAGTTGAGCGTGAGGTTCGGGCGGAAGCGCCACTGATCCTGCGCGTAGAAGCCCAGCTCGTTGTGGAAGTTCTGCTCCTCGAAGGGCGTCGTGCCGAACTGGTGCTCCTCGTCGAGCGTGGCGCGGTAGGTGAGGCTGCTCACGCGCGCCGTCAGCAGGGCGTAGAGGTTGGCGGCTTCGCTGCGCTGACCGCTGCTGCTGCCGGGGAAGTTCGCCAGGGTGAAGATCGCGGTCGCGCCGTTGTTGACGGGATCGCCGGCGGCGATGCCGAAGTTGGCGGCCGGGATCGTCTCGCTGCCCTGGCTCTGCTGGAAGCCTTTGACGTGGGTGAGGCTGCCGCCGAAGTTGATCGAGTGCTCGCCCTTCGTCCAGGTCAGCGTGTCGTAGATGGTCGTGACCGGGGTGTGGCGGCGCGACTGCGTGCTGCGCGTCTGCGGGTTGCTGCCGAAGGGGAAGCCGAGCGTGTAGCCGCGCCGCCCGGCGAAGAGCGTCGGGTTCACCTCGCCGCCGAAGATCGAGATGCCGCCGTTGCCGAGCGTGTAGCGCGCCTCGTTGACTAAAGTCGTGGAGAGGGTCGAGCGCAGCGCCCCGGCGAACGAGAAGGCGTTGCGCCGGATGCTGCCCGTCGTGTTCGACTCCGCCCCGAGCACGATCCCGGCTCCGGGGACGACCGGCAACTGACCGTTGACGGCGTCAGGGTTGGAGAAGTACTGCTGGTAGTGGTAGCTGAACTCGACCTGGTGGTTCTTGTTGATGTTCCAGTCGAAGCGCGAGGTCGGGAAGCGGCGGATGTTGGTGCCCGGCGCCTGGAAGTTGTAGTCGAGCCGGTTGTAGTCGTTCGCGCTCCCGATGCGGCTGCGGATTGTGCCGCCTTGAGCGACGCCCTGCGCGAACAGCCCCAGCAGGTTTGTGACGATCGGATCGGCGGTGGTGGCGTAGGGGCGCACGTTCGACGGCAAGGTCGGGTTGCGCGCCGCCGCGATGGCGAAGAGGGGGACCTCGCGGACGACCCCGCCCGTATCCTTGTAGGTGAAGATGCCGCTCCGCGCCTTGTCCGTCAGAACCGTCCTGGCGGCGGGGTAGGATTGGGGCAGACGGAACTCCTCATAGTTGACGAAGAAGAAGAGCTTGTTCTTCATGACGGGGCCGCCGAGGTGGCCGCCGAACTGGTTGAGGATGAGGAAGTCGCGCCGCAGCCCGTCGATGTTGTTGAAGTAGTAGTTCGAGTTGAGCGCCGTGTTACGGTGCTGCCAGAAGCCGCCGCCGTGGAACTCGTTGGTCCCGCTCTTGGTCGAGAAGCGAATCTGCGACGCGCCGCCCGCGCCGCTCTCCGCGCCGGGGACGGCGGAGGAGAGCGTCATCTCGCCGACGGCGTCGGCTTTCGCCTGCGTCGAGGTGAAGAACCCGTCCGATGACTTCAGCAGGTTGTCCTGCACGTTGATGCCGTCGAGGGTGATGTTGACGCTGGCTTTGGGGAGCCCGTTGATCGTCGAGGCGCGCGGCACGGTCGCCGTCTGCGTCCCCGGCTGCACGAGGGCGAGCTGGAGCGCGTCGCGCGTGGCGAAGGGGAGCTCGATGATCTGCCGCCCCGTGATGGTCGAGCTGATGGTGGCATTCGTCGACTGCAAGACCTCGCCGCCGCCCGTGATGGTGACGACGTCCGTCACCGCGCCGACCTCGAGCATGACGTTGACCGACGCCGGGCGGGTCAGCTCCACCTTCACGTCCTGCACGAGCGACTGCTTGAAGCCCTGCGCCGTGATCGTCACCGTGTAGGTGCCGGCGGGCAGCGCGGGCACGGTGAACGTGCCGTTGTCGGCGGTCTGGACGTTGAACTCGGCGCTGGTCGCCGTGTTCCTGACGACGACGTTGGCGTTCGCGACGACGGCGTGCTGCGCGTCGGTCACAGAGCCGTTAAGGGAGCTGGTGGTGGTGGCTTGCCCGAAGGCGTGCGCGGAGAGCAGCGCCGCGAGGCAGAGCGCGGCGGCGACGGCAGGCATGAACTTTTTCATGGTGGGCTCCTTCCAGAGGCTTAAGATTCCCGAGTGCGCTCGCCTGGCGGCGGGCGACTGCGGTGTGGGCGGGGGAGGTCGTGCTCGTAGCTACACTCGCCGGACGAATGATACCCCTCGATGTTGAAGACGTGACGGCTAGCTTTAAAGGATTCAGCTGGGACGGAAAAAACGACAACCCTTCGCGCAGGTAATCCCTCGACCCCGGTTCGGTTCTGCCAACGTTGCGGGCAAGATACCGGTGTGCCTGAGTCAGGTCAAGGAAAATTAATCCGGCGCGCTCGCCTGCACGCACGCCGAAGGCTCGACCCCGGCACCGACGTGCGAGGCGAGGGCGTGAGGCTAGACGGCGCCGCGCCCTCGGAGGTATCCTTGCGCCTCAACCGGCAAGGGGTCAACCATCGCAGCCGAGGGGCGACGAACATGAGACTCACGCGAACCCTTCTTCTCCTCGCGCACGTCATCCTCCTGTGCACGCTCGGCGTCTCGGCCCAAAGCCCGGGCGCTCCGCCCGTCATCCAGTTTTTCATGCCGGGCGGGGGCCAGTTCAGCCACGAGTTACGGTTCACGCTGTCGCGCGACGACGGGCGCATCGAGACGCTCTACACGGACTCGAAGGGCAAATACAGCATGCCCCGATCCCTCATGAAGCCCGGCAACTACACCATCTTCGTCAACGGCGACCGGCAGACGTACGACGACACGACGGTCGTGTTCCGCCTCTCCAACATGGGCGACATCCCTTACACGACGGTCTTCCTCCGCCCGCTCAAAGCCGCCGCGACGCCGCGCGCGGGCGTGATCGATGTCGCCACCCTCGACGCGGACGTGCCGGCGGGCGCGCAGTCAGCCTACAGGGAGGGGATGGAGGCGATAGTCAAGGGGCAGACCGACGCCGGCATCGAGAGCCTCAAGCGAGCCGTGAGTCTTCACCCGCAGTACCTGCGCGCGCTCAACGATCTCGGCGTCGTCTACATGAAGATTAATCGGTTGGAGGAAGCAGCCGACACCTTCCAGCGCGCGATAAAGATCAGCAACCGCTTCGCCCCCTCGCGGCTCAACCTCGGCATCACGCTCAACCGCATGGGCAAGCACGACGAAGCCGCCGACCTGCTCCAGACGCTCTTCAAAGAGAACCCGTTGCTGCCCGGCCTGCGCGCGAGCTTAGCCGACGCGCTCTACGACGCGGGACGCCTGGCTGAGACCGCCAAGGCTCTGCGCGCCGGTCTCGCCGGAGAGACCCTCTCGCGCGAGGAGCGGGCTGAGCTGCATTACAAACTGGGGCGGGTGCTGAGCCGCGAGGCTAAAATGGTGGAGGCGGTCAGGGAGTTGCGGCGCGCGACCGAGCTTGAGCCCACAGGGTTCAACGCGCACCTGCTGCTCGGCGGCGGTCTGATCCAGCTCAAGCAGCTGCCGGAGGCTGAGCGCTCGCTGCTGCGCGCCTACGAGCTCGGCGGCGCGCGCGCCGGCTACGCGCAGCTCATGCTCGGTCAGCTCTACTTCCACCAGCAGAAGTTCGATCTCGCCCGGCTCGCCTTCGAGCAGTATTTAAAGGACGTGCCCGACGCGCGCAACGCCGCCGAGATCAGGGACGCGGTGGGCAAGCTAAAGACTCGGCCTTCGGGGAAGTAAGGCGCGGGGCGCGCGGGCAGTCGAGACGGCGGACGCCCGCGCCAGCTCGTGCGAGGTAGATCGAATTAGTCGAACGCAAAGAGAGTGGCGCGCCTTTGGTTGGCGCGCCACTCTCTTTGCGTGTGAGCGGTCGAAGACTAGAACTGAATCTTCAAACCGAACTGGATGACGCGCGACGACTCGCCCGTCTGGATGATGGTCTGCGCCGAAGGGGGCGCGACAGCAGCGCAGCAGGTCTGCCCGAACACGTCGGAGCGGAAGCTCGGGCTGCCGACCGAAGCATCGCGCGGATTGTCGAAGTTCGCGTGGTTCAGCGCGTTGAACATCTCCGTGCGGAACTGCACCCTGAGCCGCTCCGTCACGTTGAAGAACTTGATGAAGGAGAGATCGAGGTTCCAGTAGCCGGGCGCGGTGAAGATGTTGCGCCCCGCCCCGTTCGTACCCGGCTGCGGGAGCGCGAAGTTGTTCGCGTTCGGGAAGAGCACGGGCCCGCGGACGTTCGGGAGGTCTTGCAACTCCGGTTGGACGAAGTTCAGGACCGCCGCGCGAGACTCGTGAGCCGAGTTGGACGTGCGCGCGCCGCTGCGCACCGAGAAGGGCTCGCCCGACATCGCGTTGAAGATGCCGTTGATGCTCCAGTCGCCCAGAAGGGTTTTGACGATTCCGGGGGAGTCCGCCAGGAAGCGGCGACCCTTGCCGACGGGCACTTCCCACGAAGAGGTCATCGTGAAGACGTGGCGGCGGTCGAAGTCAGAGCGGGCGCGCTCCTCGCGGAAGTTGCGGATGTCAGTCGGCGTGCGCGAGTTGGTTTGCGAGAGACCACCGCCCGACGCCGCGCCCACGGGATCGACCGACTGGTTGTCGATCGACTTGCCGAAGGTGTAAGCCGCGCTCAAGCCGAGACCGGCGGCGAAGCGTTTGCGCAAGGTGAACTGCGCGGAGTGGTAGTTAGACGCGCCGCTGTTGTCGAGGTAAGTGATGGTCGAGAACTGCTGGTTGCGTCTGAGACGCAGCGGCAGGAACGCCGCATTCTGCTCGATGCGGTCGACGGTCGCGCCCGCCGCGTTGAGCCTGAGGTCGCCCACCACGTCGTCCGAGTTGACGAAGGTGACGCCGGCGGTGCCGCCGCCGAGGGCGTTGAGCTGACCGATGAGCGGAATTTGCGACGCCGGGATCGGGGTCGCGCCCCCGACGCAGACCGTGCCCGCCGGGTTACACCCGCGGCGCACGTTCTCCTGTAGCAACAGGAACGACGGCAGGATCGGATCGGAGTTGATCTGGTTGATGTTGTACGCCATGAAGAGGCGGTTGCCCGCGCGACCGACGTATGCCATCTGCCCGACGAAGCCGCCCGGCAACTCCCGCTGGAACGAGACATTCCACTGGTGCACCGTCGGGACTTTCATCTCGGGTGCGAAAACCGTCACGGGTGGCGCGTTATTGACGGTTTGGACGGGTAGCGTCAGGAATGAAGAGGGTTTCGTCGTCGGCGGGGACAACAGGAGCGGGAAGCCGCCTGCGAGGCTCGTGCTCGTCGGCGGCACGCAGCCGTTAGTCGCGGTGCTGAAGGTCTGCGTCGTATTGTTGAAGGTGGATGAACAGGTAACGAGTAAGCCGGGGACACGCCCGGCGGCGGCTGTCACCTGGAACGAAGAGATCGTGTCATAGGCGATGCCGTAGCCGAGGCGGATGACGCTGCGGCTGTTCGTGCCAAAGAGCGACTTGAACGGGCCGCTCTTGAAGGCGGGTGACCACGCGAGACCGAGGCGCGGTCCGAAGACGCCCAACTTCGTGGTGTCGTACCAGGTGTCGGCGGGCGCGAACGTGACGGTCTGGTTCGTGATCGCGGTCGTCGGTCGCAGGACTGAGCCGCCGACGGTGGTCGCCGCCGGGTTAATCTCCCAGCGCAAGCCGTAGCTGAGCGTCAGGTTCTGGCGCGCCTTCCACTCGTCCTGCGCGTAGAAGTTGAACTGGTTGAGCTTGTGTTGCTCGGCGAAGAGCGTCACCTGATCGCCGACCTTGAAGGGCAGGAAGACGTCCTGGTTGAGGTTAGAGATGAAGGTCTGCTGGATGCGGGCAGGCAGACCGAAGACGTTGTTGATGAGACCTCGAAGGGTCGTGATGTCAGTGGTGGTGTCGATGTTCGCCGCCGTGGTGAAGCCGCCGCCCGCGGCGAACGGGTTGCGGCGGCTAGGCGCGAAGTCGATGGCGGGCGTGACGTTGATGCCGCCCGGCTGACCGCGCTGATCGACGTGGCGATAGACGCGAATGTTCGCGCCAGCGCCTATGACATGCGCGCCGCGGACGACCGTCAGGTTGTCGAGAATCTGCGGCGTGGTGACGGCGCGCGCCGTGCGCGGCGTGTTGTTGTAGGGCTCGCTCAGGTTGTTGAAGTCGAAGGGCGGCACGTTCGGGAAGTCGGGGTTCGCCTCGCCCTGCGTGAAGAGGAACTGGAAGCGCCCGTAGCCGACCGTCACCTCGTTGGTGATGTAGGGCGAGAAGACGTGGCGGTAGTTGAGCGCGAGACCGGAGGTGCGGCGGTAAACTTCGCCGAGCGGCGCGAAGCCGGGGAAGACCTGCGGCCTGCCGTTCAGCGGATCGCCTTCGAGCGTGTTGTAGTCGGAGAAGAGGTAGCGGCCGAAGATGCTGTTCGACTGGTTGAAGGTGTGATCGATGCGCGCCATGTAGGCGGGCCCCTTGATCTTCGTCGGCGGGTTCCAGAGGTACGCGCCGGTGTTGAGACCGTCGCCGCCCACGTTGAAGTTGTTCGGCGCGGGGTAGCGGTTGATCAGGGCGGCGACCGACTGATCGAAGGTGCGCCCGCCCGTGTTGTTCGCCGGGTCGAGGACGTTGTAGGTGCGGACGCAGCGCAACTGCGTCGGCGTCGAGCAGAGGCTCACGCCGGAGACGAGGTTGCCCGTCGATGAATCGACGAGGAGGCGGCTGTTGCGCGTGATGGTCGTGCCGTTGATGACGAGCGGGTTCGCCGGGTCGGGCACGAAATAGCGGAAGATGCCCTGGCGCGCGAGCCCCGTGTAGACGATGGGCACGCCGAAGGTTTGGTCAATGGCCTGAGTGAAGGAGACGCGGTTCATCTGGTAGCTGCCGAAGAAGAACGTCTTGTCGCGGATGACGGGGCCGCCCGCCTCGCCGCCGAACTGGTGGAGCTTGATGATCTGCTTCGGCTGGTTGAGGGCGTTGGCGAAGAACTCTTTGGAGTTGAGCGCGTCGTTGCGGTGGAAGTAGAAGGCGTTGCCGTGCAGCTCGTTCGTCCCCGAGCGGGTGCGCACCGAGATCGACGCGCCGGAGTTGCGCCCCTCTTCGGCGGTCGCGTTGTTGGTCGTGACCTTGAACTCCTGCACGTTGTCGGGGTTCAGGCGGTAGAGGTTCGAGACCGGGTTGGGCACGGACGATTCGTTCGCCTCGATGCCGTCGATGGTCACGTTGAAGGCGCGGTCGCGCGAGCCGTTGACGTGGATGCCGGAGCCCGCGCCTCCCGCCGAGCGTTGCACGACTCCCGGCTCGTAGACGAGGAGGGTGAGCGGGTTGCGACCGTTCAGCGGGAGCTGCTCGATAGCCTTCTGCTCGACGACGTTGCCGATGGTGGCGTTCGAGGTTTGGAGCTGCTCCGCGCCGCCCTGCACGGTGACGACCTCGGAGACGTTGCCGGCTTCGAGCACCATGTCGACGGAGAGCGGCGTGTTGACGAGCAGTTGGTTGTTGGTGCGCTGTGCAGTCTTGAACCCTTGCCGCTCCACCGAGACGGTGTACGCCCCGACGGGGAGCGAGGTGAAGGCGTAGAGACCGGAGTCGGTCGTCACCTGCGTCTGCGTGACGCCGGTCGCTTCGTTCTTCGCCGTGACGGTCGCGCCCGCGACGACCGCGCCGGTCGAATCGGTGACGGTGCCCGTGATGCGCGAGGTTGATGTCTGCGCGGAAAGTGTTCCCGCCGCGAGGACGAGTGCGGCGGCGAGGCAGAGGGCGCGCGGGATGATACGTGACATGAGAGACCTCCTGGGAAGTGGGAAACAGCAAAGCCTGCGAAGGCTGGGAGGCGCGGGAAACTCCGCGCCGTAGGATCGCTGCCGGAGAGCCGGAAAGAGTTTGGAGAAAATGATTCGCGCTTCTGCGAGTCGCCGCCCTTCGAACACAACAGCCGCGCCGGGCGGCGCGCCACTCTCAAGAATGAATGACGCAAAATATACAGGCGGCGCGCTCACCGTCAAGGGAAAAGTTTTAGCCGCCGCGCGCGCGCGCGCCCGACCGCGCCCCCGACTCTCGCGGCGCGCGGCTCGTAGTCGAATCCGAAAAAGCGTAGGGGCGCGTCCATTTTTTTGTAAGGCGTGAGCCGCACGCGACGAATCCCCAGAGGAAACGCGATCGCGCCGCGTCGGAACATGAATTGCACCCCCGAAATATCACTCCGGCGCACTGCGCGCCGGTCGTCGGGGGCGGCGCGGCGCGCGCCCGTGACATTACAGCTCCTTATGCCGCAGATAAAAACTTTTAGCTTTCATTATCGCAGGCACGTTCATTAGAATGTGCGCGCTGATACCAAAGCGGCGTCCGTCCGAGGGGCTTTGTCCGCCGCCGCGTCCCGTTAGAGCTTCGTCCGACTGCAACCAGACACTCTAATTAAATGGCTTAGGCGCGCACGCACGCGTGGCGCGTCCGCCTCCCGCGTGAGCTTGATGACCCAGACATTCACCCGGCGTCTGATCTTCACCGCGCTTGTCGCCGCCTTGCTCGCAAGTCCGGCCGCGACCCCGCGCGGGCAGCAGCCGCCGCCGCAGGCGGGCGCGCCAGCTTACGATCTCCTGATCACGAACGGGCGGATCGTCGACGGCACGGGCAACCCGTGGTTCCGCGCCGACGTTGGGATCAAGGACGGGCGCATCGCGCGCGTGGGCCGCATCAGCCCGGCGGAAACTCGCGCCGTCATCGACGCGCGCAACCAGATCGTCGCGCCCGGCTTCATCGACGTGCACACGCACGTCGAGAGCATCTACAACCAGCCGGCGGCGGAGAACTTCGTGCGGATGGGCGTGACCACGCTCGTCACCGGCAACTGCGGGAGCTCGGCGACGAACGTCGCGGAGTTCCTCGGTCGCGCGCAGAAGACGCCGCTCGCCGTCAACCTCGCCACGCTCGTCGCGCACGGCTCGGTCAGGCAGAAAGTGATGGGGCTCGTCAACCGCGAGCCCTCGCCCGACGAGTTGCGGCAGATGGAGTCGATCGTCGAGCAGGCGATGCGCGACGGCGCGGTCGGTCTCTCCACGGGGCTCATCTACGTCCCCGGCACTTACGCGAAGAGATCAGCACCAAGCGCCTGTGGGGCGAGAGCCAGATGACGCTCGGTCTCGTGCGCGAGGCGCGCTCTCGCGGTCTCGCCGTGACGGTCGATCAGTACGCCTACACGGCGAGCTCGACCTCGCTCGACTCGCGCCTGCCCTCGTGGCTCCTCGAAGGCGGGCGCGAGGAGGGGAAGAAGCGGCTGGGCGATCCGGCGACGCGCGAGCGCGTGCGCAAGGAGATGCGCGACTCCCTCAAGCGGAGCATGCAGAAGGACTACTCCTACGCCGTCGTCGCGCGCTACGCGCCGAACCCCGCGTTCAACGGCAAGTCCATCGCGCAGATCACGCTCGAGGCGCGCAAGAAGAAGGACGCCGACAGCCAGATCGAGCAGATGCTCGAGATGTACGCGGCGGGCGGAGCCGGCATGATCTACCACAGCATGGACGAGCGCGACGTGCAGGCGATCATGCGCGAGCCCTTCACCATGATCGCGTCGGACTCGGGCGTGCACCGGCTCGGCGACGGAGTCCCGCACCCGCGCGGCTACGGCAACAACGCGCGCGTGCTCGGTCGCTACGTGAGGGAGCTGAAGATCGTCACGCTCGAGGACGCCGTCAGGAAGATGACCTCGCTGCCGGCGCAGACCTTCCGCCTGACGGATCGGGGCTTGCTGCGCGAGGGCTACGCGGCTGACGTGGTCGTCTTCGACGACGCGCTCTTCGCGGATCGCGCCACCTTCGAGCAGCCGCACCAGTACCCGGCGGGCTTGAGCCACGTCGTCGTCAACGGCGCGGAGGTCTTCGCCGACTCGCGCATGACCGAGGCGCGCCCCGGCGCGGCGCTGCGCGGCGCGGGAGCCGCGCCGCCGTCGTCCGCGGTCGCGTCGCGATGAGCGGCGGCGGGGAGCCGCGAAAAAGTTTGAGAAATTGTTCCGGCGCGGCGGACGCCATCGCGTCCGGGCGCTCTGATGATTGCAGTCGTTCACCCCCTTTCACCACTGGAGGCAGCCTTATGTTGAGAAGAATTTTATCGGTCGTCACGCTCACGCTCGCGCTCGGCACTGCGGCCGTCACGGCTCAGGATGTCACCGGCACGATCAACGGCACGGTTAAGGACTCGACCGGCGCAACCGTCGCCGGCGCGACAGTCACTATCACCGATCAGGAAAAGAAGGTCGTGGTGCGGACGGTCACCACGGGAGATGACGGCGAATACTCCGCGCCGTCGCTGCCCGCCGGCGTCTACACAGTGACGGTCGAAGCAGCAAACTTTAAGAAGTCTGCCCAGACCAACGTCAAGCTCGACGTGAACCAGCGCCGCACGCTCCACGTGGCACTCGAGGCGGGTAACATCTCCGAGGTCGTAACGGTCCAAGCCGACCCACTCACGGTCGAGTTGACCACGCCGACCGCCTCGACGCTGATCAGCGGCGATCAGGTGCGAGAGCTGTCGTTGAACAACCGCAACTGGGTGCAACTCGTCACGCTGGCTCCCGGCGTCTCGCACAACAACGACGACCTGTTCGAGGTTGGCACGACCGATCCCGACACCAACAACGGCGCGCCCAACATCCTGGCCATCTCGGTCAACGGCGCGCGCCAGAGCTCTAACACCTACACGGTGGACGGCGCCGACACGACCGACCGCGGCTCGAACATCACCATCCAAACCTACCCTAGCGTCGACGCCATCGGCGAGTTCAAGGTGCTGCGCAGCCTCTACCCGGCTGAGAGCGGCCGCAGCGGCGGCGGTCAGGTCAACGTCGTCACCCGTTCGGGCTCGAATGACTTCCACGGGACGCTCTTCGAGTTCGTTCGCAATGAGCGGATGAACGCCAACGACTACTTCACCAACCAGAACGCGAACGCGGGGCTGACTTCGGAGGGACGCGCCCGCCGCCGCCCGCTGCGCTACAACAACTTCGGCGGCACGTTCGCAGGTCCACTCTACCTGCCGCGCTTCGGCGAGGGTGGCCCCGTTCTCTACGACGGGCGCAACCGCACCTTCTTCTTCCTCTCGATGGAGTACCGCCGAGACATACGCTACCCTTCGCTCCCGATCACGACCGTCCCGGACGCCAACCTGCGCAGGGGCATCTTCCCGATCCCCGTCTGCCTGACCGTCAACGCCACGGGCACGTGCACAGAGGTGCTGCCCGCCAACACGCAACTGGCCGCCAACCGCATCAGCCCCGTGTCTCAGTCTTACGTCAACGAGATATACAACAATCTGCCGCTGCCGAACCTGACGAACTTCCAGCTCGCCGCCACGGCGCGTAACCAGGTTTACTTCAACCAGCAGCTCATCAAGTTCGATCACAACTTCACCAAGAATCTGTCGGGCTTCTACCGCTTCCAGAACGACTCGATCCCGTCTATCGACGCCAACGCCATCTTCAGCAGCGGGACGGGACTGCCCGGCGTCTCCACCGTCCAGACGAAGTCGCCGGGGCGCTCGCACGTCGCGCGCGCCACGTGGGCTCTCACGCCGAGCGCGATCATCGAGGGCGGTTACTCCTTCTCTTACGGCGCGATCAAGAGCGAGAACATTGGGCTCCTCGCGAGGAACAACTCGCCGATCAGCGTCGCGCTGCCGTTCACCGTCGACAGTGACCGCGTGCCGAGCGTCTCGGGCAACGGGTTCACCGCGCTGGGCGGTTTCGGTCCCTACGACAACTTCTCCTTCAACAAGTCGCTCTACGCCAACACGAGCCTGCTCCGCGGCACGCACACCACCAAGTTCGGCGGCAACGTCTCTTGGTATCGCAAGAACGAGAACGCGCTCGCCGGCATCAACGAGGGCCAGTTCAGCGGCTTCAGCGCGACGCTGCCGGCCGGCGTCACGGCTTCGACGATCAACCAGAACATCCAGCGCTTTGCGAATTTCCTCGTCGGCACGAACGCCACCTTCACGCAGGCGCGTTTCGACTTCACGGCGGACTTGCGCGCCAAGAACCTCGAACTCTTCGGGCAGGACGAGTGGCGCGTGCGCCCTAACCTGACTCTCTACTACGGCGCGCGCTACTCGGTCTTCGGCCAGCCCGTGGACCTCAACGGTCGGCTCTCGAACTTCGACCCGGCCCTCTACAACCCGGCGCAAGCCCCCATCGTTGACGGCCGCGGCACGCGCAGCGGCACCTTCAACCCGAACAACGGCTTCATCGTGAACGCGAGCAACCCCGTCGCCGGCGCGACTATCTCGCCATGGGGCGAGCAGGTCGTCAAGACCGACAAGGGGAACATCGCGCCGCGCGTTGGGCTGGCGTGGGATCCGTTCCACGACGGCAAGACCGCCGTCCGCACGGGCTACGGCATCTATCACGATCAGGTGCTTCTGGGCATTTACTTGAACGCCATCGGTCTGAACCCGACCTACCAGCAGACAGTCACCATCAACAACACGCGCCTCGACAACCCGCTCGCCGGGGCGGAGGGGACGCCCTCAGCCACAGTGTTCAGCCGCGTGCGCGGCGTGCAGACTAACTTCCAAACGCCTTACACGCAGCACTGGTCGTTGGACGTTCAGCGCCAGCTCACGCAGAAGACCGTGATGACCGTCGGCTACTACGGCTCGAAGGGGACGCACTTGCCGGGCCTTGTCGATCTGAACCTGCTTCCGCCGGGCTTCGCGCTGACGCAGAACTGCCGCTCGAACGCGACCGCCGGATCGACCACCATCGTGCCCTGCCAGCAGCGGGGCATCGCCTTCGTCGGCGGCGCGGCGGCCGGCAGCCCGCAGAATTCGAACATCCTCAACCAGATTCGCCCCTACCGCGGCTACCAGTCGGTCGAGATCGTGCAGACGCGCTTCAACTCGAACTACAACAGCCTCCAGACGTTCCTCCAGCACCGCTTCACGGGGGCGTCGCAGGTCAACGTGGCTTACACTTTCTCGAAGAACCTCTCCGACAACCGCTCGGATCGCTCCAACCCGCCGCAGAACCCTTACGACATCCGCCTCGACTACGGGCGCGCGAACCTCGACCGCAGGCACATCCTCTCCGTCAACTACATCTACGAGCTACCTTGGTTCAAGGATCAGCGCGGCGCGGAGGGGCGGCTGCTCGGCGGCTGGCAGTTCTCCGGCATCGTCAGCTATTACACGGGCGTGCCGTTCACCGCCACGACCTCGAGCTTTGACGCGTCTGGCGTCGGTACCATCCCCGTTCCAACTGCTGGCAACCGCCCCAACCAGCTCTGCGATCCGAATCAGGGCGGGTCGCACACGCAGCAGCAGTGGTTCAACACCAACTGCTTCTCGCGTAACCCCGCGACCACAGCCACGGACGTGCCGAACGTCCTCGGCAACGCGAGCATCAACACCATCGGCGGACCGCCGACCTCGCGCGTCGATCTCACCGTCACGAAGAACGTGCGACTCGGGGAGTCGACGCGCTTCCAGCTTCGCGGCGAGGCTTTCAACCTTTTCAACCACACGAACTTCAGGGCGATCAGCACGAACGTGACGGCGAGCAACTTCGGCGCCGTGACATCGACGCGCGACCCGCGCATCATCCAGCTCGGCGTGAAGTTCTACTTCTGATAAGAGTGCGTTCACCCGTCAAAGGCTCGGAGCGCGGCGGGTGGTCAAGGCGGCGCTAAAGTCCCCGCCCTTCTTTTAAGGGCAATGGTGACGATTAAGGAGACAGCGATGTCACTCAAGGCTTGCTTCACGCGCTTCTTCATCACGGCGGCGTTCGCGATCTTCGCTGGGGCGGCGTGCCCGCTCGCCGCCGCCCAGACCGTCACCGGCACCGTTCAGGGCAGGGTGACGGATCAGAACGCCGCCGCCATCCCCGGCGTCACGATCACCATCCGCAACGTCGAGACCGGCCAGGAGCGCACCGTCACCACCAACGAAGAGGGGACGTATAGCGCGCCGTTCCTCCCGCTCGGGAAGTACACCGTGAACGCGACGGTGGCGAACTTCGGTCGCGTGACGCGCGAGAACATCGTGGTGACCCTGAACCAGACGCTCGCCGTCAACTTCGAGTTGAAGCCGGCCGTCAACGAAGAGGTGACCATCACCGCCGAGGAGGCGCCGATCAACACCACCAACGCCGAGGTCAAGCAGTCGCTCAACACGCAGGAGATCACCGACAAGCCGACGCTCAACCAGGGCAACTTCCTGACGCTCGCCGAGACCTTCACCGGCTTCCAGGAAAACCCCGTCTCGGGTCAGAACAACCCGACCGCCTCCTCCGGCTCCTCCATCAACTTCAACGGCACGGGCACGCGCGGCGCCACCTTCCAGATCAACGGCGTCAACAACGACGACTCCTCCGAGAACCAGAACCGGCAGGGCGTCTCGCTCGCCACGATCAAAGAGTTCCAGGTCATCACCAATAACTTCACCGCCGAGTTCGGGCGCGGCTACGGCGCCGTCGTCCTCGTCCAGACGCTCTCCGGCACCAACAAGCTCCACGGCAGCGCCTACTGGTTCAACCAGAACAGCGCCTTGAACGCGACGAACAACGTCTTCAGCCCCGGACTCAAGAAGGCCGTCGACCGGCGCAACCAGTTCGGCATGACCGGCGGCTTTCCCCTGGTCAAGAATCACCTGTTCGGCTTCGTGAGCTGGGATCACACCGAGGACACGGGGGGCGCCAACATCTCGCGCGACGTCTTTCTGCGCAGCGAGCACGACCCGGCCAACTGGTTCAACACCACCCCGGCCAACAACACGCCGGCCAACCGCGCCTTCATCCAGGCCACGCTCGCCCGCTTCGCCGAGAACAACGTCTACCCGAACGACCCGACGCGCTGCCCCCGTTGCTGGCGCGGCGTGCAGAGCCGCGACTTCCCGGCGCGCGACTACTCGGGCCGCTTCGACTGGAACGCCCGGCAGTCTGACACCGTGACCGGGCGCTGGCAGTACACGCGGCAGAGGTTCACTGCCGACGATCTCATCATCGGCGAGCGCGCCGACCAGAACAACAAGCAGCAGAACATCGGCTTCACGTGGACGCACATCTTCTCGCCGACGGTCGTCGGCGAGGCACGCTACGGTCTGGGCCTGCGCACCACGCTCGTCAACATCGCCGTCCCGATCCAGCGCTACCAGACCGACAACCAGTTTGTCTACAACCTCTCGACCTTCTTCGGCGGCAACCACCAGTTCAAGGCCGGCACGGACATCCGCCGCCAGCACCTCGACGACTTGGCCGACAGCTTCTCGCGCGGCTTCTACAACTTCAACTCCGCCTCCTGCAACACCGTCAACTACGGGAGCGGCTTCAACTCGCTCCTGAACGGCTGCGTCCCCAACTTCCAGAAGGGCTTCGGGCCGTTCTTCCTAGAAAACCGTATCAACGAGTACAATTTCTACGGTGAGGACAACTGGCGCGTCCGGCCTAACCTGACGTTGAACCTCGGCCTGCGCTACGAGTACGTGGCGGTGCCGGAAGAGGCCGAGGGGCGCATCGACTACCTTTACGAGGACGACAAGGACAACATCGAGCCGCGCGTCGGCTTCGCCTGGAGCCCGGCCTTCAAGTCGGGGTTCTGGAATGACATCTTCGGCGGCCCCGGCGAGTCCTCCATCCGCGGCGGCTACGGCATCTACCACGGCCGCATCTTCCAGTCGGTCTTCTCGCAGGGCGGCGCCGGTCTGCGCTTCAATCCGCCGAACGCGCTCAACTACACCCGCACTTCCTCGACGACGGCGCCCACCCAAGGCTTCCAGCCGACAAACCTCGCCGACCCGACCGGCGGCTTCGTCTTCGTCCCGGGCCCGCAGGCCAATCGCCACCCGCTGACCATCGTCGATCCCGGCCTCGAAATGCCCTACACGCAGCAGTGGAACCTGAGCTACGAGCGCCAGCTCCCGCTCAAGTCGGCCCTGCGCCTGACCTACACGGGCAACCGCGGCATCGGCCTGCTCCGCTTCGCGCAGGGGAACCTGCCCCTCCACGACCCCGTCAACGGCGTCTTCGTCGCCAACCACCCGAACAACGCGGCGGCGCAGCGCGGGCAGGTCATCCGCCTGGCGGCCGACGCTCAGTGCGCGGGGACGGCCGGGACGTCGGCGATCCCGTTCACCGCGGCGTGCCCGGTAGTGGTGCCCATCGGCGCCCTGGAGTACAGCGTCCGCGTCCCGCGCACCGACGAGCGGCGCCCCGACCCGCGCTACTCGACCAACCTGCTCGTGAGCAACGCCTCGTGGAGCTACTACCACGGCTTCCAGGCTCAGTGGGACAAGCGGCTCAGCCAGGGCCTCAACTTCCAGGTCTCCTACACGCTCAGTAAGAGCATAGACACCACTTCCGAGGCGACCAACCTCGGCTCCGCCGGCGACAACAACCAGAACGGCAACACGGCGCGCATCTCGCGCGGGCCGTCGCTCTTCCACACGCCGCACCGCTTCACCGTCTACGGCACCTACCGCGTCCCGTTCTTCACGGGGCGGAAGGACCTCGCCGGCCAGGTGCTTGGCGGCTGGCAGGTCTCCACGGTCGTCCGGCTCGCTTCGGGAACGCCTTTCACCGTCACGGACAGCCTCGGCGCCGACGTGAACCTCGACGGCTTTACCGATAGCCGCCCCGTAATCATCAACACCTCCATCCTCGGGCAGGACATCGACAACCCGGCGAACTCGCAGTCCCGCCTGCCGCGCTCGGCCTTCCGCTCCTCGACGATGGCCGACTACGGCAACGGCATCCTCGGCCGCAACACGTTCAACCGCGACGGCCAGCAGATCGTAGACCTTGGCCTCAGCAAGTTCTTCCAGATGCCGTGGGAGGGCCACCGCTTCATGGTGCGCGCCGACATGTTCAACGCCCTGAACCACGTCTGGTACGGGCTCCCTAACACGGACATCCAGAGCGTCAACTTCGGGCGCATCACGGGCACGTACGGCCTCTACCGGCCGCGCATCATCCAGATGGCGCTGCGCTACACCTTCTAACGCCGGACCCCCGGCTCAAACAGCGGGCGGGGTCCGGAGTGGTCCCCGCCCCGTTTCTTTTGTGCGGCGCTCCCGACCTGCCGCCGGGCGGTGTGTCTACCGCGTCCCGCTCACCCACACGTCAGGTCACACTCACCCCATGAGATTCATGCCGAAAAGTAACCGCCGCGAAACCGGGCGACGAATCATCGCCGCCGCCTTCGTGCTGCTCGCCGCCGCGTGCGTCTCGGCGCAGACCGAGCCCGCCCCTGCGCGCGAGGGATCAGCCGCCACGCCAGCGAAGCAGACTATCGCCCCGCCGGTCGCCGGCGAGGTGCGCGCCCTCTGGGTCGTCCGAACTACTCTGACCTCGCCGGAAAAAATTCGGGCGATGGTGAAGAGCGCGTCCCGCTCGGGCTTTAACACGCTCGTCGTGCAGGTGCGCGGGCGCGGCGACGCCTACTACACTTCGCGCTGGGAACCGCGCGCGTCGGCTCTCAAAGATCAGCGGCGCGACTTCGACCCGCTCGCCCTCGCCATCTCCGAGGCGAAGCGCGCCGGGCTCCGAGTCCACGCGTGGATCAACACGAGCCTGCTCGCCAACCTCGACGATCTGCCGACCGAGGACTCGCACGTCTGGAACTCTCATCCGGACTGGCTCGCCGTCCCGCGCGCAGTCGCGGCAGAGCTCTACGCGACGGCGCCTGCCGACCCGCGCTACCGCGCGAAGATCGTCGAGTGGTCGAAGGCGAACCGCGCGGAACTCGAAGGCGTCTACACGAGCCCCGCGCACCCCGCCGTCAGAGAGCACGTCTACTCCGTCTGGATGGACTTGCTCGAACGCTACCCCGATCTCTCCGGGCTCCACTTCGACTACGTCCGCCTCGCGAGTCCCGACTTCGATCACAGCCGCACCTCACTGGATCGCTTCCGCGCGTGGCTCGACCCGCGCCTCTCGACAGCCGAGCGCCGGCTGCTCGACGACGCGCTCAAGTCCAACCCGCTCGCCGCCGCGGACGCCTACCGCGAGCAGTTCGCCGACTTCCAGCGCGAGCAGATCACGTCGCTCGTCGAGCGCGTCTACCACGGCGTCAAAAAGCGCAAGCCGGAGGCGATCGTCTCCGCCGCGGTCTTCGCCAACGACGCCGACGCGTACGCGCGCCGCTTCCAGGATTGGAAGCGGTGGCTCGCGATGGGCGTCATCGACGTGGTCTGCCCGATGGCTTACACGACCGACACCGCCGTCTTCCGCAAGCAGATCGAGATCGCGACCGCCGCGGCGCACGCCTCCGGGAAGCGCATCTGGGCGGGCGTGGGCGCGTACCGCATCCCCGTCGAGTCGAGCGTCGAGAAAATTAGTGTTGCGCGCGGGCTCGCCGCCGACGGCTTCATCCTCTTCTCCTACGACTTCACAGCCGCGCCGAGCCAGCCCAACAACCCCGCGGGCGACTACCTCGAACGACTCCGCCGAGCCGCCTTCGACGCGGACGCGAAGACCGGCACGGCGAGCGGGGGGAAACAATGACGGCGGAAGAAGACGGGAGGGAACTGAAGGCTGGCGAGAGGACACGCGACCGCGTGCTGTTGCGCGGCGCGCGCGTCGTGTTGCCGGACGGCGTCGCGGACGACGCGACGATTCTCGTCGAGGGCGGTCTCATCGCCCGCGTCGCGACCGACGACGAGTTGAGCTCAGAGGCGCGGGACGCGCGCGAGTTCGATCTGCGCGGCGCGACCCTCTACCCCGGCTTCGTCGACGTACACATCCACGGCGCGGTCGGCGTCGACGCGCTCGCGGCTTCCGCGGAAGACCTGCGCCGCGTCGCGCGCTTCCTCGCCTCGCGCGGCGTCACCTCGTGGCTCCCCACGCTCGTCCCCGCGCCCGACGAAGACTACCGGCGCGCCGTCGGAGCAATCGCGACGCTCATGCGCGAGCAGGACGAAGAAGCGACGACCGTCAGCGACCGGGAACGACCCCCGTCGGCGCGCGCCCTCGGCGTCCACTACGAAGGACCCTTCGTCAACACCGCGCAGTGCGGCGCGCTCCGCACGCGATACTTCCGCACCTTCGCCGACGCTTCGAGCCTCGAAGGAGTAGCCGCCATCGACGACCCGCGCGCGGTGCACTTGATGACGGTCGCGCCGGAGATCGAAGGCGGCGTCGCGCTGGTCGGCGAACTCTGCGGGCGCGGCTGGATCGTCTCCGTCGGTCACACGCGCGCCGACGCGCAAACACTCGACGCGGCGCGCGGGGCTGGCGCGCGCCACCTGACGCACTTCTTCAACGCGATGTCGCCGCTCCACCACCGCGCGCCCGGTGTGGTCGGCTGGGGCTTGCTCGCCGACGACGTGACCTGCGACGTGATCGCCGACGGCGTCCACTGCCATCCCCTTGCGCTCCGCCTCGCGCTGCGCTGCAAAGGCGCGGATCGCCTCGCGCTCATCAGCGACGCCGTGCTGCCCGCGGGCCTCGGCGACGGCGACTACGAAGTCTGGGGCGAGACGATCACGGTCGAGGGAGGGCGCACGCGGAACGCGCGCGGCTCGATAGCGGGCTCCGTCATCACCTCGCTCGACGCCGCGCGCATGATGCTCGCGCTCGGCGCGCGTCCCCACGAGGTCGCGCGCATGGCGTCGCTCACGCCCGCGCGCCTGCTCGGCGTCGAAGACTCATGCGGCTCCATCGAGGAAGGGAAGCGCGCCGACCTCGTCGCCATCGACGATGGCGGTCAAGTCCGACTGACGCTCATCGCCGGTCGCGTCGCGTTCGACGCCGCTGAAAAATAAGGTCGATACACGCTCAAAGGATCACACTTCAAGGGTTCTGCTTCGCCGAGCCCTCAGCCTCTGCAATCTCTTCGTCATAAAATCCCGCACGCCGGTACGACTCGTCAAGCAGCTCGACGGGGTGGCAGACGCGAAGCTCCATGCCCGCGAGCCGTGCGCCCGCCCCGATCTGCATGTGGCATCCGGCGTTGCCCGTGGCGAGCAGCGTCGCGCCCGACTCCGCGACGTGTTTGAGTTTTTCCGCGAGCACGCGCGCAGACAGCTCCATTTCGAGCAGGTTGTAGACGCCCGCGCCGCCGCAGCACACGTCGCTGCCTTCGAGCGCGACGAAGCGCAGCGCGGGGATCGCCTCGAGCATCCGCAGGGGCTCTTCCGCCGCGCGCTGGCCGTGGAGCAGGTGGCACGAGGCGTCGTAGGTCGTCACCCCGGCGTCTATCGGCGCGCCCACGCGCAAGCCCGTCGCCGCCAGCTGCTGGCTCACGTCGCGCACGCGCGCGCTGAAATCCCGCGCCCGATCCGCGAACTCCACGTCGTCCGAGAGGAGATGCCCGTAACCCTTGAGCATCGCCCCGCACCCGCCCGCATTCGTCACGACCGGAGCCAACGGCGCGGACTCGAACGCCTCGACGTTGCGCCGCGCGAGCGTGCGCGCGCCTTCTGTGTCGCCCGCGTGCGCGTGAAGCGCGCCGCAGCAGACCTGACCCGAAGGCGCGGAGACCTCGCAGCCCTGCACGCGCACGACGCGCGCCGTGGCGCGGTTGACGCGCGCGAACAGCCCTTCCGTCACGCAGCCCTCGAAGAGTTGCGCGGCGCGTGGCTCATCGGGACGGCTCTCAGCGCCGCCAACATTCTTTCCAACGACCGATCGCGGCGTGCCCTCTTCGTGCGACGCTTCGCGCGCGATACTCTTCGATCCGTTGAGCGGGGCGCGCGCAGAAGAGTCGAGCAGCGCGAGCGCGAGCTCGAAGCGCGGCGAGACGAGACGCGGCAGGCGCGACTTGAGCAGGAGACGTGCGAGCCCCGCATCGCGGAAGACGCGCGCCGCGGCGAAGGCGAAGCGCAGGCGCGCGGGGTGGAGCCAGACGTGGCGCAGCGTGAAGTTGAGAAGCCTGCCGGTGTGGCTGCGCCTCTCGCCGTGCTCGCGGATGTCTGCGCGCGCGGCTTCGAGAAGCACGCCGTACTCGACGCCCGCCGGGCACGCGCTCTCGCACGCGCGACAGCCGAGGCAGCGGTCGATGTGCCGCTCGAAGGCGGGCGACGCGACGGCGAGTCGCCCCTCTTCGGCGGCGCGCATCAGGTAGAGCCGCCCGCGCGGACCGTCGTTCTCGTCGCCCGTGTGGACGTAGGTCGGGCAGGCTTCGAGGCACAGTCCGCAGTGGATGCACGCGAGCAGCTTCGCCTCCTCGTGTGCGAGCGCGCGTGCGAGTGTCTGAGGTTGAGTCTGCATCATCCTGGGGCTGCCAGCGAAATCGGAATAAGGACTCCTTGCAAAACTTCCGCGCTTCTCTTTGCGACTCCTCACACGAAGAACCGACGCGGCAGCAGCCCGCGCGGGTCGAGCCGCAGCTTGACGCGCCGCATGAGCGCGGCGCGCTCGTCGCTCATGCCCCACTGATCGAAACCGATCCGATCCATCACGTCGCGCAAATCGCGCGTCGCGTTTTCGACGACGACCGATCCGCCCTCAGCCCGCAGCCCCGCGCGCAAACGCGTGAGCGCATCGACGCAGCCGGCGGGATCGTTAACTTCATACAGGCGGACGCGCAGGCGACCCGCCGCGACGTTCGCGCCCCAGTTGTCGAGCGCGGCGGAAGCCCCGAGTAGTTCTTCGAGGCGGAGCAGCGCGGCTCTCAGTCGCGTGGGCAGGACGTTGACCTTCAACTCGATATGCTGAGCCTCATCTGAGTTCGACTCGCCGCCCTCCGCCCACAAGCGCGCGTCGTCTTCGACGACCTCGACGCCCGACAGCGACTCACCCTCGCCCAGCAGACCGCGCGCGCGTCCGAGTTGCGATTCGACTGTCCGCGCAGAGCCCGCGAAGCGCGCGAGCAGCGTGAAGCGTGGAGCGGGATCGGCGTTCGCCTGCCGAGACGCCGCGCCGGATGCGCGCACGTCGAGGGCGACGGGCAGAAACTCCCCGCGGAGTATGCCACGCGCGGCGACGAATAAGTTATCAACGGTCTCCGCGTTCGCGCGCAAGGTCGCCTCGCGTTCGGGGCGCGGTCGGAGCTTGAAGTTGATCTCGGTGATGAGCCCGAGCGTGCCGAAACTCCCCGTGAAGAGTTTGGAGAGATCGTAGCCCGCGACGTTCTTGACGACGCGCCCGCCGACTCTGACGACGCGTCCGTCCGCCAGCACGACCGTCATCCCGAGCACGAAAGCGCGCGGCGTCCCGTAAGCCGAGCCGTGCGCGCCCGCCGTGTTCGTCGCCACCACGCCGCCGACGCTCGTGCCCGCGCCGCCCGGTGGGTCGAGCGGGAGCCACTGACCCGCGCGCGCCAGCTCTTCGTTCAACGCGGACAGCGGCACGCCAGCCTCCACCGTGACGACGAGGTCTGCGGGCGAGTGTGCGACGATGCGCGAGAGCCGCCGCGTCGAAACGAAGACGCAGCCGCGCGCGTGAGTCTGATCGTCTCCGAGCCACGTCCCCGCGCCTTCCGGTACGACCGGCACGCCCTCGCGCGAAGCGACCAGCAATACTTCGGCGGCTTCGTCGGTCGATGCTGGCGAGACGACGAGCGCGCCGCCTCGCGCCTCGTCTTCTTCGGTCTCCGCGACCCGTCGGAACGCATCCCTGATGTCATTCGTGATCGCGACTCGCCGTTGGACGAGCGGGGCGCGCGCGTCATCAACCGGAGAGGCGCTCGCGTTGACGAGTGTAATTTCATCCGCCAGGAAGTTCGACGCCGTGCCAGCCTCATTCTCTACTTCGCCCGCGGCTTCTTCGTGAGCAACGTGCGCTTCGCCGCGTCCGTTATCAACAGCCGCGTTTTGATTGCCACTGCTCGCAGCCGCCACGACGCGAGCCTCGCCGCAGCCGCGCGGCGCGGGGATGATCTTGCCGGGGTTGCACAAGCCCGTCGGATCGAAAGCCGCGCGCACGGCGAGCATCGCGTCGAGATCGTTTTCGGAGAAGAGCAGCGGCATGTACTTACTCTTGTCGAGCCCGACGCCGTGCTCGCCCGTGAGCGTGCCGCCCGCGCGCACGCAGGTCTCGACGATCTCGCGGTTGGCACACTCGACGCGGCGCAGCTCGTCGGCGTTGCGCCGGTCGAAGCAGAGTATGGGGTGGAGGTTGCCGTCGCCCGCGTGGAAGACGTTGGCGAGGATGAGTCCGTGCTTCGCGCTGATGCGGTACGTCTCCGCCAGAACTTCGGGCAGGCGCGAGCGCGGCACGACGGCGTCCTGCAACATCATGTCGGGCGCGAGCCGACCCATCGCGCCGAACGCGCCCTTGCGCGCCGCCCACAACTTTTTTCGCTCGCGCTCGTCCGCCGCGTGGCGCACGCCGCGCGCGCCGTTTCTCAGGCAGATGTCTTCGGCGCGCTGCGCCTCTCCGTCGAGCCCGGCTTCCAACCCGTCCAGCTCGATGAGCAGCGCGGCTTGCGCGTCCAACGGGAGCCCAGCGGCGAAGACGCTCGCCTCGACCGCGCGGATCGTCGCGCCGTCAACCATCTCAAGCGCGGCGGGGATCAAACCCGCGGCGATGATCGCGGAGACGGCGCGGCTCGCGTCGTCGATGTCTGCGAAGTCCGCGAGGAGCGTGCGCACGGACTGCGGCAGGGGAAGGAGTTTGACGGTCGCCTCGGTCGCGATGCCGAACGTGCCCTCGGAGCCGACGAAGACGCCGAGCAGATCATAGCCCACCGAGTCGCCCGCGCCCGCCGCGCCGAGATCGACGACCTTGCCGTCGGAGAGGACGACGCGCGCGCCGACGACGTGATCGGTCGTCACGCCGTACTTGAGGCAATGAATGCCGCCCGCGTTCTCCGCGATGTTGCCGCCGACGGTGCAGCTCGCGCCGCTCGAAGGATCGGGCGCGTAGTAGAGCCCGTGCGCGGCGGCGGCGCGCGACACCTGAGCGTTGATCATGCCGGTCTCGACGACCGCGACGCGGTTCTCAACGTCGAGCCTCAGCAGCTTTCTCATCCGCGCCAGCTCGACGACGACACCGCCGCCGACCGCCAACGCGCCGCCCGAAAGACCTGTCCCCGCCCCGCGCGGCGCGAAGCTCACGCCCGCGCGCGCAAGCTCGCGCACGACACACGCGACCTCCTCGGTCGAGGCGGGGAAGGCGACCGCGCGCGGCGTGTGCCGGTGCTGCGTCAGCCCGTCGCACTCGTAGACGAGCAGCTCGTCGCGTGCGGCGAGCACGTTCTCGCGCCCGACCGCCGCGCGCAAATTTTCTAGCAGTTGATCCAAGAGGGAAGCTTCCGGGGGAGCGCGAAAATGTTTACCGGGGGACTCGCGCAGATGATACACTACGCCCCCGTTCCGGCTGTAATCGTAGCAGCGACCGAGCGCCCAAGCCGTCGCGGTCTTCGGCAACCGCATCGCCGCCGTCGGGACGACCGCCGAAATTCGCAAACTCGCGGGCAAGCGGACGCGCGTCATCGACGCACGCGGCGCGCTGGTCCTGCCCGGCTTCAACGACTCCCACGTGCATTTCACGGACGGCGGTCAGCACCTGGCGTCCGTGCAACTGCGCGACGCCGCGAGCCCGGAGGAGTTCGCGCGCCGCATCGGCGAGTTCGCCGCGAAGACGCCGAAGGGTCGCTGGATCACCGGCGGCGACTGGGATCACGAGCGCTGGACGCCCGCCGCGCTCCCGACGAAGGAGATGATCGATCGCGTCACGCCCGATCATCCGGTCTTCGTCAACCGGCTCGACGGTCACATGGGGCTCGCCAACAGCGTCGCCCTCAAGCTCGCCGGGGTGACGAAGGAGACGCCCGACCCGCCCGGCGGTCTCATCGTCCGCGACGCGAAGACCAAAGAGCCGACCGGCGTCTTGAAAGACGCGGCGCAGAGTTTCGTCTACGCGAAGATTCCCGATCCTTCCTGGGACGAGCGGCTCGACTACGCTCGCGCCGCGACGAACCACGCCGCCGGGCTAGGCGTGACGAGCGTGCAGGACATGAGCGCGGGCACGGACGTGGGCGTCTACCAGTACCTCGCCGCGCGCGGCGAGATGAAGACGAGGGTCTACGCCGTCTCGCCGCTCTCGGCGTGGCAGCGCATCGCGGGCGTGGGCGTGCGCGCTCGCTTCGGCGGCGACCTCATACGCATCGGCGGTCTCAAGGGATTCGCCGACGGCAGCCTCGGCTCGACCACCGCCCTCTTCTTCGCGCCCTACAACGACGCGCCCGACACGTCGGGTCTGCCGAGCGACGAGATGTTCCCGCCCGAGAAAATGTACGAGCGCGTCCTCGCCGCCGACCGCGCCGGGCTCCAGGTGATGATCCACGCCATCGGCGACCAGGCGAACGACACGATCCTCTCCTTCTACGAGCGACTGGAAAAGGAAGGCGGCGCGCGCGACCGTCGTTTCCGCATCGAGCACGCGCAGCACATCCGCGCCGAAGACATCGCGCGCTTCGGGCGCGCCCGCGTCATCGCCTCGATGCAGCCCTACCACTGCATCGACGACGGTCGCTGGGCTGAGAAGCGCATCGGTCACAAGCGCGCCGAGACGACCTACGCGTTCCGCACCCTGCTCGACACCGGCGCGACCCTCGCCTTCGGCACCGACTGGTACGTCGCGCCGCTGAACCCGCTCTTCGGCGTCTACGCCGCCGCCACGCGGCGCACGCTCGACGGCAAGAACCCCGGCGGGTGGATTCCCGAGCAGAAGATCACGGTCGAGGAAGCCGTGCGCGCCTACACCGTCGGCTCCGCCTTCGCCGAGTTCACAGACGACGTGAAGGGCACGCTCGCCCCCGGCAAGCTCGCCGACCTCGTCATCATCGACCGCGACATCTTTAAGATCGACCCGGTCGAGATCGAGAAGGCGAAGGTGACGACGACGATCATGGACGGTCGCGTCGTCTACGAAGCGGCGTCGCCCTGACAGTCGGCGATCCGCCGTCGCCCGCCGTCCCACGCGCCGACTGCCGGCTTCGGGGCGCGCACGTAAATCATCCCCGCTACTCCCATGAGCGACGATCCCTTCAAGAATCTACGCGAGGCGCAGGACAAGCTCTCGACGCGGCTGACGCGCCTGAACCTGACACGCTTCGGCATCGTGCTCGTCCTCGCCCTCACCTTCTCGCGCGCCTTTGAAAAGATCGGCGCGGGCGAGTTCAGCAAACTCCGCAAAGAGTGCGAACAGCTCAGTTGCGAACTCGTGCAGAAGCCGCTCAACCTGAACATCTACCGCGGGCCGTTCGACTTCAGCAGGACGAAGTACGGGGGCGAAGAGATTGGGGCCGGGCCACAGTGCGCAACGCTGCCAGCCTCGCCCACGCCCGACGCGAGCCCGCAGCCAGACGCGAATGCCGAAGCCGCGTCGGCGGCCACGCCGCAGCCCTCACCGGCGAGCCGTCAAGCGGGCATGCCTTCTGCCGCCTCGCAGGCGGAACCGACAGGTGCCGAGAGGAAGCGCCAGCAGGAGGAAGAGCGGGCCGCGCTCGAGGCGCGGCAGGAGAAGCTGGAGACGTGCACGCAGGGCCTGGAAGAGCGGACGGACAAGGCATTCCTCTTCGAGATGGCGGTGCTCGACGCCAAGCTCGATTTCGATCTGCGGACGTGGATCTACGCGTTGCCTTTCGCGCTCATCATCTCGGAGGCCTACTTCTACGTGCTGCGGAGAAAGATCGGGGCGCTCGGCGCGCTCGGCGCGAAGATCGTCAAGGCGACCGGTGACACCACTTCGGCGTTGGACAAGCTGACCTTCCCCGTCGAGCCCGGCCAGCGTTCGCCGTTCGCGAGCAACGCTTGGCAGTTCGAGATTCTGGCATCCACCCTCGGCACGTGGGGGCTCATGCTCTACCTCGTCCCCGCTGGCAGGCCGCTCTGGCAGAACTGGTCGCCCTACGCGCTCATCCCGATCTGCACTGTGCTCGCCATTTTCACCTTCTACGCCGTCGCCTACGCCCGCGCCGCCGCCGCCGAGATCGAAGAGGCGGCGTTGCTGCCGCCCGAGTGGCGGCGGCAGCCCGGCTTGCCGACGCGACTTTGGGAGAGGGTGCGCGGGTGGGGCGAGTGTACTGGGTCACGGCTCTGCTGCTCGGCGAGCAGAGTTGGCAGGACGCCGTGAACCGCCTCGATCTGATCTTCTACGTCCTCAGCCTCTGGCTAGCTTTAATCGGGCTGGTCGTCTTCGCGACCGTCATCAGGCGCGGCGCCGCCGCCAGGAGCACGCGCCTGAGCCGCGCATTCTACGCGATCGCCGGCGTACTGGCACTCTATCACGTGGCCGACGTGTCGTTCATCGTCTTCTTCACCGGATCGGTTTGGCTGTACTTGGCTCTGAGGATTGCCTACTGGGTCGTGCCCGTCTGTCTGTGGCTGCGCCTCGGATTCCCCGGCGGCGCGGGGCCACGGCGCTGGAGCTTCGTGCGCTCAAGGATCGTCGTCCTCTACGCCCCCGTGATCCTGACCAACGCGCTGTTCATCTTCCCCAGCCTGATCGGCGGCCTGAGAGGCTTGGCGACGTACCACCTCGGAACGCAACTGCTCGCGCTGGGCTACATGCGACTCGCCGGGGGCGGCGAACCGCCGCCCCCGCCGCCGCCGCCGCGCGTCCAAGGCGATGCTGGCTCAGGCGCAGGCACGGGAGACGGCACGGCCCCGCCCCCGGACTCTGAAGTGAAGCTACAGTGAAGGCGTGACTGATGGAACTGACAATCATCGAAGGCTTGCGCACGCTCAAGCTCGATCTCGTGCTGACGCTCGCGCTCGCCGCGCTCTTCCTCTTCGTGGGCGGGTGGCTGCAACGCCGCGTCGGGGTGTTCGCGCGCGCGAGCATCCCTTCGGCGGCCATCGGGGGACTGCTGTTCGCCGCGCTCGTGATGATATTGCGCCGCTACGCGCCGCTGGGCGTCACGATAGATTCGACCCTGCGCGCGCCGCTGCAAACCGCCTTCTTCACGACCATCGGCTACGGCGCGACGCTCGGGCTGCTGCGCGCGGGCGGCGCGCGCATGATCTTCTTCTTCATCATCGCGTCGCTCATGGCGGTCGTGCAGAATTTCGCAGGGATCGCCGTCGCGCTCGCGCTCAAAGCCCCGCCCGCGCTCGGCATCATCTGCGGCTCGCTGACGCTGACGGGCGGACCCGCGACGGGTCTCGCCTTCACGTCTCTCTTCGAGCAGAAGGGCGTCGCTGGCGCTGGCGCGCTCATCATCGCGTCGGCGACCTTCGGCATCTTCGTCTCCAGCCTCGTCGGCAACCCGGTCGCGACCGCGCTCATCCGGCGACGCCGCCTCGCGCCGAAGCCCTCGAAGCAGAAGGACGACGGCTCGGAGCAGTTCTGGGCGATAGGCTCGATGGCTCCACCCGACGAAGAGACGCCTGTGACGGACGCGGCTGTGCGCGCAAAAGACGAGGCGCGCACGACGGAGCCGGGCGAGCTGTTGAGGAACCTACTCTTGATCCTGCTCGCGATGGGTGTGGGCGCGCTGATCAGTTTCGCGGCGACGCGGGGAGGCATCACGCTGCCCGGCTACGTCGGCACGATGCTCGTCGCCGGCGTCGCGCGCAACCTCGACGACCGATACGGGTGGCTGCGCATCGACACGCGCGCGATGGACGCGCTCGGAACCGTCGCGCTCGCGCTCTTCCTCGTCATCGCCCTGATGGACTTGAAGCTGTGGCAGCTCGCCGGTCTCGCCGTGCCGATGCTCGTCATCCTCGCGGCGCAGGTCGTGCTGATGATCCTCTACGCCGTCTTCGTGACTTTCGTTTTGATGGGGCGCGATTACGAGGCGGCGGTCACGTCGAGCGGCCACATCGGCTTCGGGCTCGGCATCACGCCCAACGCCGTCGCCAACATGGAGGCGCTCGCCGCCCGCTTCGGTCCCGCGCCGCGCAGCTTCCTCGTCGTCCCCGTCGTCGGCGCGTTCTTCATCGACTTCACGAACGCCGTCGTCATCACCGCCTTCGCCAACTGGATCAAATGAGCAAAAAAATATTAGACATCTTGCGAACGTCGCGCGTCGCTATCAAGTCGGAACCGCCTGCGGTAGCGGGCGGGTCTCTCAAGTCGGAACCGCCTGCGGTAGCGGGCGGGTCTCTTACGTCGCACACACCCGCCCGCTACCGCAGGCGGTTCCGACCTGTCGCCACTTTCGCAAGAGGTCTATTCTTCGCCGCGGTAGTTTTGTCTATCATCACGCCATCAGGCGCGTCTGCGCGTAAAAAGTCGGCGAACAAAACACAGCCCGCATCGACGACCCGGCTGATGCCCGCGCAGTCGCCGGAGCTTCAGTCGTTAGTCGACGCGGCGGCGCGCGCTGCGTTGAAGAAGTTCGCCGGTAAAAAGCTGACGGAGAGTCAGCTCGCGATCACGGTCATCGACCTGCGCGACACGGCGCGCCCCGCCCAGGGGAGTTTCCGCGGCAACGAGCGCATCTACCCGGCGAGCGTCGTCAAGCTCTTCTACCTCGCCTACGCGCACCGCCTGCTCGAAGACGGGAGGCTCAAGGAGACCGACGAGCTGAAGCGCGCGCTGCGCGACATGATCGTCGATTCTTCCAACGACGCGACCGGCTACGTCCTCGACATGCTCACGGACACGACGAGCGGCAGGGAGCTTCAGGGCGCGGAGATGAAGCGTTGGCAGCAGAAGCGCGACGCCGTCAACCGCTACTTCGCCTCGCTCGGCTACACGAACATCAACACGAACCAGAAGACTTTCTGCGAGGACGCCTACGGGCGCGAGCGCTTCTCGCGCGGCGCGAAGGGCGAGAACCGCAACAAGCTCACGACCGACGCCGTCGCGCGCCTGCTCGCCGAGATCGCCACGGATCGCGCCGTCACCCCGGCGCGCAGCGCCGCGATGAGGTCGCTTTTGAAGCGCGACTTCGCGGGCGAGTCGAAGGACGCCGACGATCAGGCGCACGGCTTCACGGGCATCGCCCTCGAAGACTTCCCCGGCGCGCGGCTCTGGTCGAAGGCTGGCTGGACTTCGACCACGCGGCACGACGCCGCCTACATCGAGCTGCCGAACGGGGCGCGCTTCGTCGTCGTCACCTTCACCGAGAATCAGGCGAACGAGCGCGACATCATCCCCACCGTCGCGCGCGTAGTCATCGAGCACTTCAACAAGCAGTGATGAAAAGAAGTACTGAGTACTGAGTACTGAGTACTGAGTACTGAGATAGGAGCAAGAGCAGTAACGAAAGCGAGAGCGAGAGATCATCTTTCACTCAGTACACAGTACTCAGTACACAGTACTTTTTGGTCACGGCTTTTGCGCGAGTATGGCTTCTTTCGTCCAGCCGATGGGTTCGAGAGGATCGAAGCGGTGACGTTCGATCAGGTGGAAGTGGCGGCGCGTGTGGCGCTCGACCTCGGCGGGCGGGTGGGTTTTGAAGCGGAACATGATTTCGAGCAGCTTGCTCGCGAGGGCGGGGCGCACGGGCAGGTGCAGCAGGCAGCCGCCGGGCTTCGTGACGCGCGCCAGCTCCGCGAGCCCTTCGCCGAGCGGGACGTATTCGAGCGCGCCGCTGGTCACGACGAAGTCGAAAGTCTCCGCGGCGAAGGGGAGCGCGAGCAGGTTCGCCTGGAGGAAGCTGACGCGGTGGCGCGGGCGCCCGCCGAGCTTCTTCACGGCGGAGAGTGCTTTGAGCAGGGAAGGAGCGGAGAGATCGAAGGCGGTGACTTCTGAGGGGCGTTTGAGCGTGCGGAGCAGCGCGAGTGTGAGCAGCCCCGTGCCGCACCCGGCGTCGAGGACGCGCGCGCCGTCGGGGAGCGGGAGCGCGCGCTCGCGCAGGTAACGCTCCAACGAGTTGCTGTAGCGGTTGAACCTGAAGGTGAGATCGTAGAGGTTCGCGAAACGGTCGTAGAGCGTGGCGGCTGCGCCTTCGCCGCTGTCGAGTGTCGTGGCGGTGTTCTGCGACATCGTTAGAGCCGACCTCCCCGAAGCAGAGCGCGTGCGCCTTCGTACCCGCGCGGCGTCAACCGAAACCTGAGCGGCGGCGAGTCCCGCGTGGCCGGCGCAATAAATAGTTCTGACGTAGTGATTAAAGAGTCGTTTGCTTTTATACTAGCAGAGACCGAAATCCACAAGGCGCGTCCCGGCTGAGCGCGCACCTCAGCCTCGCGTGAACGGTCGCGCGCGCTCTGAAATCAGCGCGGCGCGCCCGACGTTGTCGAAAACTTTATGAAAAAAACTCTGCCCGTACTGATCATCGCCGTCGTCCTCCTCGTCGCGCTCGGCGGCGGGGCGCTCCTGATGCGCTCGCCTTCGAGCGACGTGAAGCCGGCTGCGAGCGCCGCCACCAACGCCGCGCCGAACGCCCCGCGCCCGGCGCGCGCGGCGGTCGCCGACGACTCGCCGCCCGCGCGCGTGCGCGGTCGCGCCGACGCTCCCGTGAAGCTCGAGGAGTTCAGCGACTTCCAGTGCCCGACCTGCGGGTTGATGCACGGCGTCCTCAAGCAGCTCGTCGCGAAGTACCCGACGCAGGTCGGCGTCGCCTTCCGCAACTTCCCGCTGCGCGAGATCCACAGGCACGCCGCCGAAGCCGCGCTCGCCGCGGAAGCCGCGGGGATGCAGGGCAAGTTCTGGGAGATGCACGACCTGATTTACGAGAAGCAGAACGAGTGGAAGGACGCGGCAGACGCCGCTGGAGAAGCTGAGCGCGGCGGTCGAGAGCGAGCTGGCTGCGCAGAAGAGGTGAGCGGCTATCGTGTCTGAAAGAACGGAGGGCGGGGGGGCGTTCGCGGGGTCGGTCGGATCGACGCGCGCCGCGCTGCTCGACGCCTGCGCCGCGCTGCTCGCGCTCGTCGGGCTGTGCGACGCGATCTACCTGACGGTGGAGCACCTGAACGGCACGACGCTCCAGTGCTCGATCACGCACGGGTGCGCGGAAGTCCTCGGCAGCCGCTACGCGACCGTCGGCGGCTTGCCGCTCGCGGCGTTCGGCGCGGCGGCGTACTTCACAGCCTTCAGCCTCGCCACGCTCGCCGCCTTCGGCTACGCCTCCGCGCGCAGGCTCCTCACAGTCCTCGTCGCGTTAATGTTCCTGTTCTCGCTGTGGCTCTTGTACCTGCAAGCCTTCGTGCTCCACGCCTTCTGCCAGTACTGCCTGCTCTCGGCTTCCGTCACGACGCTGCTGCTCGTCGTAGTCCTCGTACAACGCTTCGCGGCGCGGCGCGTCTGACGGATTCGGGGCTCAGTGTGCGCGCGTGACGAGCCACGTCGCCAGCGCGACGAGCAGGAGGAGGATGAGCGCGAGGCAGCCGAAGAACCCGCCCTTGATCTTGCGCCAGCGGTTCGGGTCGGGCGGCTGTAGCGAGCCCTGCGGGAAATAGGGCGGCGGCGTGTTGGTCGGCATTCAACGATTCCTCAGTGAGAATTGCGGATTTCGGATTTCGGAATGCGGATTGAAGAGGATTAAATCACTGTCTCATTGAGTCGTTGAGTCATTTGGTCAATGAGAGAATGGCTCGATCCCCCTTATCCGCAATCCGCAATCCGCATTCCGCAATCGAAAGTGGCAGGCGGTACCAACCTACACGACGATAGGATTCAGCCTACCTCTTCCAACTCGCAACGCAAAATCTCGGCGACGCTCCAGGCTTGGGCGATGCAGCCGCGCGGCGCGTGGGGCGCGTCGCCGTCGAAGATTTCGGAGACTTGACCGAGCCCCGCCTCGCGCAGGTGCGCGCGGAAGTTGCCGAGCCAGCCGCGCGCCGCTGCCACGCTCTCCGGCGAGCGGTCGTTAACTTTCAGGTAAGCCGTGACGAAGGGACCCAGCAGCCAGGCCCAGACCGTGCCCTGATGATACGCGGTGTCGCGCGAGTATGCGTCGCCCTCGTAGCGACCGCGGTATGCGGGGTGGCGCGGCGAGAGCGAGCGCAGACCGAAGGGCGTGAGCAACTCCTGCTCGACCTTGCGGACGACCGAGCGCGCCCGCTCGCCCGTCGTGATCGCGTGCGGCAGGCTGACGGCGAAGATTTGATTCGGTCGCAGCGAGTCGTCCGGCTCGCCCGCGTCGGAGACGCAGTCGTAGAGACAATCCTCCGCCTCGTTCCAGAAGAGACCGTTGAAGCTGGCGCGCGCGGCGTCGGCTGTGGCACGGCAGCGGTTGCGCGTGGGCTCGTCGCCGAAGCGGCGCGCGAGCGCCTCGACCGTGCGCAGCGCGTTGTACCAGAGCGCTTGAATCTCGACGGGCTTGCCCGTGCGCGGCGTCACCAGATAGTCGCCGAGCTTCACGTCCATCCAGGTGACCTGCGCGTCCACGTCGCCCGCGCGCAGCAGACTGTCCTCCGCCATGCGGATCCCGTAATGCGTGCCGCGCTCGTGCCAGCGGATGATCTCGAGAAGGGGCTCGTACAATTTCTCGCGGACGAACTGTTCGTCCCGCGCGCGGCGCAGGTACTCGCCCACGGCGTTGACGAACCAGAGCGTGGCGTCGGCGGTGTTGTATTCGGGGCGTTCGCCCGCGTCGGGGAAGCGGTTCGGGATCAAGCCCTGATCGAGGCTCGCGGCGAAGGCGAGGAGGGTTTCGCGCGCCTCTTCGAAGCGGCGCGACACGAGGGCGAGACCCGTGAGCGAGATCATCGTGTCGCGCCCCCAGTCGGTGAACCAGTGGTAGCCGGCGATGACGGTCGAGAGGCTTTCGCCGCGGCGGACGACGAACTGATCGGCGGCGCGCGCGAGCGACTTCAGATGCTCGGCGCGCTCTTCGCCGCCCGCGATGTCTTCATCAACATCCTGCTCCGCTGCTTCGATGCCGTCATCGCGTTCGTCCTTCACCCCACTTGATGATGCGGTGTTGTCGTCTTTCGCAGAGGCTTGTGTGTTTACCTCTAAGATGGAAAGGCTGAGTCCGCGGCGACGCGCGCGCTCCGAGTCTTCGAGCAGCGCGGCTTCGCCCGCGTCGCGCCGCTCCGTCGAGGCGATGATGTCGCACGAAGAGCCGCTTGAAACGTCGAACGTCAGCAGGCACGGGTTGAAGAGGTCTTCGTGACAGTCGAAGCCGCGCTCGCGCTCTTCCGCGTACTCGAAGTTCCTGTACCAGAGCCCTTCGACGGAGACCGAGCGCGCGTCGTGCGCGAGGAAGAGCGCGAGGGAGTCGTCGCGCCTGCCGAGTCGCAGGAGCCCCTTCTTCATCTCGGCGCGGAGAAAGATGTCGAGCGCCTCGCGCGCGAGCGAGTGGTAGTCGCGGAAGGCGACGAGCGGGCGGAGTTCGAGCCGAGCCTTCGCACCCCGCGGCGCGGTGAAGCCGTAGCGGACGACCGTCGTGTTCTGACAGTGCTGCATGAAGACTTTTTTTTCGATCTCGAAATCGCCCGCGCGGTAGGTGAAGCCCAGCCCGTTCGTCTCAAGCCACTCGCGCCGCGAAGCCGCGTCGAGCCGCGCGCATTCGTCCGCCCCGAAACTAATCATCCGGCAGTCGCCTCCGTCCCCCGCCGAAGTTTTGTACCACAAACCGCCGCCGCGCCCGCAAGGAAATGAGGAGAGCCGCGTTCAAATAGTGGCTCGGAATAATCGGAGGAGGTCGAAGAGATGCGAAAGACTTTTGCGGCGGCGTTCTGCTGCGCCTGCTTCGCGACACTCGGCGCGGCGGTCTTCGCGGGCGGCTCGAAGGACGAGACGACTGCGTTAATCGAGGGCGACGAAGCGGGGCAGGAGCGGCCGTGGGGGCGACCGGCGCACCCCGTCCGCTACGACCCGTTCGGCGTCGAGGTCATCGTCGGCGGCTCGCCGCTCGAACAATTACCGGGGCGCGGCAGGGTTTACGTCGAGGCGGTCGCCGGCTCCGAGTACGTGCTGCGGATCCGCAACCCGCTGCCCGTGCGCGTCGCGGTCGCGCTCTCGGTCGACGGGCTCAACACCATCGACGCGCGGCGCACGACGGCGCGCGACGCGAGCAAGTGGGTCGTCCAGCCCTACGGCACGATCACCGTCACCGGCTGGCAGATGAGCCAGACGCGCGCGCGCCGCTTCTACTTCACCTCCGAGCGCGACTCCTACGCGAAGAAGCTCGGGCGCGCCGCGGACGTGGGCGTCATCACCGCCGTCTTCTTCCGCGAGCGTGCGGGGTATTCGGAGGTCGTGCCGCCGAGCCCGCGACCGCTGGGCGAGTCGAGCCGCGACGAGGAGAGCAAGATGAAGTCAGCGCCGCAGCCCTCGCAGTCGTCGAGCGGGGCGGCGGGCGCCGCCAGAAACCGCGCCGCCGAGCCCGCGCGCGACGACGAGTACGCGGCGACGGGCATCGGTCGCTCGGTCGGACACGACGTGCGCTGGGTGAACCTCGACCTCGAACGGGACCCGGCGGCGGAGGTCACGCTTCGTTATGAATACCGCCCCGCGCTCGTGCGGCTCGGCGTCCTGCCGCGCCACTATGATCAACCCGATCCGCTGCGGCGTCGCGAGCGCGCGCGCGGCTTCGCAGACCCGCGCTTCTGTCCCGACCCACCGCAGTGAATGGCGCGGGGTGAGAGCGCGGCGCGGAACGAATGCGCGAGCGCGGTGTCTAACTCCGGTGAGGGAAACTTGAGCCGGGGGTGGACGCGATGGTGGTACGCTTCACGAACGCACTCGACCGCGTGCGGATAGCCGCGCCGTGCGAGGCTGACTGGGACGAGATGCGGGGCGACAAGCGCGTGCGCTTCTGCCACCGTTGCAGCCTGAACGTCTACAACTTATCGGAGATGACGAGTAAGGAAGCCGAGCGACTCGTCATGCGTTGGGAAGGAGCACGTCTATGCGTCCGCTTCTACTGCCGCAAGGACGGGACGATGCTGACGCGGAGCTGTCCCGTAGGTTTGCGCGCCCTCAAGCGCCGCGTCTCGAAAGTTTCGAGCGCGGTATTCGCAACGATCATCGGCTTCTTTGCCGGGGTCGGAATTGCGCCCGCGCCGGAGAAGAGTGAGCCCGTTAGCGCGCCCGTTTCACCTGTTAGCGTGCCCGATACAAATGTAACTCAATATGAGCCGATGATGGGAGCTATGGGTGCGATGATTAGTCCGACAGGTGAGCAGTACGCAACTGGGGCTGCGCTCGGCTTCGTCCTCTTCGTGATCGGCTACCCGGCGGCTAAACTTCGGGAGCGTAGCGAGGCCAAGCGTCGTGAGCAACTACGCATCTGGCGCAACTCGTAGGAGAAGGTTTTCTCTCAGCGTCTCCGCTGGAGGTCGGAGGTGTAGAGCTGCTGGTAGGCGCGGTAGTTCGCCATTACCTTCAGCGCGTAGTCTTTTGACTCGGCGAAGCCGATCTCGGCGGCGAAGACTCCGTTGTCTTTGTGGACGGCGCGGCGCACCCAGCGCTCGACGTTGTCCTCGCCGCCGTTGTATGAAGCCGCGACCCCTTCGGGCAGGTCGGGGAACATGCGGAAGAGCTGCGAGAGGTATTCGACGCCGACGGGGATGTTCACTTCGGGTCGGTAGAGGTCGTCCTCGATCACCCGTTCCAGCCCGGCGCCCTTCGCGTACTTGTTCGCCACGTCGATGGTGAGCTGGAGCAGTCCGCGCGCGCCGGCGAGCGAGCGCGCGCGCGTATTAAAGCTGCTCTCCTGCCGCATGATCGAGAGGACGTAGCGCGGATCGACGTTCTTGCCCTTCACCGCGCGCAACAGCACCTCGCGATTCGGGGCGGGGAAGTTCGCCGCCGCCGCTTCCACCTCCCTCTTCACCGACGCCGCCCTCACAGCCGCGGCGCGTTTCCAGTCTCCGCCCAAATCATGCAAGTGCTCGGTCGCCTGCCAGCCGTAGTATGAAGCGGCGCGGTCCGTGATCGATTGGTAGACGGCGCCAGCCTGCGCCTTCTGACCGGAGCGCTCCAGCGCGTAGGCTTTGAGGTATGTGACTTCCGCCTGCGTCGTCTGCACGTCCTTGTTGAACGCGACGCCGCGCATCTGATCCGCCGCGCGCACCGCCGACTGCCACTCGCCCGCCGCGATTTCGAGTCGGAGCAGGGCGAAGAGCGCGTTCGCCTCCGAGGGCTTGCCGCGGAACCGCTCGCGCGCCGAGCCGATCCACTGCCGCGCGAGATCGTCGCGACCCGCTTCGCGCCAACTGTCGATGGCGTTCAGGTAGGCGTTCTCGATGCGCTCGCCCTGCGGGTGGCGCTCGGCGTATTCGAGGTAGCGCGCGGCGGCATCCGCCGGTCTGCCCAGGCGCAGGATCGTCGCGGCGGTGTAGTAGAAGCCTTCCCGCCCCTCCTTCTGCCCCGCGAAGTCGCGACCCAGACGCTCGAAGAAGGGGAGCGCCTCGGCGTAGCGGCGCTCGACGTAGTAGGAGCGACCGATGCCGAAGAGCGAGCCGGGCACGTTCGCGTCCGCGGGGTACTGCGCGATGAGCGCCGTCCAGTGCTCGCGCGCTTCCGAGAAGGCGCGGTTGGCGAGGTAGACGGCGGCGCGGCGCATGTGCTCCTGCGGCGGCAGCGTCGAGAGACCGCCGTCCGCGCCGCGGTTCTGGCGGTCGAGGCGGCGCGCGTTCGCGAGCGCGTCGTCGCCGCCCTGCTCGTCCGTCGGGAGCGACTCGAAGAAGACCGCGCTCGCGGGCGCGGCCGCCGGCGAGTTCGCGTTCGGGCTCGGCGCGCGGTAGCAGGCCGGGAGCAGCGCCAGCGCGTAGAGCACGGGGCTGAGGATCAGTGTGGAAGGGACGATCATCTTTCTTCGCGTTCTCAAGATGGCGGGAATGATTCGGCAGGCGCGCCATCGAAACGCGCGACCGTCAACGCCCGAGCTGCCGGAAAAAATTAACCGGCTGAAGACGCGCGCCCGGGCGGGGAGTCGCTTCAGCCGGTCGGTCGAAACCTAAGATGCGCTTACATGCAGTCGGGGCAGCCGCAATCGCAGATCGTTTCCGGTTGTTGCCCCGCCCCCTGGCAGTAGGCGCTGCAATAGTCGCTGTCTTCGTCCGCCGGGCACAGGCAGCCGGGGTGTTTGCAATTCTTCTTCTCGTCAGCCATGTCTTTCTCCTCGGAAGTAAATTGATGCTCAGGGTCAGGCGGGCATTCTAGCAGCAAGTGGGCGCGCGGGCGCAAGCTTTTCCTGACGACGAGCCCACGCCCATTCAGTTGCGCCGTGCCTCACACGGCCGACCCGTCCTCCACGATCTCATAGCTCGTGACGATCTCAACCGCGGGTCGGAGCGTCGCGGCGACGCTGCAATACTTCGTGTCGGACAACTCAATCGCCTGCGCGACGGCGCGTTCCGAGAGGTTGTGACCGCTGAGGACGTGCCTCACCTCGATGCGCGTGTAAGAGCGCGGGTGCTCCGCGCGGCGCTCGCCGCGCACCTCTATGTGATAGCCCGTCACGCGCTCGCGCTTCTTGCGGAGGATCGAGATCACGTCCACACCCGTGCAGGAGCCGACGGCGAGGAGCAGCAGCTCCATCGGCGTCGCCGCGCGCGAGCGTGCCGAGTCGGTCTCGACCGCCAGCGCGTGACCGCTCGCGGAGACGGCGACGAAGAGATCGTCGCCCGCGAACTTTACGACGGCTTTGGCGTCGCCTGTTTCCACTCCGATTCACCTCCGTCAGGGTTCGGACAGGATAGCACGAGCCGGAGCCGGGGACTCAGCCGCCGGTGCGTCGGTCGCCGGGTCAACGCGCGCGCACGGTAATTGCAATAGGACGTAGGTGGGAAAGTGCGAATCATTCAGTTCGTAGGAGTTAGCGGCGCTCTTCGTCGGCGCGGTGAACCCGCACGATACGCGGAACGGTACGCTGTGGACGATCTTTGTACATTGAAAACGGTGGGTAAACACCCCGCTTTGGTGGGTCGGAAATCGCGGCAACCTGAGCTGCGCGGATGTGAATCAGATTTTACAGGGTCGCGCTAAAAGCCCGCACACGAGACTCCTCGGAACGCGGGCGCGACACTTCGGAAAGTTCAAACCACGCGCGAAATTATTTCGGCGCGGCTCAAGTCTCCCGCTCTCCTCGGCGTCCGACTGAAACTCCCCCCGTTAATGTAAAGCGCAAACGGCTTCCCGGAATGGGCGGCTGGCGCGAGGGCTTCGGCTCAAACATCACTTGGAATTTCAAGACCGGAGGGAAGAGTAAATGAACCACGCAAGAAGAATCATTTCGGCGGCACTCCTTTTAGCCTTTGTCACCACGGGGCTGACGGCGCAGGCGCAGCGCGCGCGCGTCAACCGCTTCCAGGTGGCGCAGATCATCAGCCGCGTCCAGAGCGACACGGCGCGCTTCCGCACGGACCTCGACTACGCGATCAGGAACAGCCGCATCGACAACACGCGGCGCGAGAACAACATCAACCTTTACATCACAGACTTCGTCAACGCCACGACGCAGCTCCGCACGCGCAACAATCAGCGGCGGGCGACCGTCGCCGACGTCCGTCTCGTGCTCGACCGCGCGACGCTCGTCGATAATTTCCTCAGACGCAACCAGCTCGAGGGTAACGTCAACGACGACTGGGCGACCGTCCGCGCCGATCTCGGCGAGCTGGCGAGCGCCTACGGCATCACCTGGAACCCCGACACGGCTCGCGGCGGCTACGGCAACAACCCGTTACCGGGCACGAGCACTGTCTACGGCGTCGACCGTCTGCTGACCGGCACTTACCGCCTCGACGTTTCGCGCAGCGACGATCCGCGCACCGCGGCGCAGAACGCGTCGAGAGCCCTTCCGGGTTATAACCGGCAGCGCACCGAGGACGCCCTGATCGCGCGCCTCGAAGCGCCCGACACACTCGCCGTCGAGCGTCGCGGCACGCAGGTGACCATCGCTTCGACCCGCGCCCCGCAGATCACGTTCGTCGCCGACGGGCGCGAGCGCGTCGAGCAGGCGGCTGACGGGCACTCCGTCCGCGCCAGGGCGAGCGTCTACGGCGACCAGCTCATCGTCAGCACGACCGGCGACCGCGACAGCGACTTCACGGTCACGTTCGATCCGATAGAGGGCGGTCGGCGGCTCGAAGTCACCCGCCGCATCTCCGACATCAACCTGCGCACGCCCGTTACCGTCCGCAGCGTCTACGAGCGCACGTCCGACGTAGCGCAATTCGACGTTTACCGTGGCGGCGGCTACACAGCCGGGACGACCGTGCCGACCGCGAGCAGCGAGTTCATCGTGCCCGACGGCGTCACGCTGAGCGCCACGCTCGATCAGGACCTGAGCACGCGCACCACGCGAGAGGGCGAGCAGTTCACGATGACGGTCACGCAGCCTTCGGAGTACGCGGGCGCGTCGCTGCAGGGTCACATCTCGGGCGTCGCCCGCTCGGGTCGCGTCACGGGTCGCTCGGAGATGAGCTTCAACTTCGACCGCATCGTCCTGCGCGACGGGCGCAGCTACACCTTCTCCGGCTTCGTCGAGGGCATCCGCTCGACTAACGGCGAGAGCGTCAAGGTCGATAACGAGGGCGGCGTGCGCGACAGCAGCCAGACGAACCGCACCGTGCAGCGCACGGCTATCGGCACGGCGGTCGGCGCCATCATCGGAGCCATCGCGGGCGGCGGCTCGGGCGCTGCCATCGGCGCGGTCGTCGGCGCGGGCGCGGGCGCCGGCTCGGTCTACGTGCAGGGCCGCGACGATCTGGAACTGTTGCGCGGCAGCGAAGTGACAGTCCGTTCGAGCAGTCCGCGGCGTTAGTAAATAAACCGATGCGACGACAGGGCGTCACGCCCGGCGCGGGTCTCCTCCGGAGGCTCGCGCCGGGCGTGACGCCCTCAGTCATTGCGTGCAACTGTTGGAGTAAAAATCGCCGGAGCAGTTAATGCAAACTCACTCCGAATCGGGTAACGATTCCGCGCGCGATCGCGTATTATTTTTCCGCGGGGCGTGCGTTTTCCGATGAAGAAGGGCGTCCAGCCCGCACCCGCATAAGGTCTACCTGCACTCCGCTAATTCTCCGAAGGGATAAACGCGCCGCGCGCGGTCGCCGACCCGCCCCGCGCGCGCAGAGAAACCTCATGGCAGCAATCCTCATCGTCGACGACGACGAAGCCATCCGCGACACACTCTACGATCTCTTTTCGGAAGGGCATCTCTGCCACGTGGCTGAGACCGCAGAGCAGGCGCTCGTCTGGCTCGCCGAAGACACCTACGACGTGGTGCTCACAGACATCTCGATGCCCGGCATTAGCGGAGTCGAACTACTCGGGCACGTCCGCCAGCAGCAGCCGTACACGCCCGTCATCATCATCTCGGGCATCGGCGACGAGGAGCACGCGAGGGGGATGCTCAAACTCGGAGCTTATGCCTGCCTGGTGAAGCCCTTCCGCAGCGAAGAGGTCGAGGAACGGGTCGAGGGCGCGATCAAGCAGCGGAGGCTGTGGCTGTCGGGTCAAGACCAGCCTGCTTGATCTGTAATACGGAAAAGGGCGGGGCGCCGACGAGCGCCGCGGGATCAGGCGGCGGCTAGTTGAGCGTCGCGCGCTGATTTATCGCGCTGCTCGATCTCGCGCACGATTTCCACGATCCGCTTCATCGAGAACGGCTTCGACACAACCCAATCGACGCGCGCAGCCTGCTGCTGGTCTGAGCCCACGGACTCCCCCCAGCCGGTTATCACGGCGACCGGAATGTCCGCGTCGTGCTCTCGCACGATCCGCGCCAGCTCCCAGCCGCTCATGCCCGGCATGCCGATGTCTGTGAAGACGGCGTCGAACCCGCCCGCGCCGATGATCGCGGCAGCCTCGTTGCCGCTCGCGCAGGTCACAACCTCACAGCCCTCTGATTCGAGAATGTCCGCGAGCAGATCGCGGACGTGATCTTCGTCGTCGACGACGAGGACGCGCGTGCGCTTCCCCGCGCTCGCCGCGGGGGCGTCGGCGGCGGCTGAGACATCCTCGACGGCTTCGGGCTGACGCACGCCGTGCGCTATAGGCAAGCGGATCGTGAAGGTCGTCCCCTCATTCACCTCTGACTGCACTTCGACCGCGCCCTCGTGCCTGCGGACGATGCCGTAGGAGACGGCGAGACCGAGCCCCATCCCCGCCTTGCCCTTCGTCGTGAAGAACGGATCGAAGATGCGCGAGCGCACTTCCTGACTCATCCCGCAGCCGGTGTCCGAGACGCTGACGAGAACGTGGTCGCCCTCGTCGCGCGACGCGAGCGTGAGCGTGCCGCCGTGCGGCATCGCGTCGACGGCGTTGAAGACCATGTTGACGAGCACCTCGCGCAGCTCCGACTCGTCGCCCATGACGAAAGAGTTTGATTTGATCCTGAGCACGACGCGGACGTAGGCGTCGCGAGCCTCGGCGCTGTCCTTCCAGCGCGGGCTCGTCATGTCCTTCACGTCGAGCAGGAGTTGATCGGTGGCGACGGGCTCGAAGTCCTGGCTTCGCCTCTGGCGCGCGAAGTCCTGAATACGCTTGACCGTGCGCGCGCCGTCCTCCGCCGTCTTGATGATGATCTGCAAGCCCTTTTTGATCTTCTCCGGGTCGGAGGTGCGCATCATCAGTTGCGCGCGACCGAGGACGCCCGCGAGGGTGTTGTTGAAGTCGTGGGCGACGCCCGAAGCCAGCTCGCCGAGCGCGGACATTTTTTCGAGCTGCGTGAATTGCTCGCGCATCTCCTCCTGCTCGCGCCTCAGCCGATCCTGTTCGGCGATGTGGTGCGACAACTCCTCGACGTGGCGCTCCGCCTGCTCGGCTTGCGCGGCGGAAGTCTCGACGTGCTTGAGGTAGGTCAGGTAGGTGAAGTAGACGATGCCGAGGATGGGCAGCGTGCCGACGAAGGCGTAGAAGCCGACGAACCCGACGAGCTTGGCGAGGGCGCCAGCGGCGAACGCGCCCGCGAAGTAGGTGACGGAAGTCCAGAGGTAGTTCCTGCTCCAAGTCTGCCAGACGGGTCGCCCGTCCTTGATCGCGCCGCAGACGGCGACGATGCCTGAGTTGAAGACGTACTGCCCGAACGCCATCACGCTCAGTGCGAGGATGTAGAGCGGCGTGTAACGCTCGCTCGTGAGGGCGACCACGTCGCCCACGCTCCACCAGAGGAGCTCCGCCGTAGCGAAGGTGGAGAAGGCGACGACCGCCGCGTTGAAGAGGAGCGTGGTGGGCTTGCGGCTAAAGCGCAGCGAGGTGAAGAGCCCGTCGAGCGCGGCGACGATGACCGCCGCCTCGCCGCCGAAGAGCAGGAGCGTGAGGAAGATGAAGGAGTCGGAGACGGAGATGTGTGCGCTGACGCGCGGAATCTTGATGCTGAAGCGCGAGCCGATGCCGAGCGTGAGCAGCGCGAGGATGAGGAAGCGCGAGTCGAGGCGCGAGAAGGGCAGGAAGCCGAGCGAGAGGAGGTAAGCCACCACGCCGAGGACGATAATCGTCCGCAGGAAGGGCTGTGTGAAACGGCGTGTGCTTCCGTTCTCCATGATCTGGGAGCGTCTCCGGGTCACCTTAAGTGTCGAGGGAGGAAGGGCGTGGCAAGGAGGCGGCTGAGAGCCGCCGTGATCGATAGTATCAAATGGGGCGCGGTGTGTGAGAAAAACTTTTCTCGCCGTCGAAGGCGCTCGCATCAGAGCTTTAGGGTCGTCATCAGTGATCGAGGGCGTGGGTCAGGAAAAGAGCGGCGGGCGGAAGAGGGGCGTGGGCGCCGCGCGAATGTCGCGCGGCGCCCATGCCGGAACTGCTTCTCATTCTCAAGGAGCTCACGTCTGCATTTTCCCGTCAGCTCCCGCGCCCAAACTGCGGTTTTCATCAGGAGGTCGCTCGCGCGGGGTTAGTTGGCGACCATGCACGCCGTCGCGTCGCCGTGTGTAAGTGCGTGCGCGGCCTGCGATGCCACATCTCCTATCAGCACTCCGTCGCCCATCAGCACTCCGTCGCCCATCAGCACTCCGTCGCCGATGAGGACGCCGTCGCCGAGCAAGACGCCGTCGCCGATGAGGACACCCGTCCCGTAGAAATACGTCCCGCCGTTCATGGTCGTGCCGTCGCTGGTGAGGAGTGTGTCGCCCATCAGCACGCCGTCGCCGATCAAGACACCGTCACCGATGAGGACCCCGTTGCTCTCGACCGTGGCGTCGCCCATCAGGACGCCGAGCGCGTAGACCTTCTGGTACTGCGTCATCAGGGTGGCGCCCGTGCCGTAAGTCTGATCGAAGATGACGCCCTGCGACCATTGGAAGCTGAAGCCCGCTATCGTCGTCTGCTGGGTCGGGAGCGAGCAGCCGGGGCAGAGCAGTGGCGAGCCGATTACGAGATTGACGAGGCCCAAGTCCGACCGCACAGCCTTCGCCATGCGCACCGCGCCCTCGACGTTGATCTCGCCAGCGCCCTGCTGTAGAGGGTTGAAGCCCATGAGCGGCTGCGCCGTGTAAGAGAGTATCGCCTTGACGAGGTTCGGGGTGAGAGACGGGTTGGCTTGCAACATCATCGCCGCGGCGCCGGAGACAACTGGCGCAGCCATCGACGTGCCGCTCAGGTACATCTGCGCGCGGGTGTCCGATCCACTCACGTTGGCGTCGAGCGAAGGGTTGTTCAGGACGAGGTAGTTGCCGGGCGACTGCGCGGCGATGATCTTGTTGCCGGGCGCGACTAGATCCGGTTTGATCAGGTTGTCGTAATGGCGTGTGCCATTCGGGTCGCTCCAGAAGCTGCGCGTCGGGCCACGCGAGCTGTAAGTGGTCACTATGTCGTCACTGCGCAAGTCGGAGCCAAAGGAGTTCGACGCGCCGACCGTGATGACAGAGGGCTCGTTGCCTGGCGAGTGGACCTGGCCGTAGATTTCGCGCCCCGATCCGTCTTTGCCCTCGTTGCCGGAGGCGGCGACGACGACAACCCCGGCGTTCACGAGGCGGCGCGCCGCCTGGCAGAGGGGGTCATATAGGTACGAGTCGATGGCGGTCGTGCCGAGGCTGATGTTGACGACGCGGATGTTGTGGGCGGCTCGGTTGGCAAGCACCCAATCGAGCGCACCGAGCAGGCTGGAGACAGAGCCTCGACCCTGCGAATCAAGCACGCGCAGGCTGACGATCTTGGAGTTCGAGGCGATACCCTGGTATGCGCCGCTCGACACGGCTCCGTTGCCGGCGGCGATGGAGGCGACGTGCGTGCCGTGCCCGTAGGGGTCGTCCGTGCGCCCCTCGCCCGTGAAGTCCTTGCTAAAGGCAACGCGACCCCCGAACGAGGCATGGTTGACATAGATGCCGGAGTCGATGACGGCGATGCCGACGCCCGTGCCTTCGTACTTCGTCAAGATGCCGAGCGAGCGCGCGGCGTCAGTGCCCGTCGTCAATGAGACGTGACCGAGCGACTTGAGCGGGCGGTCGAGCGCCACATAATCAACGTCGGGGCTTTTCGCCAGATTGCTGATCGCGTAGGCCGGCATTTGCACCGGGCGCGAGTTGAGCTTGCTGAAATTCTTTTTGATCTTCCCGGAGTTGTTTCCCACCTCTGAATCAAGCGTGCCATTCCACCCGCCCACAGGGACGACGATGACATCGATCATGTCACCGCTGTTCGTGGTCTGAATCTTCTTCTTCAGATCGGCGGAAATCTTGTCGTGGGAACCACCGGCTGACGCTTTGTGCGCCGAGCGGTCCGCGAGGATAATGCCCGCGACAAGGCAGAGGAGTAACGTGAACAGCGATTTGAGTGTTGTCCTACGATGGCGGCGTGGGATACCCATGATCAGTTTCTCTGGGCTTTTCATCTGCTAGATTTTTCCGGTCGGCGCGAACGCAAGACAGTCCTAATGCGCCACCCTGATTTGGCAACGACCATGCCAATCGCGCATTACGCGTTTTCGGCTGAAAGATGAGCCTTTTCCGCCGCCACGGCGCGCAGATCGGTCAGCGTGGCGGTCATCGTGAGAGAATTCATCAGTCAGGGTGATTGAGCTCACCGCGTGAGCGCACAGGTGATGGCGACACCAATTCGCAGACGAATGAAGATTCCTACGGCGCTGCCCGAAGAGGTCGAAGCGTTCCGCGACCGCGCGTGGCGGCGCGAGCCGGAGCGGCGCGTCGAGACGGCGGCGGAAGCGGAGAGTCTCATCGAAGCGGCGGGCTTTTGCACCGCGATGACCGACTCGCGGCGCCCCGGAGCGTCGCTCTACGTCGCCGTCTGCGGCAGGCGCGACGCCTTCATGCCGCGCAACGTCCAGAAAGACCCCGAGAGCAGCCTCACGTGGACGATCAAAGACGAGGTGATGCGCCGCGGTCAGGTCTACTACGCGAAACTCGCGAAGGGGCGCGCGACGTTCGTCGCGCCGCGCCTCGTCCCATACTTCAACGCGCTGTGGGGCGTCCCGCGCGGGCAGGAAGCCGCACGACTGTCGGCGGACGCGCGCGCCGTGCTGCGCGTGCTGCGCCGGGAGTGGGAGATGGCGACGAGCGATCTGCGCGAAGAGACGAAGATGGATCGCGCACGCCTGACGCGCTCCCTCGAAGAGTTGCAGCGCATGATGAAGGTCGTGCCCGAAGACGTGCTCTACGAGCCCTGGTTTACCTACGTGTGGACGCTCGCCGAGGGACGATTCGCCGCGCAGTTGAAGGTGCGCGTCACGCGCGGCGTGGCGCTTCGCGAGATCGCGCGCGCTTTTCTTGACGGGGCGGGCATGACGACGCGCGGCGAGCTCGCGCGCGTCACGGGTCTGTCGCGACCCGACGCGGGTCTCGGCAACCACGCGCTCGTGCGAGAGGGCTACGCCGCGCGGATCGAGGAAGGCATGTACCGGTTGACGGATTTCGACGAGCGGCTTCGTGGGGCGGGATGAGATGAGCCGCGTCGCCCGCGGCTCGCCCGGCGTGTGGGCGCCGACCTGCCTTGATCGCCAGAGGGCGTAGCGAGGGTTTATAATCACCCGCGATGTCGCAGAGTTGATCCGGGAGGAGTCTCGATGAGTCGGAATCCTATGTCGAAGGCGACGACCTATCTCGCCGCGCTCGCCTTCGGGCTCTTGGCGGCGCAAGTGGTCGCCGCCCAGGGGGCCTTACGTGCGGGCGACGAGCGTCGCGAGCGGCGCGGAGCCGTCCGCTCCGTGACGATCCCGGTGATGGTGAAGGTGCCGCCGCAGCGCGGCGGGAGCGAGGAGCTCCGCCCGCTCGGTCTCTCGCTGCTCGAAGACGGCGAGCGGCAGGAGATACTTTCGACACGCAGCCAGGCGGAGCACGCGCCGCTCTACCTCACCGTGCTCGTTCAGGACGATCTCGTCCCGCCCGCGGCGAACGAGATCGCCACGCTCGCCAATTTCATTCGCCGTCTTCCCGAAGGCTCTTACGTCTCGGTCGGCTACTTGCGCGTCGGATCAGTCCAGATCAGGCAGAGGTTCACGACCGATCTGGAACGCGCGGCGAAGGCGCTGCGCATCCCCGGCGGCACGCCCGCCGTCGGTCCCTACAACCCTTACGCGACCATCGTCGAAGCCCTCAAGCGCTACCAGTCGCAGCCCGTCGGGCGGCGCGCAGTCCTCGCCGTCACGGACGGTCTCGACATCTCGCGCGGCGTCGAGAACTCCGCCGCCTCGCAAAGCACCGATCTCCAACGCGCCATCGACGAGGCGCAGCGGCGGGGCGTCGCCGTCTACTCGATCTACGCTCCGACCGCCAACACCGGCGGCAGCCCCTCGCTCGTCAACAACGCGCAGGGCGCTCTCTCCCGCCTCTCGGAAGAGACGGGCGGCAAGTCCTTCTTCCAGGGATTTGGCGCAGCCGTCAGCTTCGATCCGTTCCTGCGCGAGATCGGCGACAAACTCGGCAACCTGATCGCGCTCACCTACCTCTCGACGCACGCGGAAAAAGGTTTCCACAAGATCAAGCTCGAAGCGACTCTCGAAGGCGCGCAGCTCGATTACCCGGCGGGCTACACGCGGAAGTAGAGGTCGTCGGTCGCATTCCGCGCCGACTCCGCGCTGAATCTGGGACAGCTCTCATGTACTTCAAACAGTTCTACCTCGGATGTCTGGCGCACGCCTCCTACATGATCGGCTCGGAGGGCGAGGCTGTGGTCGTCGATCCGCAGCGCGACGTCGAGCAGTACCTCGAGGAGGCGGCGCGGCAGGGGCTCGCGATCAGGTACATCGTCGAGACGCACCTCCACGCCGATTTCGTTAGCGGCCACTGCGAGCTGGCGGCGCGCACTGGCGCGGAGATCGTCATCGGCCGCCGCGCCGGCGCGACGTTCCCGCACCGCGCCGCCGGCGAAGGTGACGAGCTTCGCGTCGGCAACGTCACCCTGCGCTTCCTCGAAACTCCGGGGCACACGCCGGAAGGCGTTTCGGTGCTCGTCGTCGATCACGAAGTTTCCGACGAGCCGCAGAAAGTTTTGACGGGCGACACTCTCTTCGTCGGCGACGTGGGGCGACCCGATCTCGCGGGCTCGCGCGGCTTCACGAGCGAGGCGATGGCGGCAATGCTCTACGAGAGCCTGCACGGCAAGCTCCTCAAGCTCGACGACGCGGTGGAGGTGTTCCCCGCGCACGGCGCGGGCTCGATGTGCGGGCGCAACATCTCGAAGGAGACTTCTTCCACCATCGGGCAGCAGCGCCGCTTCAACTACGCGCTCGCGCCGATGCCGAAGGAGGAGTTCGTGCGGAAGATGACAACCGACCTCGCGCCCGCGCCTTCGTACTTCTCGCGCGACGCGGAGATCAACCGCGCGGGCGCGCCCGCGCTCGCCGACGTGCCCCGACCGCGCGCTCTCCCGCCGCGGGAAGTGAAGGAGCTTGAAAGTCAAGATCGCCTCGTCCTCGACGTTCGCAGTGCCGCCGAGTTCGGCGCGGGTCACGTTCCGGGCGCGCTCAACGTCGGACTCGGAGGGCAGTTCGCGATCTGGGCGGCGAGCCTGATCGAGCCGGGGCAGAAGCTCATCGTCGTTGCGGACGGGGAGGACAAAGTTGTCGAAGCCGTGATGCGCCTCGCGCGCGTCGGTCTCGAAACGGTCGAGGGCTTCCTCGGCGGCGGCGTTGAGGCGTGGCGCGCCGCCGGGTACGAGACGGCGGAGGTTCCGCAAATCACCGTGGAGGATCTGAGCCGCCGCATCGAGTCGGGCGAAGACCTGCAAATACTCGACGTGCGCCGACCCGCGGAGTACGCCGACGGTCACGTCCCCCGCGCCGTCCCCGCGCCGCTCGCGGAGCTTCGGCAGAACGCGCTCGAAGGTCTCGATCCGTCGCGCCCGCTCGCCGTCGTCTGCGCGGGCGGCTACCGCTCGAGCGCGGCGACGAGCCTGCTCGCCCCGCGCGGCTTCGCGAAAATCTTCAACGTCGCGGGCGGCACCTCCGCTTACGTCAACGCCGGCTACGCGGTCGAAAAATAACGTCACCTGAAGCCTCCCAAACGCCCCGGCGGAAGCGAAACTTTCGCCCCCTCCCTCCCGTACTTGATGGTGCAACCGGGCACGACGGGGAGCGCGGAGGGCTTCGAACGGATCAAGATTATTCTCCCCGCGCGCGGCGCCTCGCCAGGCTTGTCATGTCGCCACTGCGATCAGCCGATAAACAGTCCTGAAGTTAACAAGGAGAGTCCAGAATGTTCCGAAAGAGTTTTTTCGCCTTCGCCTTCGTCGCGCTCGCAGCCGTGAGCGCGACGGCGCAGACCGCTGATGAGATCATCGCCAAGCACGTCACCGCGATGGGCGGCATGGCGAAGCTGAACGCCGTCAAGTCGATGCGCCTGACGGGAAAGATGACCGTCGGTCCCGGCATCGAAGCCCCAGCCATCATCGAGTTCAAGCGTCCTAAAAATGTCCGGCTGGAGATCACGTTGCAGGGCATGACCGCCGTCCAGGCTTACGACGGCGCGAACGCCTGGCAGATCATGCCGTTCCAGGGCAACAAGAACCCGGAGGCGATGGGTGAAGACGAGCGCAAGAACATGGAGGAGGAGGCGGACTTCGTCGAAGGTCCGCTCGTCAACTATAAAGCGAAGGGGCACAAGGTCGAGCTGATCGGCAAGGACAAGGTCGAGGGCAGCGACGCCTACAAGCTGAAGATCACGCTCAAGAACGGCGACGTTCAGACCGTCTACCTGGACGCCGACACCTTCCTCGCGGTCAAGGCCGAGGGCAAGCGGATGGTGCGCGGCTCGGAGGTCGAGACCGAGTCGTTCAGCGGCGACTACAAAGAGGTCGAGGGCTTGATGATCCCGCACTCGCTCGAAGCCGGGCAGAAGGGGAGCCCGCAGCGGCAGCGCATCACCATCGAGAAGGTCGAGATCAACCCGGCTGTCGAGGACGCGCGCTTCAAGATGCCGGAAGTGAAGAAGGCTGAGGGAAACGCCCCCGCCGCGAAGCCCGAGAACAAAGAGTCCGAGACGAAGCCCGCCGGCAAGAAGCCCGAGCCGGGCAAGAAGCCGCCGGTCGGCTAGTCACACGACCGATACTCAACTGATGACACGCGACGCCGGGCGCGGGCAGTGAAGCCCGCGCCCGGCAACGCGCCCGCCTTCGTTCACGTTCAATCAAGCCGGATCGCTTTCAAATAAAGTCGAGAGGGTTAACCGTCATGTCGAACCGCTGGAGAGGTCTGCACGCCTTGCGCCTGGCAGCCGCGCTGCTCTGCGCCGCGCTCCCGCTGCGCGCACAGACGCCGACGCCGCAGAATGAACCCGTCAAGATCGACTCCGAGACGATCTCGGGTCTGGACGCGCGCCCGATAGGTCCAGCCGTGATGGGCGGTCGCGTCGCCGCGGTCGACGGCGTCGTGGAGAACAACCGCGTGACGCTCTACGTCGGCTCGGCGAGCGGCGGCGTGTGGAAGTCGACGAACGGCGGCACGACCTTCAAGCCCGTCTTCGACAAGCACACGCAGAGTATCGGCGCGGTCACGATCGATCCGACGAACCCGAAGACGGTCTGGGTCGGCACGGGCGAGACGTGGGTGCGCAACAGCGTCTCGGTCGGTGACGGCGTTTATAAATCGACCGACGGCGGCGACAACTGGACGAACGTCGGCTTGAAAGACACGGAGCGCGTCGCGCGCGTGCTGGTCGATCGCAAATCGGCTGATACGGTTTACGTCTGCGCGACGGGTCACCTGTGGGACGCGAACGCCGAGCGCGGGGTCTTCAAGACGACCGACGGCGGGAAGACGTGGCAGAAGATTCTCTTCGTCAACGAAGACACGGGCTGCGCCATGATGGACATGGACCCGCAGGACTCCAAAACCATCTACGCAGCGATGTGGCAGCACCGGCGCAAGCCCTGGACGTTCTCTTCGGGCGGCGCAGGGTCAGGGCTCTTCAAATCTTCGGACGGCGGCGCGACGTGGAAGAAGCTCTCGAAGGGTCTGCCCGCGGGCGATCTCGGTCGCATCGCGGTGGCGGTCACGCCGTCGAACCCGAAAGTGGTCTACGCCTTCGTCGAGGCGAAGAAGAGCGCGCTGTTTCGTTCAGACGACGGCGGCGAGTCGTGGGCAGAGATGAACAGCAGCCAGGCGATCATCGGCCGCCCGTTCTACTTCGCGAACCTCTACGTCGATCCGAAAAACGAGAACCGGGTGTACAAGCCCTCGACCTCGCTCAGCATCAGCGATGACGGCGGCAAGACCTTCAGCGGCATCGCCGGTTCGGTGCACAGCGACTTCCACACGATGTGGATCAACCCCTCGAACCCGGAGGTCGTCTACGTCGGCACCGACGGCGGGCTCTACTCGACGGAAGACAGGGGCGCGCGCTGGCGCTTCTACCCGAACCTGCCGCTCGCGCAGTTCTACCACGTCAGCTACGACATGGAGCGACCCTACAACGTCTACGGGGGCTTGCAGGACAACAGCTCCTGGTACGGTCCCTCGAACGCCGTCGGCGGCGTGCAGAACAAGCACTGGCGCGCGGTCTTCGGCGGCGACGGCTTCTGGGTCTTCGAAGACCCGTCCGATCCCGATTACATCTACGCTGAATACCAGGGCGGCAACATCGGCCGCGTCAACCGCAAGACGCTGGAGACGCGCAACATCAAGCCGCTGCCGCGCGCGGGCGAGAAGCTGCGCTTCAACTGGAACACGCCGATCCACGTGAGCCCGACGCAGAAGGGAACCGTCTACGTCGGCGCGCAGTTCCTCTTCCGCTCGCGCGACCGCGGCGACTCGTGGGAGCGAGTCTCACCCGATCTCACGACGAACGATCCGGTGAAGCAGCGTCAGGAGGAGTCGGGCGGCTTGACGGTCGACAACTCGGACGCCGAGACGCACACGACCATCTACACGATCAGCGAGTCGCCGAAGAACGCGGGCCTGATCTGGGTCGGCACGGACGACGGCAACCTCCAGCTCACGCGCGACGGCGGCAAGAGCTGGTCGAACGTCGCGAAAAATATTCCGGCACTCCCCGCCAACACGTGGGTCTCGACGGTCGAGGCGAGCCGCTTCGACGAGGCTGTGGCTTACGCGACCTTTGACCGCCACGCCGAGGGCGACGTGAAGCCTTACGTCTTCAGGACGGGCGACTACGGCAAGACGTGGGCGCCGCTCGCGACCGCGGACGTGGAGGGTTACGCGCACGTCATCAAGGAGGACGCGGTCAACAAGGATTTGCTCTTCCTCGGCACGGAGTTCGGTCTCTTCGTCTCACTCGACGGCGGTCGGCAGTGGGCGCGCTTCACGGGCGGCGACTTCCCGCGCGTCGCCGTGCGCGACATCGCCGTGCATCCGCGCGACAACGATCTCATCCTCGCCACGCACGGGCGCGGCATCTGGATCATCGACGACATCACGCCGCTGCGCTCGCTCACGCCCGATCTGCTCGCGCGGGACGCGGCGTTCATCCCGTCGCAGCCCGCGGTGCTGATCCTGCCTGCGAGCGAGTTCAACTTCGCGGGCGACTCGGAGTACGTCGGGCGCGCGAAGGGCGAGAGCGCGCAGATCGTCTATTACCAGAAGAAGCGGCACATCTTCGGCGATCTCAAGTTCGAGATTTACGACGAGGCCGGCAACCTCGTCTCGACCATACCGGGCAGCAAGCGGCGCGGCTTGAGCCGCGTCGAGTGGTCGATGCGCATGAAGCCGCCGAAGGTCCCGCCCGCCGCCTCGCTCGTGCCGAATTTCTTCTCCTTCGTCGGGCCCCGCGTCCCCGAGGGCGCGTACACCGTGAAGATGATCAAGAACAAGGACACCTTCACCTCGAAGCTCACGGTCGTCGCCGACCCGCGCTCGCGCCACACGAAGGAGGATCGGGCGCTCCAGTTCTCGACCGTCACGCGGCTCTACAAGATGCTCGGCGACATGACCTACACGGTCGACACCGTCACGCGCGTGCGCGCGCAGGCTCAGGAGCGCCTCGCGAACCTCTCCGCCGCGGACGACGCGCGCAAGCCGCTCGAAGATTTGCTGCGCGCCGCCGACGCCCTCCGCGCGCGCCTCATCGCCACGCGCGAGGGCGGCGGGATCACGGGCGAGGAACGCATCCGCGAGAAGATGGGGACGCTCTACGGCTCAATCAACAGCTACGATGGCCGCCCGACGCAGTCGCAGATCGAGCGCATCGCCGAACTCGGGAAGGAATTGGCGTCGGCCGTCGCCGACTTCGACGCCTTGACGAAGAGGGAACTAGCCGCCGCGAACGCCGAATTGTCGAAAGCGCAACTCCAGCCCATCGTTGTGATGACGCGGGCGGACTGGGAGAAGAGCCCGGCGGGGAACTGACTCGCGAGTTCGTGAAGAAGGGTGAAGCGCGGCGCCCGTTGCGAGCGCCGCGCTTCGTTTTGGCAGGAGGCTGATCCGTCAGGAGGAGTCGTCGGGCGGCAGAGTCTCCAACTCAAGACTTCCGCCTTCGCTTCTTACCCCTCGTCTCCGGAGCGCACTTCTTGCACTTGCAGCCGACCGGCTTGAGGTGAACGTCGAAATATTCCTTGCCGTAGTCGTAGGTGATCTCCTCGCCGGGCTTGATGACCCTCTTCGACCAGATCCACACGCGGTGGCGGGAGACGTATGCCACGGCGTTCGGGCTGCACGAGTGGTTGATGTAGCGGGCGAGGTTACTGCGCGGCGTGCCGTCGAGAGACCACTTGGTGTTCAGACCAAAAAAATATTTTCCGTTCTTCCTCCTGTCGACTTCTTCGTTCGAGATCAGTCGCCCGGTGTATTCGATGAGCCTCTTCCCGGCGGGTATCGTCTCCAGAGCGAATAAGCCCAGCCCGGTGCCGGTGCGCTTGATGGCGTAGCGAGAATCCTTCCTGGTCATGAGGAGATGATACCAACTTATTTCCTACTGTATAATCGACGGCATGAATAAACGCGCGAAGAAGAGAGTGAAGGAAGCCATCGAGAAACAGAACCTGGAGCGCGAGGAGAGCCGGAAGGAGCAGCACCGCTCTTCGCCC
>JAIVJC010000194.1 GCA_020200235.1 Acidobacteriota bacterium | reverse complement strand
AGATTGCGGAATGCGGATTCCGGATTGCGGATTTCCAGCAGAGGGCTTGAGTGCTCTTCAATCCGCATTCCGCATTCCGCAATCTAACAATCGGTAGACCCGCCCGCTTGCGGCAGGCGGTTCCGACCTGTCGCCACTTGTGCAAGAGGTCTCTTCTTCGACTCAAGACTCCAGACCCCAGACTTAAGAGAAGAGGCTGTTGACGTAGTGTTCGGGGTCGAAGATGACGAGGTCGTCAACCTTCTCGCCGATGCCGACGTAGCGGATCGGCAGCTTCAGCTCGCGCGCGATGGCGACGGCGATGCCGCCCTTCGCCGTGCCGTCGAGTTTCGTCAACACGATCCCGGTGACGCCCGCGACCTTCAAGAACTGCCGCGCCTGTTCGAGCCCGTTCTGCCCCGTCACGGCGTCGAGCACCAGGAGCGTCTCGTGCGGCGCGCCCTCGACCTCGCGGCCCGCCACGCGCTTCATCTTCTCCAGCTCCGCCATCAGGTTCGACTTGTTGTGCAGACGCCCCGCCGTGTCCACGATGAGCACGTCCGAGCCGCGCGCCTTCGCCGCCTTGAGCGCGTCGAAGAGGACAGCCGCCGGGTCTGTGCCGTGCTTCTGCTGGATGAGCGGGACGCCCGTGCGCTCAGCCCAGATGGCGAGCTGATCGGAGGCGGCGGCGCGGAAGGTGTCGGCGGCGCAGATCAGCACGTCGTTGCCTTCCGCCTTGATCCGCTGCGCGAGCTTGCCGATGGTCGTCGTCTTCCCGACGCCGTTGACGCCGACGATCATCATCACGTAGGGCGCGACCGTGTCGGGCACGCTCGCCTCGGAGGCGACCCCCTCGCGCTCCGACGCGCGGAGGATCGTGAGCAGTTGATCTTTGATCGAGGCTTTGAGCGCGTCGATGTCGTTGATCTCTTTGCGGGTGACTCCGCGCCGCACCGTCTCGAGGATGTCGAGCGTGGTCTCGACGCCGATGTCGGCGGCGATGAGAGCCTCTTCGAGCTCGTCCAGTAGCTCGGCGTCGATGACCTTGCGACCCTGGAAGACCGTGTCGATCCGCTCGGAGAGCGACTCGCGCGTCTTCTCGACGGCGCGCTGGAAGCGCACGGCGTAGGTCTGCTCGAGCGACTCGATCTCGGCTCGCAGCTCTTCGTCCGAGCGGTCGAGACCGAGGACGGACGACTGGAACGGCGAGCGCGAGGGCACGGGTCGCGGCTGGGGCGTCTGCGCTCGCGAGGGCTCGGCTCGATCCCGCACGGACTCGCTCGCGGGCGGTCGTGGCGGCGGCGTCGGGGCGGCGGCGCGCGTCGCCTCGGCGCTCGCGCCCACGGCTGGCGCTGCTTTGTTAGTCTCGACGGTCGGGAGCGGAGTCGGCGCGCCGCCGGTCGCGGTCGGCTCTATCGCGGGCGCAGCCGGAGTCGTCGCCGACGCGGGTGGCTGCGTGGGCGCGGCGGGCGGTTGCAGTTGCGCGCCGGAGGCGTCGGTCGCGGCTTCAGTCTGTGCGGGGGGCTGCGCCGGGGGCTGCGCGGTCGCGGGCTCGCTTAAGCCCAGCGTGATGTAGCGGTCGTTACTCTTGCGTCGCCAGAATGCCATGAAGGTAGCCGATCAGTTCGCGGGTCTGTTGTCAGTTTGAAAGCGTGTGATTATAGCCGCAAGACGATGGCGCGGACAAAAGTGGCACACGACCAAAGCAAAAGGGCGGCAGCTTGATTCCCGCTGCCGCCCTCCCAGACTTCAAATGCGCCGCGCAGCCTCAGGGCTGCGGCGTGTTGATCTTCACCTCGCCCGACTCGGCTTTGAAGCGTTTGAAGTTCTTCCACTCGGTCACTTCGTAGACGCTCTTCTTCATGAAGAAGAAGCCCTTGCCGTTGGCGTTCCAGTGGTAGAAGTTCGGCACCCAGTAGCCGTCCGGCAGGCGCGCGCGCTCGAAGACGAAGCCCGCGCCGTTGATCTTGAACAAGCCGCCGCCCAGCTTGATGTCGTCCGTGAGCCGCGCCTCGATGCGCGAGACGACCTTCTCCTTCTCGTCGATCCAGATGAGCCCGACGATCTTTTTGAGAATCTCGTCGTTCTTCGACTTCGGTTGGAAGTCGGCGCGCGCGCGGTAGTCGAAGACGACCGACTCCCTCCCGTTGAACGTCTCGCGGCGCGGCGAGACGAAGTCGCAGGCGCGCAAAAGATCGTCGAGACCGAAGCCGTAGTCGCCCAGGTTGATGCGGAAGCCGCCGCCCCCTTTCTTCGCCGGGGCGGGCTTGTCGTTCTCGTGCGCGGCGAGGAAGTCGGCGACGCGCTTCTCCTGCTTCGCCGCCTCGGCGGGAGGGAGCGGCTGGCCGTTCTCCTCCACGAGCTTGCCGATGCCCTGCCCCCCCGGCGTGAGGAAGATGTCCCAAGCCTTCGAGGTCTCCTTGGTCGTCTCGCCACGCTCGTTCAGCTCGCGCTCGGTCTCCTTCACCGTGTAGGTGAAGTCCTCAAACTTCATGTTCGTCGCGGGCTCTTTCTCCATCACGGCTTTGATGAGAGCGCGCGCGTCGAGGTCTTCAGCCTTCGGCGCGTCGAAGACTTCCGAGCCGAAGCCCGTGTTGTAGCGCGCGGACTTGAGCGTGAGCGTGACCATGCCCGCGTCGCCCGTCTCCAGCTCGATGCGGTGCGGCTCGATGACGCCGCCTACGGGCCGGTAGTCCGAATAGCGCGCGAGCGTTCGACCTTGCGCGTCGGAGGTCGCGAGCAGCAGTTTCGTCGTCGCGCCGAAGAGGTAGCGCGCGCGCGCCCCGTCGCGGGAGCGGAACTCGACGACGTAAGCCTGCTCGCCGCCGACCGCGTCAACTCCGACGGTGAGCGCCGAGAGGTTCTGCCGCTTGTAGTCGAAGAGCTTCGAGGCTTCGAGCGTCGCCCGCAGGCGCGCGAGCTTGGCGTCGTCGCCCGTGAGGGTGCTCACCACGCCGTCGCGCCCGCGCACCCAGGCGGCGCGCGGCGTCGTGCCCCAGCTCGACCCCGAGCCCGCAACGCTCAACGCCCCGGAGATCGCCGACGGCGACTTCGCGCGCGTCGTGGCGACGCCCTCCGCCTGCGCGTCGGCGCGCGCAGACCACTCGTAGGTCACGTCCGTGACGGAGGCGAGCCGCTTCTTGCCGCCGGAGGCTTTGACGTAGTCTGAGATGATCTTGTCGGGCGAGGGCAGTTTGAGGCGGGGAGGGCTCGCCGATTTTTGGGCGAGCGACGGGAGGGCGAACGCGAGCGCCAGCAGTAAAGCGTAGAGCGCCGGGCATGAATGACCGCGCATGATTAACGAGCGGGCTGCGGGGCGGGGGTGGAATGTGGCTCTCTCTAACATGTCTGTGTCTTCCTTCAAGATGGGCGTATGCGTGAAGCGGGATGGCAGGGCTCTGCCATCTCATTCATTTCCCTTCAAGGACTCTGACGTTTCTCGAAGACGGATCGTTAACTCCGGTCGTGAACGGTTCGAGTGCGCCCGCCTTTCGAGCTTCGACTCGGCGGTCGTGCGCCCGTGGTCGTTCGGCGCAGAGGCTTGCCTGCCCGACCCGCGACGATAAAATCCCCGGGCTCGCTCTGGCAAGCGCGGACCCTGGCCCGCGCGGCGCGAAGCCGTCTGAGTTTGCCGGCGGCACGGCTCGCGTGGCAAAATGCGCCTCGCCCGCCGCGCTACGCGGCGACGCTGCCACCCCGAGAATTTTCCCTTCTCACCCACAGGAGAACAATTCGTTGAAGTATTCGTCCCCCACCCGCCGATTCATGGCGCGCGCACTCTCGCCGACGCTGCTCACCGCACTGTTATCGCTTCACGCTCTTGTCTCCCGCGTCCCCGCGCAGGAACTGAGCAGCTACGACAAACAGCGCGGGCGGATGATGCTCGACCAGGTCAAGTCCGACATCAAGGACAATTACTACGATCCAAGCTTCCACGGCGTCGATCTGGACGCGGCATTCAAAGCCGCCGAGGAGAAGCTCAAGAACGCGAAGTCGAACGGGCAGATCATGGGCATCATCGCCCAGACGCTGGTCGCCCTCAACGACTCACACACCTTCTTCCTCCCGCCCAGCCGCAAAGCCGCCGTCGATTACGGCTGGGAGATGCAGCTCTTCGGCGACTCCGCCCTGGTCACGCGCGTGAAGGAGAAGAGCGACGCCGAAGCCAAGGGCTTGAAGGTGGGCGACGCGGTGCTCTCCGTTGACGGCTACCTGCCCGCGCGCGCGAACCTCTGGCAACTCCTCTACCTCTACTACGCGCTGCGCCCGCAGCCCGGCATGCACCTCACGGTCCAGAGCCCCGGCGGCGCGCCGCGCGAGTTCGACGTTCTCGCGAAGGTCGAAGATCGCCGCTCCCTCGATCTGAGCAGCTTCTCGAACATGTTCGACATGGTGCGGGAGGGAGAGAAGGCGGAGCGCGAGCGCAAACGCAGCCACCGCAGGCAGGAGCTCGGCGACGCGCTCGTCTGGAAGATGCCGCGTTTCAACCTCACGCCCGACGAGGTCAACGCCCACATGGGCGAGGCGAGCAAGCACAAAGCACTCATCCTCGACCTGCGCGGCAACAGCGGCGGCGCGGAGGACACGATGCTCAGTCTGCTGGGCAACCTGTTCGAGCGCGAGTTGAAGGTCGGCGACATCCGGCGCCGCAAGGAGGTCAAGCCGCTCGTCGCCAAGTCGCGCGGGGAGGAGGCGTTCAAGGGGCAGCTCGTCGTCCTCGTCGACAGCCGCTCCGCCTCGGCGGCAGAACTCCTCGCACGCGTCGTGCAGATCGAGAAGCGCGGGAAGGTCGTCGGGGATCGGACGGCCGGCGCCGTCATGCGATCGAGGAGCTACTCGCACGAAGTCGGATTGAACGGCATCGCCTTCTACGGCACGAGCGTGACCGACGCCGACATCGTGATGGCTGACGGGAAGCGGCTCGAAGGGGCGGGCGTGACGCCGGACGAGGTGCTGTTCCCCACCGGTGCAGACCTTGCCGCCGGGCGCGATCCGGCACTCGCGCGAGCCGCCGCCCTCGTCGGCGTCACGCTCTTCCCGGAAAAAGCCGGCGCGCTCTTCCCCGAACCGAAAAAGAATTAACTCGAATCAGGCGCTCTGCGTCTGCCCCGGCGCGATGTCGGCGGCCGGGGGCGGCGGCGCGGGCGCGGCGCGGCGCGAGCGGAGCTTGACGCGTCCGGGGCTGATCTGCCCCTGCTCGCAGGCTTCGACGAGCGCGGCGACCACCCTCTCGTCGTAGCGCGTGCCGACGAACGTCTTGATGAGGGCGAGGGCTTCGTCGAGGCTCATCGCCTTCTGGTAGGGTCGGTCGGTCGTCATCGCGTCGAAGGTGTCGGCGACCGAGACGATGCGCGCCTGCATCGGGATGTCCTCGCCCTTCAACCCCTGCGGGTAGCCCTGCCCGTTGATCATCTCGTGGTGCATGTACATGCCGGGCAGGAAGTCGCGCATGGCGGGAATCTGCGACATGATCTTGAAGCCCTTTTGCGGGTGACCCTTCATCACCTCGTACTCTTCTTTCGTGAGCGGCGCGGGTTTTTTGAGGATGTTGTCGTCGATGCCGATCTTGCCCACGTCATGCAGGAGCGCGCTGACGCGCAGTTTTTCATACTCGTCGTCCGCGAGACCCAGCCGCTCGGCGATGGCGAGCGAGAAGCGCGCCACGCGCTCGGAGTGGCCGCGCGTGTACGGGTCTTTGCCGTCGATGGCGGCGGCGAGCGCCTTGACCGTGCCGAGGAACAGCTCGCGGTTCGCGGCAGCCGCGCCGCGCAGATCTTCGACGTAGTGTGCGAGCTGATCGGTCATCGAGTTGAAGGCGTTGCCGAGATCGCCCAGCTCCGTGCGGCTGCGCACCTCGATGCGCTGCGCGAAGTTGCCGGAGGCGATGCGCCCCGCGGCTTCCGCCAGGTCGCGGACAGGCTGCGTGAGCTGCTTGGCGAAGAGGAACCCGGCGAGCAGCGCGAAGGTCGCGGCGAGCAGGCTGATGACGAGCGTCTGCTTGCGCATGTCCGAGACCGAGCGCAGCGCCGCCTGCTCGTTCTGGATCGCGATGACGCCCAGGCGCGCGTCGTCGTCCAGCTCGGCGGTCGCGTACGCGCCGAGCATCTCCATGCGCCGACCCTCGCGCTCGGCGGTGAAGGGCGCGAGCGCGGACTGCACCTGCCGCCCCGTGTCCAACCAGTCCTGCACGACCTTGAGATCGGTCATCGAGCGCTCGGCGTAGGCGACGCGCGCGTCCGGGTGCGCGACGGCGCGCCCCTGCGAATCGACGACGAAGATGATCGGTCGCCCCTGCTCCAGCAGCTCGCGCGATGATGTTCGGGTCTTCGACGACGGCGCGCTGGAGCCGCGCGTCCGACGCGCCCTCGTTCAGCGCGCGGACGCCGCCCGCCAGCTCGAAGGCGCGGGCGAGTCCGGTCACCACGTCGCGGTAGCGTTGGCCGTAGAGCTCGATCTGCCGCGCCTTGTCTTCGGTGAGCTGCGCCTGGTAGCGACCCTCGACCGCGCGCAGCTCGCTCGCGCTGCGGTTCGAGAGCATCCAGCCCGCGAGCGCGAGCGGGAAGAGCCCGACGACCAGGAGCGTCGCGAGCACGATGTAGAGCAGGCGCATTCGGCGGAGGCGTTGGAACATCTCGGGCGGAAACGTGCGAGCTTCTGATGCGGAGCGGTTAATGAAGTGAGAGGAAACTTGCGCTGTCGCGCGGGGCGAAGGACGGGAGTGGCTGCGTTAAAGCAGCCGAATTCATAGTACGTGGCGGCGGCAAACACTGTCAACGCCCAACTTCCGCCGCCCGCCGGGGCGCGGCACGCGACCGAACAAACGCCCGCGCCGCGCCCGACGGGCGGCTGGCAGTTCCGCCCGTGGCGCGCGTAAAATTTTCCAGACCAGCGAGTTAGCAAGGGCGTCTAATCTTTCGGGCGCGCTCGTTCGAGTCGCTCTCGCGAGGCGGCAGCCCCGCCCATGAAAGGCACGATGGAGATTGTCGGGACGAGCGACGAACAGATCGTGGAGAGGGCACAGGCTGGCGACGCCGAAGCCTTCGGCGAGATCGTGCTCCGCTGGGAGCGGCGCATCTTCGCGCTCGCCTACGGCATCCTCGGGCGCGAGGAGGACGCGCGCGACGCGACCCAGGAGACGTTCACCGCCGCGTTCCGCAACCTCTCGGGCTTCCGCGGCGACGCGAAGGTCTCCTCGTGGCTGCACCGCATCGCCGTCAACCAGTGCATCACGCGGCAGCGACGTGCGAAGGTGCGCGGCGAGACGTCGCTCGAAGCGGAGCAGGAAGATGGCGGCGCGCAGTTCGCTTCCCCGTCGGAGGCGCGACCGGACGAACAGACGGAAGGGAGAGAGCGCTCGGAAGCCGTCAGGCGCGCGGTCAACTCGCTGCCGCCGGAGCTGCGCTCGGTCGTCGTGATGAAGGAGTTCGAGGACTTGACGTTTCAGGAGATCGCGTCCGCCCTGGGCGTGCCGCTGAGCACGGTCAAGAGCCGGCTCTACACCGCACTCAAGCAGCTCCGGATGCGACTCGAAAAACACGGCGCGGCGTCGGCGCACGTGTGAGTAAATTGCTACTGACGACGGGCGACGATTATTTGGAGTGAGCCATGAATAAGATTCAAGAGACCAACCCCTGCGGGCGCGGCGAGCAGCTCGTCGGCTACCTGTACGGCGAAGCGACGCGGGATGAGCGCGCGGGCTTCGAGCAGCACCTCTCGCAGTGCGCCGCGTGCCGCGACGAGATGGCGGCGTTCACGCAGGTGCGCCAGTCGGTGGGCGAATGGCGCGCGGAACTGTTGACGCGCGCGCCCGGCGTCGTAGCCGCCGACGTGATCCCCGCCGCCGCGCCGACGACGACTCTCGACGCCGCGCCCGCGCGACGCACCGCGTGGGACGCCCTGCGCGAGTTCTTCGCGCTCTCGCCCGCGTGGCTGCGCTTCGGCTCGGCCGCCGCGGCGGCGGTCGTCTGCGCGCTCGCCGCGCTCGCCCTCTTCAACGTCGAGGTGAGGAGCGAGAACGGCAGCCTCTCCGTGCGCACCGGCGTCGGGCGCGCTGCGCCCGCGCTCAACGACGCGGCTCAGCCGCGGAACGGCGGCGATGGCGGCGCGGCTCAGTTGAGTCAACTGATCGCCGAGCGCGACGCAGCCGTGCGCCAACTGGAAGACGCGCGCGCGCAGCTCGAAGACAGCCGCGCCGCCAACATCGAGGCGGTCTATAATGAAGTCGCCCCGACGGAGACCGAACCCGCGACGCAGCCGGCTCCGGCGGCGGGCGCGAGTCGCCCGCGGCGCGCCGCCGGCGCGAACGCCCCGCGCAAACCTTCCGCGCGGCGCAGCCCGCGCGGCGATGACGATCTGCCGCGCCTGCTCGATCTGATCAGCGGCGCGAACGACTGAGCGTAGTTTCCGTCCGCACGAGCCGTGCGGGCGTGCCGGTGTGAGGCGCGCCGTGTCGAGTGCGTCGGATGAAATGATGGTGCGTATCAAAAAAATCTCAGTCGCGTTCGTCGCCCTGCTCGCGCTCGCCGTCGCCCCGCGCACGGCGGCGCAGGGCGGCGCGCCGCCAGCCCCCGCGCTCGACCGCGCGTCGCAGGAGCAGCAACAACAAACTCAGGCGGGCGCCGACCAGCTGGAACTCATGCGCGCCCTCAACCTGACGCCGGAGCAGCGCGCGCTGATCGCGAAGATTCGCCGCGAGACGGAAGAGCAGACGCGGCTCGACAACGTCAGAGTCCGCCGCGCCCGCCGCGCCCTCGAGGAGGCGATCTACGCTGAGACCGCCGACGAGTCCCTGATCGAGACGCGCTCGCGCGAGGTCGCCGAGGCGGAAGCCGCGCGCGCGCGCACGCGCGCCGGCGCCGAGCTGAAGGTGCGGCGCGTGCTGAAGCCCGAACAGTTGGGGACGTTCCGCGAGCTGCGTCGTCAGGCGTCGCCGGGGTTGCGCCGCCGGATCGAGCGTGGGCGCCGCCCGCGCCCCTGACGCGGGGGGTTCAAGCGACTCACCTGCCGCGCGATCCAGACCGCCGGCGCGCCCCTTCCGGCTCTTCACTCCCGCAGGAATCCGATCTTTCGGCGTCGATACTCTTGACGCACCCCCCGTTCTTCTCGCATCATAACTCCGCTCAGTCCGCCGTTCGCACACCCGTCTCGCGCTTTCCACGTTCGCGGGGTCAGCACACAGGGTGAGCGTCGCACCGTCTGCCGCGACGCTTCGCGTTCTGCGCCGCGCGCGCCGTCCACGGAAGGGCGCGCGCTCCCGGCATCCCGAGTCAACGCATGAACTTTGCCATCCGTTCTCTGCTCGAAGTCCAGGAGACGAGCCTGCTGGTGGCGCAAGCCGCCCGCCGCCTCTTCCGCCGACCCTCCTACATCACGGAGATGCTCGCGCAGATGGACGTGATCGGCGTCGGGTCGCTTCCGATCATCTTCCTCACGGGCTTCTTCACGGGCGGCGTCTTGACGCTCCAGACCTTCCCGACCCTGAAGTCCTACGGCGCGCAGGATCAGACCGGCTACCTCGTCGCGCTCTCGCTCGTCAGAGAGCTGGGTCCGGTCCTGACGGCGCTGATGGTGACGGGACGGGTCGGCTCGGCGATCTCGGCGGAGCTGGGCTCGATGGTCGTCTCGCAGCAGATCGACGCGATGCGCGCGCTCGGCACGGACCCCGTGCGCAAGCTCGTCGCCCCGCGCCTGCTCGCGCTGCTCCTGATGATGCCGCTGCTGACCGTGACCGCCGACGTCTTCGGCATCATCGGCGGCGGGACCGTCGCGACCATGCTCTACGGCATGGCTCCGGAGACGTTCGTCAGCTCCGTCCGCTTCGGCATCACCTCGAACGATCTCATCGGCGGCATCCTCAAGCCGCTCGTCTTCGGGCTCATCATCGGCAGCATCAGTTGCCAGAAGGGCTTGGGCACCGACGGCGGGACGGTCGGCGTCGGGCGCTCGACGACCTCGGCGGTCGTCACCGCCTCCATCGTCGTCATCATCGCGGACTTCTTCCTCGCCAAGGCTCTGCAAGTCATACTGGACATGCCGAAGTGAGACGGCCGCAAGTGGGACCATAAACTGAGGACGCATGGCTACAACCGACACAGAGATCGACCGGACGAACCCGCCCGAAGTGGACGGCCAGGTGAGCAACGAGGCGGCGGACTCCACCTTCGCGGAGGTGGAGAACGAGGATCGCGCCCTGCCGGCAATCGAGTTTCAGGACGTGCACCTCTCCTTCGACGGGCGCAAGATTCTCGACGGGCTCTCCTTCAAGGTGATGAAGGGCGAGTGCAAGATCATCCTCGGCGGCTCGGGCGGCGGCAAATCGACGACCATCAAGCTCGTCCTCGGGCTCTTGAAGCCCGACTCCGGGCGCATCATCGTCAACGGCGATGACATCACCGACTACAGCGAAGCCGAGATGATGCACGTCCGCAAGCGCTTCGGCATGATCTTCCAGGAGGGCGCGCTCTTCGACTCGATCTCGGTCTACGACAACGTCGCCTACCGCCTGCACGAGCAGGGCGTCCCCGAGGACGAGGTGGAGCAGGAGGTCAGGCGGATGCTGCGCTTCGTCAACCTCGAGGACGCCATCGACAAGATGCCGGCGGAGCTTTCGGGCGGCATGCGCCGCAGGGTCGGCATCGCGCGCGCCTTAGTCGGCGGACCCGAGATCGTCATGTTCGACGAGCCGACCGCCGGGCTCGACCCGCCGACCGCCCGCACCATCTGCGAGCTGGCGATCAAGCTGCGCGACCTGGAGGACGTCTCGTCGATCTTCGTCACGCACGAGATGAACAACATCGAGTACATCACGGGCGAGTACGCGGCGGTCGGCGACGACGGCGAGGTCATCTTCGAGGCGGAGGGCAAGAACCTCTGCCTCATCAACACGAAGATTCTCATGCTGCGCGACGGCAACATCATCTTCAGCGGCACCGACGAGCAGATCAAGAAGACTGAGGATCCGTACATCAAAAAGTTCCTGCGGGGACGATGAAAGGAAAACGATGAAGTATGAACGATGAACGATGAAGTAAAAGCAATCATCTTCACTTCATCGTTCATCGTTCCGACTTCATCCTTCTGCTTATGCCTCCAGCCAAAAAGACCATCGGACTGCGCGAGGTGCGCGTCGGCATCTTCATCCTCGTCGCCATCGTCGTGCTGATC
>JAIVJC010000193.1:14946-21920 GCA_020200235.1 Acidobacteriota bacterium | reverse complement strand
CCGGTTTCGGTCAATATAAATCCGGCAACTTCGCGGCTTCTTATAACCTTCGTAGGGAAGTGCCCGGAGATGAATTTTAGTGCCATAGTCTCAGTACTCAACGCGCTGCCAAAATTAAATCCTCAATCTTTTCTACCACTTGTGTAAAGAGAAGCGACATAACGCCCGGCATCAGCGGCGCGCACGAAGCGTAACGGATAAGAGACAAGCTAATTGCGCGTCCGCTGCATGCCGTTGTTAGATTGCGCGGATTCATATACTAAGTGCAACACGCTTCCTTGAAGTGGAGGGAGCGGCGATACTGACTAAGACTTCAACCACCACGAAGAGGTCTTACGCCATGATGTACCGCCAGCTCTCCCCCGCGGAGAGGTATATGCTCGCCGCGCTGCGAAGGCAAGGGCTCAGCCAAGCCGAGACCGCACGGCAACTCGGCCGCCACAGAAGCACCGTCTGCCGCGAGGTGAGGCGCAACAGCACGCGCGCCGACGGCCGCTACCGCGCCTCGACCGCCCAGGAGCGCACCAACGGCCGCCGCTCCCGCTCGCGCCGCAACGGCCGCTTCTCGGCCGCAGACTTCGCGCTGATCAATGAGCTGCTGTGCCGCCAGTGGAGCCCCGAGCAGGTAGCCGGCCACCTCGCCCGCTCCGGTCAGCTCTCGATCAGCCACGAGACGATCTACCGCCACGTCTGGCGGGATAAGCGCGAGGGCGGGACGCTCTACACGCACCTGCGAGGCGCCCGCAAGAGGCGGCGCAAGCGCTACGGCGCCTATGACAGTAGAGGGAGACTGGCCGGAAAGCGCATGATCTCGGAGCGCCCCGCCGAGGTGGAGGAGCGCCGCGAGGCGGGGCACTGGGAGGCCGATACCGTGATGGGCGCCGGCGGTAAGGACTGCGTCGCCACCCTCGTCGAGCGCCGGACCGGGCTGGTGCTCATCGGCAAGCTGAAGGATCGGACGACCGAGTCTCTGAACAACAGAGTCGTCCGGCTCATCAGTCAACACCACGGGAGGTTCGAGACCGTGACGGCCGACAACGGGACGGAGTTCCACGGCTACGGGCGCATCGAGCGGCGCACGGGCGTGAGGTTCTACTTCGCGCGGCCGTACCACTCGTGGGAGCGCGGCAGCAACGAGAACGCCAACGGGCTCATCCGCCAGTACCTTCCGAAGGGCGTGAGCATGGCCGGGCTGAGCCAGCACCAATGTAACGCGATAGCCCGCAGGCTCAACACGCGGCCGCGCAAGCGGCTGGGGTTCAGGACGCCGCTCGAATGCTATAACGAGTCTTAGTCAGTGTTGCACTTCAAACTTGATGTCAGGCCGCCCACTAATAGAACCAAACAACTCTTGATGTGTTAGCCATCTACTCAACCAAGACAAAGATATTGCCATCCGGGTCAACAAACTGCGCTTGCACGCCGCCCCAAGGTTTCTGAGTAGGCTCTTCGACAAAGCGCACGCCCCTGCTCGACAACTCCTCATACGTGGCTTGGATGTCGTCGGTATCGAAGACGATGTGAGCGAAGCCGCCGAGCGGCACACCGGAATCTTCGGAAGTTGGCGGGCCCACAGCGAGGGAGGTGTCGGCACCAGAGGGTGCTACCTCCAGCCAGAAGTATCCGCCTTCCATAACCTCATCCCTGCGCACTTCGAAGCCGAGCTTGTTGACGTAGAAGTCATAAGCCCTGTCGTGGTCGGTCACCCTCACGCCGGTAGAGCTGATGCGTTTAATCATTTGTGCCTCCTTCTGCGGCCACACACACTATTCCAAATTCGATTGCGAGGACAGTTCCGACTGACCTGACGAGAAGCGGCATAACGCTCATTAGACCGTCGGTGGCGGTATTTTTGGACTGTAGCCGACTTTGACCGCCGGTAGTGGTCTAACACCGCGAAAGCCGACAATTACCGTCACTGGCGGTCTCATGCCGCTCGGGGCTGACTTTTACCGCCACGTGCAGTATCATCCCCGCGCGCTCTCGACTCCGCCCCTCACGTGGAGGTCTCAGACATGTCCCAACCCTCACTGCTCGATAGTGTGCGTTCGGCCATTCGTCTGCGCCACTAGAGCATCCGCACCGAAGAGGCTTACGTCCAAGTCATCCGCCGCTTCGTCCTCTACCACCGCAAGTGCCACCCCAGAGAGATGGGCGTCGATGAGATCAGGCAGTATTTATCACACCTCGCCACGGAGGGGAACGTCGCCGCCTCGACGCAGAACGTCGCGCTCGCCGCGCTCCTGTTCCTCTACCGTGAGGTGTTGCTCATCGACTTGCCGCTCGTCGAAGGCGTGGAGCGTGCCAAGCGTCCGCGACACATTCCCGTCGTCCTGACGTCTGAAGAAGTTAAACGCGTGCTGGCTCACATGTCTGGCACACATCGCCTGATGGCGAGTTTGCTCTACGGCGCGGGGCTGCGGCTGATGGAGTGTGTGCGCCTGCGGGTTAAAGACCTCGATTTCGACTACCGCCAGATCATCGTGCGTGACGGCAAAGGCGAGAAGGACAGGCGCACGCTCTTGCCGCAGCCGCTAGCCGAATCTCTCCGGCACCAGCTGGCCAGAATCAAGCTGCAACACGAAGAGGACGTGCGGCTCGGCTGCGGGGGCGTGTATTTACCTTTCGCGCTTGAGCGCAAGTACCCGAAGGCCGCCAGCGAGTGGGTGTGGCAATACGTCTTCCCCGCCGCGAAGCTCTCGGTCGATCCGCGCACGGGAGCGCGGCGGCGGCATCACGCCTCGGAAGACAGGCTACAGAAGGCCGTCAAGCGGGCGGTTCGGGACGCGGGCGTCGAGAAGCGTGCGAGTTGCCACACGCTACGCCACTCTTTCGCCACGCACCTGTTGGAAGACGGGTATGACATTCGCACCATCCAGGAGCTGCTCGGGCACGCGGACATCTCGACGACGATGATCTATACGCACGTCTTGAATCGCGGCGGGAGGGGCGTGCGGAGCCCTCTGGAGAAGTAGGTACGAAGGGGCGCAAAGCCTCTCACTCTACGAAGCGGCAACTTCGCCGTTCGCGATGCGGAGGCCAGGAGTTCGACCCTCCTCTGCTCCATCAAGCAAGTCGAGAACTTACAGCCAGCCGCGGGGCTGGCTGTTTTGCGTCTGTAGCACTGGCGCGATTTGCCCCGGAGCCCTTCGAGACCCGCCGCTGAGCGAATCGGTGCGGGCTTCGGCACGGGAAAAGTTCTTCGTTGTAATGACCGTGTCCGTATGATAGAGTCCGCGCGTCTTAACTCACAGGCGTTGACGCTCTTTAACCTCAGCCCACATGTCCAGGTCAATCTTTTACCCGTTTCATCTCCAAGGCAGCCTTTCTTGAGCGCGGTTCTCGATCCGATGGGGGAGCGGCTGGCGCGGTCACGCCAGCCCTGAGCGTGGAGCCATCCGGCTGAGCTTCTCTCTTAGTCCGGGGCGACGGCTCGCAGGTCGCGCATACCTTTTACCGGCGCGCGCCCCGAGCGCCCTGCCCCGACAGCAAGTTTCTACCGGTCGAAACTTCTGGAGGCGCGCCTATGCCCGGCGGTAATCAGCTCTCTGCCATCCAGCACGTCGTCGTCCTCATAAAGCCTACATCCGTTCACGCACCGCCGCGTGGAACGCACACCGCCAATCGACTGCCGCGGCTGACGGGCAGGGCACGAAGAAGAGCGCGACGAGTACGAAGGGTGTGAAGAGCGCGACGAGTACGAAGGGTGTGAAGAAGGGCGCGAAGAAGAGCGCTGGCAAAAGTGCTGTGAAGAAGAGTGCGGCGAAGCCGAAGGCGACAGTCAGGTCGAACAAGTCGAGATCGGGCGCGCAGGCGCGGTCGAAGACGGGCTCGAAGTCGAAGAGGAGAGCGTAGCGAGATCGAAGGGAGTGTCGATGATGCTTAACAAACAGTTGCGGCTCGCGGCTTTCGTCTTTCTCCTGTCCGCGTTCTTCTTCAACCCGACGACGCCGGGCGCGGCGAAGCCCAAGCCGGTGAGCGCGAAGGCGAAGACCTTCGGGGTCGTCGACGCCTTGAAGCCCGCGTGCCGGAAGCCGAGCTACCCCGCCCCCGCCCCGGCGGCGGCCCTGGGGATCGACACGCAGTGCGGGCTCGCGGGTTCCGGCACGGGCGCGGAGGGGGTGCAGGACAGCGTCAAGAATAATTTCTGCGCCACGGGAACGCCGCAGACCATGACCATCGCCTCTCTGACGAGCCTCCAGGCAAAGGTGGAGAAGAACGGCTCGATCAACTTCGGCAACGAGAGCAAGGGCGGGAAGCCGAAAGGACCGACCACCAACCGCGCGCCCCTGAAGAAGCTCGGCGAGGGCAGTTTAGTCACCCTGCGCGCCTTCGTGCTCGTCGCGCGGCAGGAGGGCGGCGAGAGCGTGAACTGCGGCAAGAACGTCCCCGACGAGCCCCTCTTCCACGACATACACATCTCGCTCGTCTCGACGGCGGACGCGACCGACGAGTGCGCCGGCGTCGTCGCCGAGATGAGCCCGCACCACCGCCCCGACTCCTGGACTCACGCGAACGTCGAGAAAGTGGCGCGCGCGAAATTGCCCGTGCGCGTCACGGGTCAACTCTATTTCGATTCGAGCCACTTCCCTTGCAGCGGGGGTCAGGGCGCGGGCGAGGGCAACCCGAAGCGCGTCTCCCTCTGGGAGGTTCACCCCATCTACAAATTCGAGGTGTGTACGGCGGGCTGCGACGGGGCGGGCACGTGGCTCCCGCTCGACGTGTGGGCGAAGCAACAGTAGGTGGCACACGCACCCGCCCGACCGCTTGACTTAGGCGACGGGCGCGCCGCGTCTCACACGAACTTCAGTCGATCAGTCACGACGACGCCCGAGATCAACCCGGCTTTTTTCTCCTCGCGCCTTGCTTGCCCTTACCACTCGCGCGTCCCGACCGCCGAAGCGCTTCGGCGGTCAGGACCGCCGCGTTGCACAACGAACACTCACACTCAAAGGAGAACCCCATGTCTCACCAACCGAAGGACGTAGCGCTCGTCAAGCGTTCCCACCCCAGCCGCCGTTCCCCAACGCCAACCCCCAGTTCATCCCGCCGTCGAGCATCTACGGCGGTCCGCTCTTCGTGCTCAGCCAGAACTACCCGACGCAGAAGCCGACGGGACCGCTGCCCCCCTTCCTCTCGTCGAAGTTCAAAGCCGACTGGAAGGGCTACATGATGAAGGTGCGCGACTACTGCTTCGAGGGCAACACCGATACGGACTTCCGCGTCGAGCACAACAAGACGCGCGCGTGGTTCCACATGCCCTGGCAGGACTACGGGCCACAGGGGCGCGAAGGCATCCACGGGCTCACCAAGGAGGCGCAGGTGCAGAAGCAGCAGCTCGCCTCCTCGCAGACCTACGTCAACGGTCAGACCGTCGCCGTCGGCTTCTTCAACGACCTCGGCGGCTACACCATCGGTCAGGTCTGGGCCGATCACATGAACCCCAACCCGGCGAAGAGCAGCCGCCCGAACGGCTTCCCCGTCGGCACGGTCATCTTCAAACTGCTCTTCGTGGACGTGCCCCCCAACCAGGTGCCGAGCCTCGCCAACCCGAAGGAGTGGCAGGCCTACGTCGACACCTGCTACAAGGCCCCGTGCAACCCGCAGAACCCGTCCGAGACGAGCAACCCGCGCGTCATCAAGCAGGTCGCGCTCATCCAGATGGACATCGCCGTGCGCACCGACGACCCCGACGCGCCGACGGGCTGGCTCTTCGGCACCTTCCAGTACAACGGCGCGTTGAACCGCCCCGACATGTGGGAGAACCTCGTCCCCGTCGGGCTGATGTGGGGCAACGACACGAACAACCGGGGCGACAACCACACGCAGATCAGCTTCACCACGCCGCCCGACAAGACCGACATCAACCCCCAGCTCAAGGAGACCGTCATCAACACCGACCCCGCAGAGCTGCCGCCCACGCACCTCGGCTGGAACGGGCGACTCAACGGTCCCGTCGACAACCCGATCAGCTCGTGCATGAGCTGCCACATGACGGCGGAGTTCCCGAGCTACGCGATGCTGAGCCCGGCATTCCAGGCGAACCCGCCGAAGCGCGGGAGCAACTACTGGATGAAGTGGTTCCAGGACATCGACTGCGCCACGCCGTTCGGCAACTACCTCGCCCCCAACGGCGCGAAGGAGACCGGGATCAACCCGCTCTCCACCGACTTCAGCCTGCAACTCTCCATCTCGATCACGAACTTCTGCGACGCCAACCCGACCGCCCCCGTCTGCGTCCAGCCTTCGGACGAGGCGACCGACGCTTCGGACAAAGCCGCCAACATCCTCAGCGGTCACCCGACCAGGAAGCGCGCGGCGACGAGAGCCAGGCGTCACGTCGTTCAGCCCATCGTCCGCGACATGCCCGAGGGGCGCCCGCGCAAGAATTAGAACGCGGGGGCACGAACACCAACCGTCGCCCCGGCGGTAAAAGTATTAGCCCGGCTCGGTCTGTCCGTGAGACCGAGCCGGGCTAACTTTTTTACCGATCCATGCGCCGACCCGACGCCGCTTTAAACGTCGGCGTAGTAGGCGCGGCTCTGGGCGGCGGAGGGCTTCGAGGCGAAGGTCTGCACCGCCGCGCAGGAGGCTTTGCCGACGAGCGCCTGCATGTCCTTCTTCATCCGGTGCGTGCTCGTGCCGTAGGAGACGGCGACGCGCTTCGCCTGACGGCCTTCGAGGAAGTAGGTCCGGTGCGGCTCGAGGATGTTCCAGCGCGCGCCGATCAGGCGCCCGCCCACGATGCCGTACTCGGTCGTCGGCGAGACGTTGCCCGCCGCGGCGTCGAGCCCGCGCACGTCGGCGTGAGCCTTGAAGATGTAGCCGCCGTCGTCCTTCGTCGGGTCGGGCGACGCGGGGTCGTTGCAGATGAACTGCCACGTCTCGACCGTCGGGTCGTTGAGCGAGGGAAGATTTGCGTTGAAGGTCGTCTGGAACTTGGGCTCGCCGAAGAGCTCGACGCCCGCCTTGAT
>JAIVJC010000193.1:0-14940 GCA_020200235.1 Acidobacteriota bacterium | reverse complement strand
GGACGTGGACGCGCAGGTTGCCGTAGAGCTTCGTCTGATCTTCGCCCGCGACGAACTCGCGCAGGGAGAGGGCGGGCGTGCGCCCCTCGGCGGCGGCGGGGTAGCCCACGATGTTGAGCTCGATCTCGGTGACGAGCGACATGAAGCCGGGGAAGTGTGCGGTGTAGAGCTGGTAGTTGAAATAGACGAGCCCCTGCCCGCCGAACAGCGCGGGCTTGAACGGCTTGCCCTTAAGGTAGGGCTTGACGACGCCGGGATCGACCGGGAAGTACATGGCGCAGTTGACGAGCGAGGCGTAATAAAAAGGCATCTGGAAGCCGGCCGGGACGGGCGGCATGCCCTGATCTTTCTTCGGCGTCTTCGACATGCGTTTGCTCCTTCGCGGGGACGTGGTCGCGCCCCGCCCGTCCAGAGTGTCCGCCGCACCTTTTTACTTCAGGACGGTCTTGATCATGTTGTCCACGGTCTTCAGCGTCGTCGCGGCGATGGTCAGCGTGGGGTTGGAAGTCCCGACGCTCGGGAAGACGCCGCTGCCGACCATGAACAGGTTCGGGTGATCGTGTGAGCGCTGATCGGCGTCGAGCACGAACCGTTTGCGGTCGCCGCCCATGCGGTAGGTTCCCATCGTGTGCCCCGCCCCGTTCAGGATGTAGGGCTGGTCGTTGTAGTAGAAGACGCGGCTGCTCGTCGGATCGGGCTTGGTGAGATCGGTCGCGCCCATCTTCGCGAAGATCGCGTTGGCGTTCTGCCGCGCGGCGGCGTAACCGGCGCGCGTGTAGGGGTCGAGGTCGTAGGTGATCTCCGGGCGCGGGATGCCGAGCGCGTCCGCGTACTGCGTCGAAGGGACGATGCGGTTCGTGCTGAGCGGCATCTGCTCGACGAGCGAGCCGAAGCGGAACTGCTTGACGAGGAGCGCGTTCAGATTGTTCTTCAGCGCCGGGCCGAACTGCCCCTCGCCGATGAACTGGTTGACGCTGCCCCACGGATCGTTCGTCGCCCAGTTCCAGCCCTCGTTGCCCATCTCCATGCGGAAGGGCGCGTGCTCCTTGCGGAAGTCGCCGTCGCGCAGACTCTCGACGCCGGAAGTCGCGAGCGGTCCGCGGTAAGGGTAGACGGGCTCCGGCATCAGCGCCCAACTGAGCTGCGTCGGGTGATCCATCAAATTGCGGCCCACCTGATCGCTCAGGTTGGCGACGCCGTTCGGCAGCTCGTTACTCCTGGAGTTGAGCAGTATCTTCGGCGTCTCGATGGCGTGCGCCGCCATGATGTAGAACGGCGCGCTGACGGTGCCGGTGTTCGTCACGCCGCCCTTCGGGTCTTCGTACTGCTTGTAGTTGACGCCGGAGACGAGCCCGGTCTCGTTGTCCACGCCGAGCGAGTAGGCGACCGTTTTGTACCAGACCTCGACGCCAAGGTTCTGCGCCTTGCCGACGTGGATCGTGGCGTCGTACTTCGCCTGGATGGGGCAGATGGGGATGCAGTTGGTGTTGCCCGCGCAGACCCTCCGGTCATCGAACGGGATGGAGTTGCGCGCCTGCGGCGTCGGGCTCACACTCACCTGCTGCCCCTCCAGAGTCAGATCGCCGATGAGGCGCGCGACGACCTGATCCTGATAGGTCTGCAAAATCTCGGGCATCGGGTAGCTGTAGGGCTTCGCCGGATCGTCCGGGTCCCAGAAGGTGAGCCCGTGATACTCCTGATGAGAGACCTCGGCCGCGACGCCGATCTCCCACTCGGCGCGCCCGTACCACGGCTGCAGATCGTCGTAGCCGTAGGGCCAGTCGACGCCGTGACCGTAGGCGGTCTGGATGTGAAAGTCGTTCGGCAGCAGGCGCAGGGACGTGCCCAGCCAGTGCCACGTCGTCCCGCCGGCGACGCGCTCGTAGGTGCTGCTGAAGGGCAGCGGTCCTTCCTGAATCAGATAGCCGGTGGGCGGGCGGGTCTTCCAGGAGATGAGGTCCATGATGCGCGGGCGGGAGTTGGCTTCGTCGCCCGTGTCGGGCGGGTAGGGCGACTCCGGCGTCTTCGCCATCTCGAGGTAGAACTTCTCCATGTACTCGCCGCGGTTGGGCGGGATGCCGGGTCCGCCGTCGAGGACGAGCACGCGCTTGCCGGCCTGCGCCAGTTTGTACGCGGCGAGTCCGCCGGCGATGCCGGCGCCCACGATGATCACGTCGTAGTTCGTCTGTTCAGTCATGCCCGGCGCTCCGTTCATCAAGAGTTGTCGTCCGGCGAATCGAGGGGTGGCGGCTCGGTCGCCCAGTAGCCGTAGTGCATCTCGCTGTAGCCCATCGGGTGCGCCTGCGCGGCGTCCCACGCGAGCCCCTTGGTGTAAGCGTTCGACGAAACAACGGTCCCGTCGGAAAAGCCCGTCACCGGGTTGTTCGGATCGCTGTAGTCCGTGTACCAGATCGACAGGTACCACATCCGTATGACGTTGCGCGCGACGGGTCCGAGCTGCGGGTCTGCGAGAATCTGCGACTGCACCGCGGCGGGCTGCTCGGCGGGCGGCAGCCCGGAGATCGTCTGGTAGGTCGAGAGCATTCGGCTGACGAGCGCCGCGTCCACCTTCGACTGCAACGTCTGGAGGTACTCGACCGCGACGGGCGCCGGGCTGAACTGCGGGTTGAGATCGTCGGCGCCGAAGCCCGTCAGGATCGCCGAGAGCCCGACGAAGTCGGTCAGGTCTTGATTGCTGCTCATCGGTTGTCGCCCCCTTTCTTGTGAGCGCGCTCCAGCAGGTAGGTGAAGTCGGAGAACTTGCTGTTGGTGGTCGTCGCGTTGTTGTGGCACATGATGCAGCTCGAAGAGACGTTCGGCGTCTTGCCCTGGATGTAGGTTTCGAGCGTCGCGTTGGCGAGGAAGACGGGCGCCGGCTCGCCCGCCGCCTTGGGTCCCGTCGGCGAGTTCTTCGGCTGCGTGGGCCACTGCGTGCTGACGAGCTCGTAGTACTGCCAGACCGAATCCTTGTTGACGGCGCGCAGCCACCCCTGCCACTGCGCGTTCAGGGCGTTGGTGGCGTCGTCGATCGGGATCACGCGCGTGACCTGGCTGCGCTTGTCGGGCGGGAGCACGACGTTCGGGTTCCAAGGGCGGGGCGGCGGCGTGTTTGCCGGGTACTTCGAAGACGGATCGTGGAAGTTCGCCTTCGTGCCCGGCGGCGCGTCGTGACCGACGCGGACGTTGTCCACCTGCTCGAACGTCGACCAGACCCACTGCGGCGCGGACGCGGTCTTGTGCGCGATGTGGAAGCCGACCAAGCCCATCGTCTTCAGCTCGCACGAAGGCTGCGTCGGCGGGTTGTCCGAAGCGCGCGTGTAGACGTAAGCCTGCACCTTGTGGAAGCGGCCGGGGACGTCGCCCTGCGCCGGGTCGACGACCTTCCACGCGGCTTTGATGACGAGCGCCCCCACGGGCGGCTTCGGGTTCTGCGCCGTCGCGCTCGAGCCCGACGGGAACTGGACCAGCTTGGTGAACGCCTGCTGCCCTTCCTTGTTGAAGAGCGTGTTCTGCACGATGTAGTCGTAGGTGTCGCGGTTGATCCGAATCTCGTAGCGGACGTAGCGGCCGTTCTGCTGATCGACGAGCGGCCCGGTGCCGAAGGGCTGACCGGCAACGTCGAGCACGTCGTCCGAGACCTTCTGCGTCATCTGGATCAGCTTGCCGTCGGCGGGCCCGATGTTGCGACACTGCGCGGGCAGTTCCTGCTGCCCCCAGGGGGGCGGCTGTGAGCCGTCCGGGAGGAACACTTCGTAAGGCTCTTTGTAGCTGTCCCACACGGTGCGGTTGTCGCCGTCGGCGCCGATGACTTTTTGCGGATCGGCTGAGCCGTCGGCGAGCGCCGTCCAGTTCAGGGCGACGAAGGACTGCCACGAGAAGACGTCGAAGTCGTGTTGGAGCGCCTGCAGGGTTTGCGGGTTGTCGCTGAAGTCCGCGTCGCCTGGGAGCGTGCTGCCGAGCGGACCCTGCGCCGCGGGCGAAGCGGTCGCCGCGCCCGCCGCCGGGGTCGCGCCCGTGTTGGCGGGGGGCGGCGGCGGGGCCTGCGAGCACTGAGTCCCCACGCAGGCGAGGCTGACGAGCATGATCGCCCGGACGGTCTGTCGAGAGAAGCGCATCATCTTTTCTCCTTACATGGGAGGGCGCGAAGGGGCAGCTCTTCGATTTGCAGATCGCGCCCGCCGGTCGCGCCGCACCTTAACGCCCGCTTGCCGGTGACGTGGAGTCTGGGAGGGATAAAAAAAGTCAGCGGGGCGCGCCGGCGCCGGCACACCCCCGCCCCCAGGCTGACGGATCAGCCGCGGGTGTGAATATGTATCGCAGCTTTGCGAGCCGCATCACGAATATCCTGTTAGTCGTTGGCGTGAGGCTTACGGAAGCGAAGTTCCCGCGAGCTTGGGTGAATGCAACCGGAAGAACTATCAACCCTGTGTGAAGCCGTGAAAGCGGGGAGAATCTATCGGGTATCCGCGCCGCTGTCAACGGGAATTTGCGGCGCGTGTGTGCGATCATTTACTTAACGCATGACGCCGTCATACCTCGCGTCCGCGTCAACGCTCAGGGGCGTCGCGCCGCGCGCGGGCTTCGAGCGAGGTGCCGAAGGCTTGGCTGATCAGGTAATAGTTTCCGGACTTGTCGAGACTGGCGACCCACATGCCGAAGCCGGGCTGATCCGGACCGCGCCGGAGCAGCCCGAAGTAGTGCAGCGCGACGAACGCCGCGTTGAACTCGCGTTCGATGAAACCTTTGTCCTCGACCGCGCTCAGGAGCAGCGCGGCGCGCGCATCCTCGACGCGAACAGCGTCGGCGTCTGCTGACGCGCCCGCCGGGATATCGACGTGCGCCCCGCCCGTGTTCGCCGCCAGCCGCGCGAGCATCTGCCGCGGCGTCAGTCGGTCATAGACCTGACTGAAAGGCTGGCGCGCGATCCAACCTTTAACGAACGGGGGCGACTGCGACTTCAGACGCTCCACCCAACCCGGCTCGTCGGGGCGCACCGCGGCGCCGAGCGCTTTGTCGTCAGCCTCGAACTCGGCGAAGGTCGGCGCGCGCCCGAGGGCGGCTTTGTAAAGTCGGTAGACGAAGAATCCGGTCTCGCGGTAGGCGCGCGGCAGCGTGGAGAATTCGAACGCCATCTCCCGCTGATCGACCCCGGCGAGGGGCAGCGTGGCGCCCTCTTCGGTGCGCGCCTGCGGCTCCGTCTTGACGACGGCGTAGAGATCGGCGCGGCGGAAAGCCTCGTAGCCGTTGATGAAACGCAGTCGACCCGCCTTCGTCCCGCGCCTCAACATCGCGTCCACCTCACGCGCGTCGTCCGCCGCGAGATACCCGTAGTGCACCACCAGGTATGAAGCCGGGATCGCTTCGAGCAACTCGAAGAAACGGTCGGGGATGGGTCGCTGTTGCCACAGCTCGATGATCTCCTGCGACAGCGGCGGGGAGAAGCTCGACGCGGCGGTGATGAGCGGCCGCCCGTGATCCGCGGCGCGGAGCACGTAATAGAAGACGCTTTCGTTGCCGGCCTTGATCGGCAGCTCGACCAGCCCGCCGCGCATCGGCGTCTGCCGCAGGCGGAGCGAAAGCTCGTCCGGCTCAGCCCTGCCGCGCACGAAGGAGAGCGGCGCGACCCGCTGCTCGAACAGGATCGCGCAGAGCAGCACGGCGTAAATTAATGCGCCCCGCGCTCCGGCGCGCCGACCACGAGCCAGCCCGACGATCCGGGTCGCGCCGAGCCCCGCGCCTATCGCCAGCCCGAGGTAGCAGAGCATCGCCCAGTGCGCGGGCACGCGCTGACTCTTGAAAATCCAGAGGTGATCCAACACCCAACTGTAGAAGATGAAGTTCGGTCCTGACGAGCCCGCGAAACCGCAGGCGATCAGGATCGCTGAGAGCACGCCCGCGTCCGTGCGCCCGGCGTCCCGTCCGCGCGCCCCTTTCAGACGCGCCTTCACTGCGTAATAAATCTGCGGGCGCGCGACGGCGACGCGCACGACAAGGACGACGAGCGCGAAGGCGAACGCGCGCGCAGGGTGCGACGACCTGAGCAGCTGAAACCCGGCGAAGACAACTCCGTCGAAGCGAACGCGGCGCCGAGACCCTGCCACAGCCTGTTGAACTCGCCGACGACGAGCCAGTGGATCGGCTTGGCGGAGAAGATGCGCATCTCCTCCGGGCTGCGCACGAAGCCGTGGAGGGTCGCCACGCGCTGGTACGGCAGGAGGAAGAAGGCGAGGACGGGGAGCGTCAGGCTCAGCGCGGCGGCGGCGCGCAGGTAGAAGCGCGGAGAGCGCCACGCGCGGTAATGAGCCGCGAGGAAAGCGGCGGCGAGCGCGAGCGGGACGAGCGTCAGGATGAACCACGTGATGCAGGTCAGCGCGTTCATCAAAAACGCGGCGGCGAGCCACGCGGCGCGGCGCCAGCTCTGCCGCCGCGCGTAGAGCACCAGCGCCTCGAAGGTGAGCGGAATCCACCCCGCGAAGATGTAATGCAGGTGCGGCAGCCGGTGGAAGCGATAAGGGATGAAGGCGAAGACGATGCCCGCCACCCAGGCGGCCGCGTAGCTGCCGGTCAGTGCCCGCGCCAGACGGAAGGCTCCGTAGCCCGACAGCACGAAGGCGCAGAAGGTGGCGACGCTGTGGACTGTGAGGGGCGCGGCGCCTGCGGCGAAGAGCGGGAAGAAGAGCAGCGCGATGCCGTAGTCGTTCTCGGAGAAGGCGAGCGTGTCGCGGTACGGGTAGAAGATGGTGGCGTCGAAGAGGCGGAGCGGATCGCGGAAGGTCTGGTGGTAGTCCCACCAGAGATTGTAGGCGATGGTGTAGGGATCGCCCACGTCGTGCACGGCGTCGCGCAGGTGGCAGACCCAGGGCCAGCTCATCGCGGCGGTCAGCAAGACGAACGCGAGGAAGATGAGCGGCTCACGCAGCAGTGGCTTGCCGATCAAACCACGCGCGCGGGCGAGCGCCGTGCTGATAGACGACTTGACGCCTGAGCTGGCTACGAAGTTCGGCATGAATAAACAAACCGCTGCCGTCGTGCGAGCGGACAAGTCGGAACCGCCTGCTGCAAGCGGGCGGGCATCGCCATTTTAGAGGGAATTGCGGAATGCGGAATGCGGATTGGAGAGCAGTTAAGCTCCTCTTCTAATCCGCATTCCACATTCCGCATTCCGCAATTCCCTCACCCGCCCGCTACCGCAGGCGGTTCTGACAAGGCGTTCGTGAATTTAGACACGCGCGCGCGCGCCGTCAAACGGTTAATCGCGCGCCTCTTTTTCGAGACGGAGTGGAACGAAGAGGCAGACTAGCAGTAAGAGCAAGGCGACGACACTCGTCAACTTCCCCGTGATCTCCTGCCAGCCCTGGCTCAGGCGCAAGCGGACGTAGTGAGTCCCGGCGGGTAGATTCAGATGCAACAACCCGTCCGGCTCGGAGGGCGTCAGCGCGTAAGGTCTCTCGTCAACAGCCGCAACCCAACCCGGATAATAGAACTGGCTGACGTTCAGTGAGACGCCGCCGGCGCTCTCAACGTCGAGGGCAACTTCCCTCGGTCGCCAGTCGGTGATCCTGACGGCGCCCGCGCCGCCGACGACGCACGCGCGTTCCGTGCGCGCGCCGGACTTGCAGACGCGTGCGAGCAACTGCCCGAAAGCTTCCTCCTGGATGGAGGCTGCCGTGGACGGGCGGTACTCCGTCGCGTCGCGCCGCTCGGCGACGCGCTTAAGGAAGACCTCGTGCGGGACGTACGCCGCGCTGTCGGGGCGCGCGTCCCGGACTGTGTACGCGGCGAACGAGAAGAACGCCAGCAACGAAGCACAAGCGGCGGCGGCGCAGATCGAGCTCAAGACGCCGCGGGGTCTGCGGGCGGACGCGAGCCCCGCCGCGACGAGCGCGGAGGCGGCGAGGCACAGGACTGTGCCGAAGCGCCACGGGAACTGGATCGATTGCAGCGTCTTGAAGACCTGCCAGACGGGTCTGCTCGGCGGCAGCATCATCAGCACGCAGGCGAGAGCGACCGCCAGCCAGAACGAAAGCTCGCGCCCGTCGCGCTCGGAGGCGTTGCGGCGACCCGCGGCGAAGGAAAAGACGGCGAGCGCGATCATCAGCGCGGACGCCCAGAAGAGCTGCGAGTCGAGATCGCCGACGGCGAACGGCTGGAAGCGCAGCCAACGCTCGTGGTAAGCCGAGGCGGTGAAATCCGCGACCGAGATCGCCCCCTGCATGGTCATCGCGGGCAGCAGGTAGACGGCTGCCAGGCCGACGCCGAGGAGCATCCCGCCGAGCGTCGTCAGCGCGGCGCCTCGCCTCGCGCCTTCGCCCGCGCGCCAGAGCGAGTACGCGGGCGGGACGGCGGAGAAGACGACGACGCCCGGCAGGTGCGTCATGGCGAGCGCGGCGTAACTCACACTGATCCCGCAGAGCGCGACGCGACTGTTGTGACGCGCCCGCGCGACGAAGTAGAGCGTCAAGGGCATCCACACGAAAGCCCACGACTCGGCGAAGGCGTTGCGCGTGTAGAGATCGATCCGCAGGTGGTAGGGCGCTGAGATGTAGAAGATGGCGCCGAGCGCCGCCGCCCACGCGCCGTTGAAACTTCTGAGCCAGAGGTAGGCGGCGAGCCCCGAAGCCGTGAGCGCGAGCGCGCTGGAAGCGCCGAGTTGCGAGAGCCCGTATGGATCGTCGGGCAGGAGCGGCGAGAAGATGAGCGTGGCGTAGTAGGGCAGCGGCGCGTAGAAGAAGAAGACGGGGCTGCCGAGCCCGGCGTTCATGTCCACGAGCCAGCGCGGGTACAGCTCGCCCGCGAAGAACTGCCGCGCGAAGTTCGTGTACCACATCGAGTGGAAGACGGCGTCGCCGTTGGCGGACATCCCGTAGCGCCAGCAAGGGTAGCTCAGCAGCAGCCCGCAACCGACGACCGACAGCACCGGCAAGTGTAGTCTCTCTCGCATCATTCAGCGTGGCGCCGGGAGATTCGGGGGAGGATCAGTTACACCCGCGCGACCCCATCAATCCATTCGATTAAAGTGCGTGGGCGTCGCATGGTAACAGCAAAGCGCGCGCCCTTCACCGAATAAATACGCGGGAGCCCGGCGTCAACAAAATCTTCCGCGCCCGAAAATTATTACGCGGCGCGTCCTCGGGACCCGTCCTATTCGTTACTTCGTGCTCCAGAAGATCGGCGTCGCTGGTTTGAGCGCGCGCTCGACGGCGAGGGCGATGAAGCCGGTGGTGTAGCGCGCGTTGACTTCGAGGAGCGGGTGCAAGCCGCCCGCGTGTTCGAGGGCGTCGATGCCGACCGCGCCGTGGTAGCCCTCTGCGAAGAGGCGCTCGCCGACCGCGCGCGCGATCCGTCCTAATTCTTCGGCGCGGCGCGCGGCCGGCGGGCGACCGAGGAGGTAGCCGGTGGCGGCGCCCGCGCCGTTGGTCTGCAAGTCGCTGACGCCGTGTATCTCCAAAGCCCCGCCCGGCGAGATTTCCATCACGACCCCGTACTCGCGTTTCACTTCGAGCCACGGCTGGAAGATGAGGGTCTCGCCTTTTTCCAGACGGCGTCGAGCCCACACGGCGGGCGCGCCCTCCAACGTCGAGCCCCTGCCCAACACGCGGTCCCGCGAGGCGAACCCCCGCGGGCTCTTGATGACCCACTTATCATTCGCGCGCGGACACGCCCGCGCGACCGCCTCGCGCAGCGCGTCGAAGTCCGCGGCGGTCGCCGCGCTCGGCAGCGCTACCCCCAGCTCCACTTCGAGCGCGTGGCTCCAGAGTTTCGAGTTGACGCGCGCCACCACGTCGAACGGGACGGGTCTGACAATCGCCCCGGCTCGCTCGCCCAGGGCGACCGCGCCCGGCGTCCACCCCCACGGCGTGAAGACCCGCGCTCTCTGATCGCCCGCGTCGGTCGGCGAGCACAACTCCACGCCGCGGCGCCGCGCCTCTTCGCGAAGAGTCGCGCTCCAGGGCTCAGGCGCGAGCAGCGCGTCGCCGGGGCGCGCGAGCCACAGCAGGTGGGGCGTGAGCCGTTCGTTGAGGGCGTCGAAGAAAGGGCGGCGGCGGTAACGGGCGGCACGCGAGTACAGCTCGGTCTCGAAGTCGGCGTTCATGTGCCAGAGTCTTGAGACCATGAGCTGATCGTGCGACGGGCGAAGCCCGGATTGTTTCTAACTTGGGAGCGCCGCGCCTCTGCGGTGAGTGTCGCCAGACATACACACATCTAAAAAGGTTCAAGCGAGTTCAGCCAGCGTCGCCCAGCGGTCGAGGTCGCGCGCGAGCTGTTCGGCGAGCGCCCCGCGCTCCTCGTAGAGTTGGTGCACGAGGCGCGCGTCGCTCGCGTTGTTCGCCAGGTCGGTTTCGATCTCGCGCTGCCGCCGCTCCGCCTCCGCGATGCGCGCCTCCAGCCCCCTCAACTCCTTCTCCTCTTTAAAAGAGAGCTTGCGCTTCACGGGAGCGTCCGCCGCCCGCTCGCCCTTGCGCGGGCGCGGGGAGTCGGTCGCCTGCCGGGCTGCGACCGACTCCTTCTCTTCCCTCTGCCGCGCTTCGAGGAACGCCGAATAGTTTCCGGGGTACTCGCGCACGCGCCCCCCGCCCTCGAAGCGGAGGATGTGCTCGACCGTGCGGTCGAGAAAATACCGGTCGTGGCTGACGACGACGACCGCGCCGTTGAAATTGTCGAGGTAGTCTTCGAGCGTGACCAGGGTCGGGATGTCGAGATCGTTGGTCGGCTCGTCCAGCAGGAGGACGTTGGGCGCGCCCATCAGGACGCGCAGCAGGTAGAGCCTGCGCCGCTCGCCGCCCGAGAGCTTCGAGACGGGCGCGTACTGCATCGCCCCCGTGAAGAGAAACTTTTCGAGCATCTGGCCCGCCGTGACGACCGCGCCGTCCGCCGTCTCGATCCGCTCGGCGACTTCGCGGACGTAGTCGATGACGCGCGCCCCCTCGTCGAGCGCGCGGTTCTCCTGATCGTAGTAGCCGAAGCGAACCGTCTTCCCCACCTCGACTGATCCGGCGTCGGGCGCGACCCTCGACGTGATGATCTCCAAAAGCGTCGTCTTGCCCGCGCCGTTCGGACCGATGACGCCGATGCGGTCGCCGGGCTTGAGGATGTGGCTGAAGCCCGAGAGCAGCGCGCGCCCGCCGTAAGACTTGGAAACATCTTTCAGCTCCAAGACTTTCTTGCCGATGCGGCTCGACGTGACGGAGATGTCGAGTTCCGCGCGCGCCACTTCTTTCGGCTGAGCCATCAGGCTCTCCGCGCGGTCGATGCGCGCCTTCGACTTGCGCGTGCGCGCCTTCGCGCCGCGACGCAGCCACGCCAGCTCCCTGCGGATCAGCATCTCGCGCTTCTGCCCCTCGGAGGCGCGCGCCGTCTCCTGCTCCTCCTTCTTCTCGAGGTAGTAAGCGTAGTTGCCGTCGAACCTTTGGATCGCGCCGCGATCTATTTCGAGGATGCGCGTGGTGACGCGGTCGAGGAAGTAGCGGTCGTGCGTGACGAGGAGGAGCGCGCCGCGGTAGCGCGCGAGGTGCGCTTCGAGCCACGTGATGGTCTCGGCGTCGAGGTGGTTGGTCGGCTCGTCGAGGATGAGCAGGTCGGGGCTCTCGATGAGCGCGTGCGCCAGCGCGACGCGCTTGCGCTGCCCGCCGGAGAGAGTGCCCATCTTCGCGGCGGTGTCGTGGATGCCGAGGCGGCTCAGGACAGCCTTCGCGTTGGTCTCCGTCTCCCACGCGCCCGACGCTTCGAGCCTGTGCGCCAGCTCGGACACGCGCTCCGCGAGCCGAGGATCGTCGCCGCCGTGTGCAGCCAGCTCCTGACAGGCGCGCTCGTAGTCGAGGATCAACTTCGTGCGCGCGTCGCTCGCGGCAAACACCGTGTCGAGGACGGTGCTCGCGAGATCGAAAGGCGGGTTCTGCGGCAGGTGGCCGATCGTCACGCCCTCGGCGAAGACGATGCGCCCCGCGTCCGGCTTCTCGTCGCCGGCGATGAGGCGCAGGAAAGTAGTCTTCCCCGATCCGTTCGCGCCGACGACGCCGACGCGGTCGGTCGAGTCGAGACCGAGGCTCACGTCCTCGAAGAGTGGTTGCGGCCCGTAATTCTTGCCGACGGTTTCGATGGAAAGGATGTGCATCGTTAGTCGGGTCTAGTATATGCTGGCGCGCGGAATCACGAACAGTTTCGCAGAGGCTGGCGGAGGGAATCGAGATGATGAACAACAAAGGTCGGGGATTGCTGTCGGGCGCGTTGCTGCTGGCGATGATCGGCGCGCTGGCTCTCCCCGCACTCTCTCTCGCACAGGATCGGCGCGAGCGGCGCGAGGACAGGCAGGAGCGGCGCGAGGACAGGCGCGAGGAGCGGCGCGGCCGCAGGTGGGATCGCTACGGCAACTACGGCGGCTCCTTCCAGCTCCGCCAGACCGCGCTCAACGCGGGCTACAACGAGGGCATCAAGGAGGGGCGCAAGGATCGCAAGCGCGGCAGGACTTCCGACTACCGCGACTCCAGCGCCTACCGGAAGGCGACGAAGGATTACAGCTCGAAGCTCGGCAGCAGGGAGTTGTACCAGCGCTACTTCCGCGACGGCTACGAGAGGATGCATCCTCCGCCCGCCACTGTGATCTTCGCGGAGAAAGCGCGTGACGTCAGTCGCGGTCGAGGGGCGCTGAGGCGCCTTACGTTTTCCGCAGGCACCACGTCGACATCGAGCGCGCGTGCTGCACGACCACGGTCTTGAGCGGTTCGAGCCATTCGCCGCCGAGAGACTCCGTCGCCTCCGCCAGCACCCGCTCGTCCACCAGGAAGCGGTCGCTCCCGTCCGGGAGTCGATACCGCCTCCCCCCGATCGGCTCCGCCTCCGCCTCGATGCCGATGCTCGACGCCAGGCGCGCGAAGAAGGTTCCGCCCGGCTTGAGCGCCCTCCACATCCCGCCCACCATCGCGCGCCAGTGAGCTTCGTCTCTCGCGAAGTGGAGCACCGCGCTCGAGACCACGAGATCGAAACTCGCGTCGCCGAAAGACATCGCTTCGACCGGCTCGACGCGGAAGTTATCCGCGGGCAGGCGCGGGGCGAGCGCCGAGGCGAGCGCGCGCACACGCGCGACCGCCTCCGCCGACTGATCGACGGCGCACACGTCGTAGCCCTCCCTCAAAAAGTAGACGAGGTTGCGCCCGCCGCCGCAGCCCGCGTCGAGCAGGCGCATCCGCGGATCGAGCCGCCCCTTCAGGAGCTGATCGAACAGGTAGATGTCGATGCCGCCGAACAGCTCTTGCAGATTCGTGCGCGGAGTCATGCCGAATGATAATTTAATTCTCAGCCGTTCGTGCCACTAATTCTTTTTCGCGCGCACGGGGCGGCGGCCGGCTGCCTTCCCGGACGACTTCTTATTCTTTTACGCGGCGCGGGGACCGTGTTAATTTGCGCGGCGGACGAAATTCCTGCGGCACTCCCCCCTTTCCGCACCGCACGACCCGGACACGTGATGCGCCTCGCCACACGACTCGCCGCCGCCTGCGCACTCCTCGCGACAGCCCTCGCGTGGTCGCGCGCGCCCGCACAGAGCCCGCGCCGCGCGGCGGAGACGCCGCGCGTGGTCGCCGAGCCGGACGAGGCTCTCGTCGTCGAAACCGACCTCGTCGATCTCCACGTCCGCGTGGCGGACGCGCGCGCGCCCCCCGTGACGGACGCGCGGCGCGAACAGTTCCGCGTCTTCGAGGACGGCGTCGAGCAGGAGATCAAATTCTTCTCGCGCGAGGAAGTGCCGATCAACTACGGGCTCGTCTTCGGCAACACGCGGAGCCTGCGCGCGCACGTCGGCGAGATGATCGGCGCGGCGAAGACCATCGTCGAGGGCAGCCGCGCGGGCGACGAGTTCTTCCTCGCGCGCTTCGAGCCGCGCGCCGGGGGCGATCAAGACGGCGCCGCGCGCCTTGCGGCGGCGCGCGCTGATCGTGTTGACCGACGGCGTCGACCGCGCGAGCCGCTACAAGGAGGACGAGCTACTCGCGCGCCTCGCAGCCGAGGGCGTGCAGGTCTACGCGGTCGGCTTCCTCGAAATGGGCGGCACGGGCGAGCGCGCCGGCGCGCGCCGGCGCGAACAGGCGCGCTCCCTGCTCGCGCGCGTCGCCGACGCGACGGGCGGTCGCGCCTTCTTCCCCACGTCGTTCGCCGAGCTGCCGGCGGTCGCGCGGGAGATCGCGCGCGACCTGCGCACGCAGTACGTCGTCGGCTACACGCCCACGAACCGCGCGCGCGACGGTCGCTTCCGGTCGGTGCGCGTCACCGTCTCGGGCGGCGACGGCGCGCGCACGGCCGCGACGCGCCCCGGCTACTTCGCGCCGGGCGCGAAGGAATGATCGCCGCGCCCGAAGATCGCGGCGCGGGCGAGCGCCGACGAATGCGGACAACGTCGCGCGCGCTTCGCCTCATCTTCCCTGCGCGATCACTCTCCCGCTTGCCAAGCGCCGCGCCGTCTGGTAAACGTCGGCTAGTCGTAATGCTCTCCCGCGGAGGTACCATGAAGCTCAGGAAGTTCGTCGCACTCGCCTTCTCGCTCGCGCTCGTCGCCTCTTCGGGCGCGCTCGCCCTCGCCGACACGCTCCGCCTGCGCGACGGCTCGGTCATACGCGGTCAGATCATCGGCTACAAGGATCAGCAGTTCACCGTGCTCATCGGCGGCGCGCGCGGTCGCCGCAGCCGCATCACGATCTACGCGGAGGACGTGGAGTCCATCGAGTTCGACAACGCCGCCGCCGCGAACGCCGGCACCCAGCAGACGGATGACAACTCCGCCGTCTACGACACTACGAACACTCAGCCCACGCCGGCCGACCCGCGACCCGCGCCGACACCTTCGCGCCAGTCGCCGCCGCAGAGCGCCGATACGGGCGCGAGCCGCAACACGGGCGGCAACACGTCTGGGGTGTCGCCGGTCTTCTTCCCCATCCGCCTGCGCGTGAGGGC
>JAIVJC010000192.1 GCA_020200235.1 Acidobacteriota bacterium | reverse complement strand
CGCCGTTCGTCTGCAACTGCGCGTGAACCTCAGAGAGCAGCTCGAAGGCCGGACGCGAATCGTCTGAAGCCACGCCAGCGTTCGCTCCGAGCCAACGGAGCGCGGCCCCCGTGCCCTCGCGCAGGAAGATCGCGATCGACTCGCGCAAGGTAGCGTCGATCAGCTCGCGCGCACGCAGCGTCTCTTCGGCTGACGCGCCGCCGCCCGCCACGGAGTCTGGAGAAAAGTTTGCTCGTGGGCGCGTGAGACCTTCCTCGATCAGTGTGGGCAGCGCGCGGACGCCGTCGTCGGGGCGGTCGAAGGAGGCGACCATCCGCAGGAGGTCTGCGCACTCACGCTCGCCCGACGGGCGACCGAAGACGTGCAGCCCCGTCGGGATAAGTCGCTGCTCGATCTCGGAGACGCGCTCGCAGAGATCGAGCACGCGGCGGTCGCGCTCTTCGCTCGTCAACGGCTGGCGTTCGTCCTGAGTCATGCGGCTGGTCGGGGCGGAGACGGATCGGTGTTCGGCTCGCGGATAAGATAGGCGCGGCGTCAGCCGTTTGTAAACTTTCGTTGCGCGCGCGCCGGCGCGCACTCAGTGCGAGGCGGCGGGCTCGACACCGGCGGGCAGACGCGTGTAGCTCCCGCCGAGCGTGCGAGCCAGTGCCCTGCCCTCCTCGCCGCCGCCGAAGCGAGAGCGCGTATCCACGACCGTCGAATCGACGCCCTCGCGCCGGAGCGCGGCGCCGAGTCGCGCGATCTCTTCGTCGAGGCGGAGCCGTAGTTGCGCGCCGCGCTCGCCTTCCGTCGCGCGGAGCGGGACGTTGGCGCGCCCGTCTGTGAAGACGAGCAGGGAGATCCGCACCGCGCCTTCGCGGCGGGCGCGCGAGGCGATCTCGTGTGCGCGCGCGCGTTTCGCCAGCGCGGGCGAGCGCGACGGGCGCAGCATCACTTCGCCCCGGCTCTCGCGGAAGCTGACGAGCGCGACGCGGTCGCGTTCTACGTAAGAGCGGCGCAGGAGTTTCCCCAGCGCGCCCTTCGCCTGTCGGATGCGGTTGACAGCCATGCTCCCCGAGGCGTCGACGGCGAAGATGAAGAGCGTGCCGCGCTTCCGGCTGTAGAGTTTGTACCGCAGGTCTTGCGAGGTGATGACATCGTCTGACGTTTCGGCATGCTCAACGTCCGTTGCCGATCCTTCGCGCCCGCGCCTCTCAGCCGCCGCGAGCAGTGTCGCGCGGAAGGCGACCGCGTGCGCGTCGTCGCCGTCGCGTTTCGTCGCGCCGTAAAAACGTCCCCGCACGCCGGCTTGCGAGTGCGACGAGCGAGCGCGAGTGCGTGATGCGGCTCGCGCGTCGTTTTTTTTCAGACCTCGCAAGCGCGCGCGGTTTGGCGTCTCCTGTGAATAATCAAACTTCGCGGGAGGCGCGTGGTGATTTTTCGTGCCTGCTTCATGCCTGGCGCGCTCGGCGTCGGGGTGAGACGTTTGGGAATCAGCATTGCCATTTTTTTCAGACGCGCCCCGTGCGCCGCGCTCTTGCTCTTCCAATCTCCCCTGTTGATCCGCGACGCGGTTTCGTAGGGATCGTGACAAGTCAGTGCCGCCGAAGTCTTCGGCGTCGCGCGCGCCGAGAACCTCGTCCGCGACCGACTCGATCTGCCCGCCCCCGCCCGCGTCCTCGAACGGGTCGCGGCGCAGACGGTGGCGCAATGCCATCGCGGCGACGCGGCGCGCGTCCGCGTCGGTCGCCACCTTGCGCCCCTCGAACGCCGCGAGCGCGCGCGACGCGCGCGCGATGGTCAACTCGCCGCGGTGACCGTCAACGCCGAGCCGCGCGCACAGCTCTGCGATGGAGCGCACGAGCGCGGGCGGCACGCGCACCCCCGCCGCCGCTCGTCGCGCGCGCACGAGCCTGCGCCGCAGTCGATCCTGTTCGTCGCTCGCTTCGCGCGCGAACGCGGCGGGATCGCGGTCGAACGCCTCGCGCCGGGTGACGACCTCGGCGCGCTGGCCCGCCGAGTCGGGCGTGCGGACTTCGGCGCAGAGACCGAAGCGGTCGAGCAGTTGCGGGCGCAGCTCGCCCTCCTCCGGGTTGCCCGAGCCGACGAGGACGAAGCGCGCGGCGTGCTCGGCAGAGACGCCCTCGCGCTCGACCTTGTTGCGACCCGTCGCCGCCACGTCGAGCAGGAGATCGACGAGGTGATCTTCCAGCAGGTTCACTTCGTCGATGTAGAGGAAGCCGCGGTGCGCGCGCGCGAGCAAGCCGGGCTCGAACTTCCTCACGCCCGCGCCGAGAGCGCGCCCGAGGTCGAGCGAGCCGCAGACGCGATCCTCCGTCGCGTTGAGCGGGAGATCGACTACGGGGACGCGCGCCTTCTCGCGCGGAAGTTTCCCGCGCGCGCCGAGCTTCGCGCGGCAGTCGTCGCAGAGATCGTCCGGGGCTTCGGGGTCGCAGTTGAAGGGGCAGCCGGCGACGCGCGCGAGGGGCGGGAGTAGTTCGGCGAGTGCGCGCACGGCTGTCGACTTGCCGGTGCCGCGGTGCCCCATCACGAGGACGCCGCCGATCGAGGGCTCGACGACCGAGAGCAGCAGCGCGAGGCGCATCTCCCCCTGCCCGACTATCGACGTGAACGGGTAGGCGTGCGCGGCAATGCTCTTCTTCGGCGCGATCTTGACGGGCTTTTTCGGGCTGAGTTTCCTGCTGGTCATCGGGCGGGTGCGGCTCGCGAACGATTTAAGAGGGTACGACTTTGATCAAGGCTCGATAGTCATGCGTTGAATGTTCGAGAGCGGCTGCCGCTCCGTGCGACCGCTCTTCAGCACGACGACGACGAGCCTGCCCTCGATAGCCACGCGCCGCACCTCGCTCATCTCGCGAACGATGCGCGTGCCGTCGCGCAGCTCAAGGACGAGGCGCGAGCCCGGCGCTTCGAGACCCAACGGGGCGGCTGCGCCCGTCGCCGGTTCGGCAGCTGCGGGGGTTTCCGCCGGCGGCGTGTTTGCGCTGGCGGCTGAGCGATCCGTCGAGCCCGCGCGCGGCGCGCGCGTTCGATCAGGGCGCGCGCGGTTCGATCCCGCGCGCGAAGTCGCAGCCCGCGGCTTTTCAGTGGTCGCCGCGGCTCGCTCTGTCGTTTCGGTCTTCGCCGCTTCTGATTTATCCGCGTCGCTCGCCTGCGCCGGAGTCTCTGCGCGGCGCGCGGTGTCGCGCCTCGCGGGCTCGCGCCGCGCCGCCCTGTTTCGCGGGGTGTTCGTTCGCGAGGTGGTCGCTCTGGGCGGGGCGGGCTCGCGCGCCGTCGTGGTCTCGTCGGGGGTCGGCGAGGGCGAGGCGGCGGCGATCTCCGGCTTCGGCTCATCGATGCGCGCGCCGATGGAGTTGACTCTGTACGATCCGCGACTGTTTCGCCCGGCGGCGGGCGCGGGGGCGGGGGAGCCAGCCGGGCGTGCCGATTCGTCGGGCGCGGGTGCAGTCGAGGCGACGAACGTTCCGCCGAAGCGTATGCGGTACGCGCCGTCCGCGTCGCTGGCGCTACGAGCCTGCACGCGTAGGATGAGCGTCTCGTCGCGACGGAAGAAGACGGTGCGCGCGACGGTCGTCTCCGAGCCGCCGTAGAGCGTCACCTTCGTGAGCGGTCGCATGGAGACGGCGCTGAAGAGATCGATGTCGCCTTCGAGATTCGTCGCGACGAACGTCAGCTCCAGATCGCCGGGGCGCGCGTTCAAGGTGTAGAAGTGGCGCGTGAGGCGCGCGTCGCCCAGGTCGAGCGCGGGGATGCGCCCCGCGATCTCGTTGCCCGTGACGGGAGTCGGCGCTTCGAGCAGAGACGACTGCGCGGCTGCGCTGATCACTGTCGCGATCATCGCGACGGCGAGCGTCGCGCAGGCTCGCGCGAAAGTTTTTGACTGTGCGCCCAATGGTCTCATCTCACGGGGGAGCCCGTCGGCAGGTTCGGCGCGAGGAGTTTAGCAGCAGGGGCTACAGTCAACAAACCGTCGGGGGTTGCGCTCAGTTGACAGGTACACGGGGCGGGGTTCGTTCAATAACGGAAACGGAGCCCGACCCCGGACTCCGTCTGGATAAATACTCTTTTCGCGGCTCGCTGACTTAGAAATGAGAGCAGCCTCAAGTTCGTGATGATGCCGAAGGGGGGACTCGAACCCCCACGAGTTGCCTCGTCTGCGAACCTTTAATTATGTGGTGGGGATGGAGAGACTCGAACTCTCACGGGTTGCCCCATACGCCCCTCAAACGTACGCGTCTACCAGTTCCGCCACATCCCCATGGAGGCTTTCAGCCGGTGGCTGTCGCCCTCTTTTGCTTCCCTGTTCGCTTGCTTCGGTAGTAAGCATCCCTTCGACTGCAAGTTGTTACATCCGTCAGCCCCTTGCTCCGCCCGAAAGTCGGGGTCTGACTGTGGCAATTAGGACAAAGGAACCGAAGATTATCGCTCCGGTTATCATGGCGGCGACCGTTGATGTGATCTATCGTAAGCAACAAAGACTTACCTTCCCAGAATGGCTCAATCCCACAATTCGCACAACGATACGCGACCCCTTCGTCAATCATCGCCCGGCGGAGTCGAACCGCCTTCTCGTGATGCGAGAGGGGATCGCGCAGCACAAGTATCTCCGCAGCCGCCGCTTTCTTTGATCCTCCCCGGTGATCGCCTCCCTGATTTCGTGCCCTACCGAGGAAGTGATCGGTGCTGATCCCGAACCTTTGCACAAGCCTTTTAATATTAGCTTGCGAGCCACCGCTCTGCCGCAAGCCAAGACGCCGCAGCACTTCGGCGTAAGAAAGAGATGTCGCTACGACAGGGCTCAGCGCCTCGGAAGTGTATTTGCGATTCGGCATACTCGGTGCATGATGTTCTCCGCCCCGCGCGACGTGAGGGCGACCAACAGTTCCGCCACTTCGGCTCTCTAAAGATCAGACTGCGTGGAGCGTTTCGATTCGCGCGCGCGCGCATCGGTTGGCTCGAGGACTACTACTTGTTCGCGTTCGACTGAGAGTTCTGACCGGCGTTCGCGTTGCTCGCGCCGCCCGTGGTCGCGCCCGCGTTCGCGTTGTCGGCGGTCGCGTTGCCCGTCGGTGTCGCGGGCGAAGCCGCGGGGGCGGCAGGAACGGGCGTCGCCACGGGCTCGGAGGTCTCGTCGACGGATTGCAGGACGGAGCGCCCGCCCGTGAAGTAAGGGACGGAGAGCAGCAGCGCCGAGAGCAGGAAGAGAGCCGCCGCGCCGATGGTGATCTTGGCGAGCAGGGTCTGCGTGCCGCGCGGGCCGAACGCCGTGCTCGACACCGAACTGGTGAAGAGCGCGCCCGCGTCCGCCTTGCCCGGCTGTAGGAGCACCGAGACGATGAGCGTCAAGCACGACAGGACGAACAGCGTGTAGAGGACGTAGATCAAAACTTAAAAGATTCCTTCCCGCAGCTTCAGGCGTTGTAGTTGACGATCTGCGCGAACGTCTCCGCGTCGAGGCTCGCGCCACCCACGAGCGCGCCGTCGACGTCTTCCTTCGTCATCAGACCGGCGATGTTGTCGGGCTTGACCGAGCCGCCGTAGAGGACGCGGACGGCGTCGGCGAGTTCGGCGGAGTACCTCTCCGCTAAAACGCGCCGGATAAACGCGTGCATTTCCTGCGCTTGCTCCGGCGACGCTGTGTGACCCGTGCCGATCGCCCAGACGGGCTCGTAGGCGATGATGATACGGGCGAGATCGGTCGAAGTCAAACCGCGGAGTCCGCCCTCAACCTGCCCGCGCACAACGCTTTCGGCGTTCCGGCCCTCGCGCTGCGCGAGCGTCTCGCCAACGCAGAGGATGACCGACAGGCCATTCTCCAGCGCCGCCAGCGTCTTCTGATTCGCCATCGCGTCGGACTCGAAATAGTACTGCCGGCGCTCCGAGTGGCCGACGATGACGTGCGAGCAGCCCACGTCCTTCAGCATGTCGGCGCCGACCTCGCCCGTGTGCGCGCCGTGCTTCGACTCGGTCGAGCAGTCCTGACCGGCGACGCCCACGTTCGAGCCTTCGAGGCGATCCGCCACCGCCTTCAGCGACGTGAACGGCGGCGCGATCACGATCTCGCAGTGGTTCGCGTTCGCCACCAGCGGGCGCAGCGCAATCGCGGTCGCGACCGACTCCGCGACCAGCTTGTACATCTTCCAGTTTCCGGCGATGACGGGTTTGCGCATGGTTAGCTTTTAGCTGTTAGCTGTTAGCTGTTAGCTAAAACCTTTTGTTTGGCTGAGAGCTAATCGCAAACGCTAACAGCTCTTTCCGTTTGGCTGAAAGCTAACAGCTAATAGCTAACAGCTTTTTTACTCAACGCCGCGACGCCGGGCAGCTCGTCGCCGGCGAGGAATTCGAGGGTGGCTCCGCCGCCCGTCGAGATGTGTGTGATGCGCTCGGCGACCCCCGCTTGGGTGACCGCCGCGACCGAGTCGCCGCCGCCGACGATGACGGTCGCGCCCGCGTCCGCCGCCTCGGCGACGGCGCGCGCGACGCCGACCGTGCCCTCGTCGAAGCCGAGCTCCTTCTCCTCGAAGATGCCCATCGGCCCGTTCCAGATGACTGTCTTCGCGCCTTCGAGCGCGCGCGCGAAGTGGGCGACCGTCTCAGCGCCGATGTCCACGCCGACCAGTCCCGCGTTGGTGAACTCGACGGGGATGGTCTTCTTCGACTTCAGCGGATCGTAGCTGTCCACGACGACGTGATCGGTCGGCAGCAGCAGCTCGACCCCGGCATCCCTCGCCCGCTCGATGATTTCGAGCGCGGTCGGCATCTTGTCGTCCTCGACGAGAGACTTCCCCGTGGTGAAGCCTTGCGCCTTGAAGAAGGTGTAAGCCATCGCGCCGCCGATCAGGAGCTTATCGACCTTGCGATTGATGAGCGCCTCGATGACGGAGATCTTGTCCGAGACCTTCGCGCCGCCGAGGATGGCGACGAACGGGTGCTCCGGCGCGTAACGGACGCGGCCCAAGTAGTCGAGCTCCTTCTCCATCAATAAGCCCGCCGCCGACTGATCGACGAACTTCGTGATGCCGACCGTGGAGGCGTGCGCGCGGTGCGCCGCCCCGAAGGCGTCGTTGACGTAAACGTCGCAGAGGCTCGCGAGCCCTCTCGCGAAGCCCTCGTCGTTCTTCTCTTCCCCCGCGTGGAAGCGCAGGTTTTCGAGCAGCAGCACGCCGCCCTCCTTCAACGAATCGACCGCCGAGCGCGCCGCCTCGCCGACACAGTCCTCCGCGAAAGCAACGGGCTGACCGATCAGCGCCTGCAAGTGTGTGGCGACCGGTCGCAACGAATACTTCTCGTTGCGCTCGCCCTTGGGTCGCCCCAGGTGCGACGCGAGGACGACGCGCGCGCCCTGCTCGACCGCGTGCTTGATCGTCGGCAGCGAAGCCCTCACGCGCGTGTCGTCTTCCAGCCCGCCGTCCTTCAAGGGCACGTTGAAGTCCACGCGCACAAACACGCGCCTGCCCTTGAGGTCGAGGTCTTTGATCGACAGCTTGTCCATAAAAAGAAGGGGTTGGGGG
>JAIVJC010000007.1 GCA_020200235.1 Acidobacteriota bacterium | reverse complement strand
CGCCGGCATCGCGCTCGTCATCCCGACGGTCTTCCACCAGGTGGCGGCGAGCGCGCCCGTCGCGGCGGGCGGCTGGACGCCGGGGCGCGAGCAGCAGCTCTCGCTCGCCATCGCCGTCGTGCTGTTTCTGACCTACACGGCTTCTCTCGTCTTCTCGCTCGTCACGCACCGCCGCCTCTTCGCGGGCGACGAGACGGACGACTACTGCGGCGAGATCGGCAAGGAGCTGACGCTCGCCGAGGAGGACGGCGCCGGGAAGGGCTCGATGCGGAAGTGGATCGCGATGCTCCTCGTCGCGACCGCGTTCGTCGCGCTGATGGCGGAGTTTCTGGTCGGGGCGGTCGAGCAGGCGCGCGAGAGTCTGGGGCTGACCGAAGTTTTCGTCGGCGTCATCGTCGTCGCCGTGATCGGGAACGCCGCCGAGAACTCTTCGGCGATCCTGATGGCGATGCGCAACAAGATGAACCTCAGCCTGAGCATCGCGCTCGGGTCGAGCTTACAGATCGCGCTCTTCGTCGCGCCCGTGCTGCTGTTCGCGTCGTACCTGTTCGGCAAGCCGATGGACTTGGAGTTCACCATCCCCGAAGTGGTCGCCGTCGTCGCCGCCATCTTCATCGTCGAACAGATCGCGAGCGACGGCGAGAGCAACTGGCTCGAAGGCGTGCAGCTCCTCTCGGTCTACGCCATCCTCGCCATCCTCTTCTACTTCCTGCCCGACGCGCACCACGCCGCGGGCGCGGCGACGACGGCGCCGCACCCTTAGAGCCCGCCGCGCCGTTGACAGGGCGGCTGAAGTGGCATAAGCATCCGAAGCGACAACAGGTCGGAACCGCCTGCGGTAGCGGGCGGGTTCTTTACGCGAACAAAACCCGCCCGCTTGCGGCAGGGGGTTCCGACAAAGCCGACAAAGCCGAAAGGCACCCGCCCGCTACCGCAGGCGGTTCCGACAAAGCCGAAAGGACGAACGAAGATGTCCCCTTACTTAAACTTCCGCCGCGCGTCGCTCGCGCTCTTCGCCGCGATCATCATCGCCTCGACGACGACGGGCGCGCTCGCTCAGGCGTCGAAGCTCGGCGCGGTCGAGTTCCCCGCCTCGACCTCTTCGAAGGAAGCCCGCGAGCATTTCGTCCGCGGCGTCGCCGCGCTCCACTCGTTCTGGTACGAGGAGGCGCGCGACGAGTTCCGCGCAGCCTCGCGGCTCGATCCCGACTTCATGATGGCGCTCTGGGGCGAGGCGATGACCTTCAACCACCCGCTCTGGGCGGAGCAGGACACGGACGCGGCGCGCGCCGTCGTCAAAAAATTCCGTGACCTGCCGAAGCTGACGCCGCGCGAGCGCGCCTTCATCGCCGCCTCGAAGCTCTACCGCGACGACCCACACGATCTGGAAGCCGCGAGCTTCTACGCGCTCTCGCTGCTCGGCACCGTTCGCCCCGGCGATGCGGGGTTCGCGCGGCAGATGAAGGCGGGGGCGATCGCGCTCGACGTTTACGCGCGGAACCCCGAACACCCCGGCGCGGCTCACTACATCATCCACTCGTTCGACGATCCCGAGCACGCCGTCCTCGCGCTCCCCGCCGCGCGGCGCTACGCCGAGATCGCGCCCGCCGCCCACCACGCGCGCCACATGCCCGCGCACATCTTCCTCCAGCTGGGGATGTGGGACGAAGCCGCCGCCTCGAACGAGTCCTCGTGGAAGACCTCGACCGACTGGGTCGCGCGCAAGAAGCTCGCCGCGGGCTTGCGCGACTACCACAGCCTCCACTGGCTCACCTACGTCTACCTGCAACAGGGTCGGTTCGACGAGGCGGAGAAGCTGCTCGCGCTCAAACAGCAGGACATGGCGGCGAGCAACTACGACTCCGCTGTCTCGCGCTCTTACGGCGAGACGGCTGCCGCCTTCGTCGTCGAGACCGAGCGGTGGGACAGAGCGCCGGCGCTCCTCGCCACGCTCGACAAGACGAGCAAGTACGCGTCCGGCTACGCCGCCGCGCCGGCGGACACCTGCCACGCGGGTGCGCCCGCAGCAGCCACGCCCGCCCCCGCGCCGAAGGCGATGACGTCGTCCCGCGACGAGATATTCCCGCGCACGACGGCGCTCCACTTCCGCGGGCTCGTCGCCGCGTACACGAAGGACGCGGCGACCGCCGGGCAGAGCGTCGCCGCCCTGCGCGCCGTGCGCGAGCCTTACGCGGGTCGCCCCGTGGGGAAGCGGATCGAGATCAAGGAGCTTGAGATCGGCGCGATCCTGAATGCGTCGCAGGGCAAGTACGAAGAGGCGGTCGGGATGATGCAGCGCGCGACGAAGCTCGAAGAGGAGATGTCGTCGCCGCCTTCGGGCCCGCCCGATCTTATCAAGCCCACGCACGAGTTGTTCGGCGAGATTCTCCTTCAGGCGAAGCGACCGAAGGAGGCTGCCGTCCAGTTCGCCGTCGCGCTGGCGCGCCAGCCGAACCGCGCTCGCTCGCTCCTCGGCGCGGCGCGTGCGGCGAAGGAGAGCGGCGACCAGCGCGCCGCGCTCGACGCCTACGCCGCGCTGCTCAAAGTCTGGGCGCGCGCCGACCCCCGGCTCGCCGAAGTCCGGGAGGCGCGCGGCTTCGTCGAGCAGGCGGCGCGGCGTTGAGGACTTAAAGTCGCCGCCCCGGCGCGCCGAGCAGGTTGCGCTCTCCGCGTTCGATGGAGTTAAATGCGTGCCGTTGACAGTAAGGCTCCCCCGGTTTCCGACAGTTCCCCCTTGGAGGTCGATTGATGATCCGAAAAATTTTAGCCGCGCCGCTTCTGCTCGCGCTCTCGGCGGTCGCGAGCTTTGGGCAGGCGCCCGCCGCGTCGCCCTCGCCCGCCGCGTCGCCCGCCGCGCGCCCGCAGGCGCCGCCCGCGCCGAAGACGCACCTGAAGAAAGGGTTGAACGCGTGAGCTTAAGGCGTACCAGTCTGGTCTCGCCAAATTCGACGAAACTGAAACGCAAGTTATCGGCATCAGCGTCGACAGCGTGCCCGCGCTCAAGCGCTTCGCGGAAGACATCGCCGTAACTTTCCCGCTCGTGAGCGACTTCAAGCGCAAGGTCGTGCGCGACTACGGCATCTTCGACGAGGAGCGCGGCTTCGGCACGCGCGCCACCTTCGTCCTCGATAAGGAGGGCGTCATTAAACACGTCGAGCAGGGGAACACTGCCATCGATCCGGCGAGCGCGCTCGACACCTGCAACCTGCTGTCGAAGCCGAAGGTGACGCCGGAGAAACACTAACGAGGCGACGACCTCCTGGCGCTACAACGCGCGGGGTCACGTCGAAGCCCCGAAGCAGCGCATCGTCGAAGCCCCGAAGGGGCGCAATGCAATAGCCTGGGGCAACGCCCCAGGGAGATGTTTGTTACATGGCGTGAGCCCCGAAGGGGCGGAATAAATGGCGCGATATTTATTCCGCCCCTTCGGGGCTTCAAATATTGCGTGGATACATTCCCGGGGCGCTGCCCCAGGCTATTCAATTCCGCCCCTTCGGGCTCTAGCCTGCGCCGCCAACGGGTGCTAGCCGTTCAGCGAACATCGCCCTCGAAACGCAAAACTTTCTCCCGCCCTTTTCCGTTTAAGCTGAAGTACCCGCGCGGTCTTCTTTACCCGACAAATTCAATTCCGAGGTGCCGACTTGAAAGCCAGAACTCTCGCTCTCGCCGCCCTAACCGTCCTATTGCTCGAATCACTCGCCTTCGCGCAAACGCATCGCGCTTCAATCCGCGGCACGATTAGTGACCCAAACGGTGCAGTGATTTCTGGCGCGAATGTAAAAGTTACAAACCTATCAACCAATGAGGCGCGCGAAGTAAAAACTAATACCGAAGGGCAATATGCTTTTACCTCCCTACCGCCCGATTCTTACCGAATCGAGATTGAGCTTACGAATTTTAAAATGTTCGGCAGAGTTATCACTCTTGAAGTTAATCAAGAGGCTAGGTTGGACATATCATTGGAAGTATATCTAGAGGGTAGCGCGACAGTTATATCTTCGGCTTCAATCCCCCTAAAACAAGATTCGGTCTCGCTCGGTACTGTTATCACTGAACGTGAGATCAGGCTGTTACCGCTCGACGGGCGTAACTTCCTCGAACTCGCGCTGCTCGTCCCCGGCGCGGCTCCGGCGGCTACCGGCTCAGCCGGGTCGGTGCGCGGCGACTTCGCCTTCAGCGTCAACGGCGCGCGCGAGGACTCGAACAACTTCCTGCTCGACGGCGTCTACAACGTCGATCCCAAGCTCAACACCTTCTCCGTCAAGCCGCCCGTGGACGGCGTGCAGGAGTTCGAGGTCCTGACCTCGACCTACGACGCCGCCTTCGGGCGCAACGCGGGCGCGCAGGTCAACGTCGTGACGAAGGCGGGCTCGAACTATTTTCACGGCACCGCCTACGAGTTCCACCGCAACGCCGCGATGGACGCGCGCAACTTCTTCGTCCCCGCCGATCAGCCCGATCCGAAGTACATCCGCAACCAGTTCGGCTTCTCCGTCGGCGGCCCCGTCAAAAAAGATCGCACCTTCTTCTTCGGCGACTACGAGGGCACGCGCGCGCGCGAGGGCGTCACGCAGGTGACGAACGTGCCGACGCTCGCGGAGCGGGGCGGAGACTTCTCGCGGAGCCGCCTGCCGTGCCCCACGAACCCTTTCACGCAGCAGCCGTTCGCGGGCTGCCGCGTGCCCGTCGAGTTCCAGAACCCCGTCGGTCGCGCGATCGCGAACCTCTACCCGCTGCCGAACCGCAACGACCCGTTCGCCAACTTCGTCTCCTCGCCCACCGGGCGCGACCGCAACGATCTCTTCGACGTGCGCCTCGATCACAACTTCAACTCGAAGGCGCAGCTCACGGCGCGCTACAGCTTCGGCGACCGCGAGCTGTTCGAGCCCTTCACGGGCCCCTCGTTCTCGCGCGTCCCAGGCTTCGGCGACGTGGTGCCGCGCCGCAGCCAGAATTTCATGCTGAGCGAGACGCAACTCCTCTCGCCCACGCTCGTCAACGAGGCGCGCTTCGCCTACAACCGCGTCGCCTCCGCCGTCACGCAGGAGGGCGGCGGCTTGAGCCTCAACCGGCAGGTCGGCTTGCCCGAGCTTTCGCGAAACCCGCGCGACTTCGGTCTGAGCTTCATCACCGTGACCGGCTTCTCGCCCTTGGGCGACGAGTTCAACAACCCGCAGCAGAGCGCCGTCAACACCTTCCAACTGCTCGACAACCTCTCTTACGCCCGCGGCTCGCACTCGTTCAAGTTCGGCGCCGACTTCCGCGCCGCGCAGCAGAACGCCTTCCGCGACGTGCAGTCGCGCGGCTTCATCACCTTCTCCTCGCAGTTCCCGCTGACCGGCAACGCGCTCGCCGACCTCCTGCTCGGCTTCCCTGCGATCGCGGGCGGCGCGCGCGTCGATAACGCGCAGCACCTGCGGACTCGGAGCTACAACTTCTACGTCAACGACAGCTGGCGCGCTGGCGCGCGGCTCACCCTGAGCGCGGGGCTGCGCTACGAGCTGAACACGCCGCCCGTGGACGCAGAGGATCGCGCGAACGTCTACGACACGGCGACGCGCACGCTCGTCCGCGTCGGCACGAACGGCATCCCGCGCGGCGGCTTCGACGCGGACAAGAATAATTTCGCGCCGCGCGTCGGCCTCGCGTGGACTCTCGACGGGGCGCAGAACACGGTGCTGCGCGCCGGCTACGGCGTCTACTACGATCAGTCCGCGCTCGCGCCCGGCGAGGCGCTCTACTTCAACGCGCCCTACTTCGACTTCAACCTCTTCTTCTCCCTGCCGGGTCTGCCGCTGACTCTGAACAACCCGTTCCCCAACAATTTCCCCTTCCCGCTCCCCAAGAGCGCGCTCGCCGTCCAGCGCGACCTGCGCACCCCCTACATGCAGCACTGGAACGTCAACGTCCAGCGCCAGATCGGCCGCACCCGCGTGCTCGAAGTCGGCTACGTCGGCTCGAAGGGGACGAAGCTCTTGACCGCGCGCGACATCAACCAGCCGCGCCCGTCGCCCGTGCAGCCGAACCTGCGCCCCAACCCTTTCTTCGACGACATCGACCTGATCGAGTCGCGCGCCAACTCGAACTACCACGCGCTGCAAGCCCGCCTGCAACAGCGGCTCTCCGCCGGCCTCTCGCTGCTGGCGTCCTACACCTACGGGAAGTCGATCGACGACGCCTCCGCCTTCTTCACGAGCGCGGGCGATCCGAACTTCCCGCAGGACTCGAACAACGTCCGGCTCGAACGCGGTCGCTCGAACTTCGACGTGCGCCAGCGCCTCTCCGTGAGCTACACCTACGAGCTGCCCTTCGGCAAGGGTCGCGCTTTGGCCAACGACGGCGGCTTCGCCTCCGCGCTCCTGTCGGGCTGGCAGACGAACGGCGTCTTGACGCTCCAGACGGGTCGCCCCTTCACCGTCGCGATCCTCCCGGACATCGACATCAGCAACACGGGGCGTTCGAACCTCGGCTTCGGCGCGAACGACAGACCGAACGTCGTCGGCGACCCACGACTCTCCAGCGGCACGCCCGACCGCTGGTTCAACACCGCGGCGTTTCAGTTCCCCACCTTCGGCACGTTCGGCAACGCGGGGCGCAACACGCTCGACGGTCCCGGCTACCAGAACTTCAACGCCTCGCTGGTGAAGAACACCGAGATCACCGAATCGCTCAGGCTGCAACTGCGCGCAGAGGCGTTCAACCTCTTCAACCACCCGAACTTCAATTTGCCCGACAACTTCCTCGGCTCGCCGACCTTCGGGCGGATACTCTCGGCGCAGAGCCCGCGCCACCTCCAGTTCGGCGTGAAGCTGCTGTTCTGAGCCGATCCTTCAGGAAGTTAAACGATGAAGTAGGAACGATGAACGATGAAGTGAGAATAGAGGTCTTCACTTCATCGTTCATCATTCCTACTTCATCGTTTGATCCGTGGTGAACGCTTGAAAATTCTTATTGACTCGCCGCCCCGTTTGGCATAGAAGCGACTTGCCCGGCGCCGCCCCCGCGAGTTAGTCTGCCCTTCCCCGACTGAAAATCATCATGGCGACGAACATTGAAACGAACGCGACGCGTGCGCCCGCATCCGACGGGGAATGTGGCGAGGGCTTCTGCCTCTCCGAGCTGGTCGAGAAGATCGCCAGCCTCGAAGCGCACCCGACCTTCGACGAGCTACAGGAATGGCTCGCGAACGTGCGCGTCCGGAGCGACGAGCTCGAGCCCTACGTCAAGTTCCGCCCCGGCACCTACGTGCGCACGCGCGTCATCCGCAACTCCCACGTCGAGATGCTGGTGCTCTGCTGGCGCCCGGGCCACTACACCTCGATCCACGATCACAACGGCTCCTACAGCAGCATCCGCGTCATCGAGGGCGAGATGCACGAGACGCTCTACGACTTCGACGGCGAGCGCGGGCTTTGCGAGACCGCGTCGCGCGCTTGGTCGCCCGGCCACGTCGCCGTCGCCGACATCCCCGACATCCACCGCATCGGCAACCGCGAGGGCGGCGCGGGCGACCTCGTCACGCTGCACTGCTACTCGCCGCCCTTCGACGTGATTAACACCTACCAGCACGGCAGCCGCGAGATCGGCGAGCTGCGCCCCGAGGAGCCGCGCGAGATCGAACGCGGGTAGTTTTTACGCCCCGACGATCTTCGTGTCGCCACTACGACGCGAGCCCCGAAGGGGCGGAATTGAATAGCCGGGTGCAACGCCCCTGGATCGTGAGTGTGAAATAAGCTTAGAGCCCTGAAGGGGCGGAATAAAACGTTCGGGTTTTATTCCGCCCTTTCAGGGCTCTACAATTTTATCCGGCGCGATGTCCGGGGGCGTTGCCCCCGGCTATTTCATCGCCGCCCCTTCGGGGCTCAATTTCATCGTTGCTTGAGAGGGCTCAACCGATCTCTCTTTTCGGCGTCATTCCGAGAGGTTGTAGCAAGCCATCTCGCTGCCGTTTCGCACCAGGAGGCGCCCGCCCGCGAGCGCCGGCACGTTCCAGGTCTTGCCGCTCACCGCCTGGAAGCGCGCGACCTCCGCGTACTGCGCCGGGTCGGCACGGACTAACGCGACCTCGCCCGATCCGCCGTCGGTCACGATCAAATGGCCGCTCGCGTACAAGACCTGCCCGTAGTTGTAGCGACCGCCCTTCCACCTGCGCTCGCCCGTCGCGAGATCGATGCAGGTGAGGATGCCCTCGTCGAGACCGTAGACGAAGCCGCCGTCCAGGACGGCGCTGTTGAACTTCGTCTTGAGGTTCGTGTTCTCCCACACCGTGCGCGCCTCGAAGCCCTTGCCCTGCGGCGTCAGCTCGACGAGCGCCGCGCCGTGCCCGTACCCGGCGGAGAGGAAGACGCGGTTCCTGCCCACCGCGATGGGCTGCGCGACGTTGATGCCCATCTGCGTGTTCCAAGACTGCGACCAGAGCAGCGAGCCGTCCGACGGATCGAGACCGACCAGGCGGCTCGCCGTCACCCCGACGATCTGCCGCCTGCCGCCGAGCGTCGCGAGCATCGGCGACGTGTAAGACGCGTGGTCGTTCTGCGACGACCACGCGCGCGCGCCCGTCATCTTGTTGTAGGCGACGAACGCCTTGCCGGAACTGCCGCCCGGCATCACGATCACCTTGTCGTCAACGACGAGGGGCGACGCGGCGGTGCCCCACTGGAGGTTCGCCGCGCCGTTGTCGGTCAGAATATTCTTCTGCCAGACGACCCTGCCGGTCTTCGCGTCGAGGCATTCGAGCTCGCCCTCCGCCCCGAGCGCGTAGAGGCGCCCGGCGTCCCACGTCGGGGTCGAGCGCGGGCCGTCGCCCGTGTCGTCCGGCGAGAAGGCCGCGCCCCAGCCGCGCGTCCACAGCTCGCGCCCGGTCTCGACCTGGTAAGCCGCCACCACCTCCTGCCGCCTGCGCTGCTCGATGGTGTAGGCGACGCCGTCGGCGACGACGAACGAAGAGAAGCCGTCGCCCACAGGCTGCTTCCACATCGGCTTCAAGGCGCCCCAGCCGCCCGTCCTGATGGCGCGCTCCTCGTAGCGACCGTCGCGGTTCGGGCCGCGGAAGTTCGTCCAGTAGTTGCGCCCCGCTTCGCCCGCGGCGTGGTTCGCGTCCGACGTTGCCGCGTTCGTCGCGGGAGCATTGCCGTTCGCGGCGGGCTGTTGCTGCGCTTGCGCGTTCGCGTTCGCGGCGCTTCCGTCGGTCGCGGTTTGCGTCGCGGCGGCGGGCGCGGCCGTCTGCCCGGCGGGCGCGTTCGCCATCTGCTGCCGCTGCAACTCGCGGTTGCGCTCGAGCTCGGCGTAGTGAGCCTCCTTGTCGTCGAACAGGCGGTAGCCGACGAACTTGTAGAGCACGCCGAGCGCGACGACCGCGACCACGATGACGACGCCGACCTTCAACACGGGCGAGCGATACCACGGACTCCGTTCCTGCGACTCGAACATCTATCAGCCTCCTCGGGTAAAGCCGGACGCCGTAAAAAAACAATCGTCGGGCGGCGCGTTTCTAGGAACGCGCGTTGGCGATGCAGTAGAGATTCTGATCGCCGCGGATGAAGAGCTTCTCGTCGGCGATTGCCGGGGAAGAGTGGACGGGCTCGCCGAGCGAGTTCGTGCGAACCACCTCGTGCTTCGCGCCCGCCTTGATGACGAAGGTGTCGCCGTCCTCGCTCGTCAGCAGGATCACGTCGCCGAACGCCACGGGCGAAGCCATGAAGGTCGAAGGGACAGGGACTCTCCCGCCCTCGTACTTGATCGCGCCGGTCTTCGCGTCGAGGCAGGTCAGGATGCCCTTGTCGTTCATCAGGTAGACCAGCCCGTGGTAGAGAATCCCCGAAGGGACGTAAGCCGTGCCCTTGTCGTAAGTCCAGACGATGTCCGACTTGTCCTTCAGCTCGCCGCTGCCGCCGAGCCGCATCGCCATCGTGATCTTGCGCGGGAAGCCGGAGCCGACGAAGACCAGCTCGCCGTCCGAGAGCGGCGAAGGGATGGCGTTGCTGTCCACGCCCTTCGCGCGCCACAACTCCTTGCCCGTCGCCGGATCGTAAGAGATGACCGCCTCGTTCCCCGAAGTGATCAGCTCGGTGCGCTTCGCCGTGCGCACTACGAGCGGCGTCGCCCAGCTCGCCTGAACCTTGCGCGGCGTGCGCCACACCTCCTTGCCGGTCTTCTTGTCGAGCCCGACGATGAATGAGTCCTTGCCCTCTTCCGTGTCAGCCTGCACGATGAGCAGGTTCTCGTAGAGCACGGGCGAAGTGCCGACGCCCATGCCGAGCGTGCCGAGCTTGCCGATGTTCTGCTTCCACGCGAGCTTGCCGTCGAAGTCGTAGGCGTAGAGCCCTTCCGAGCCGAAGTAGGCGTAGACGAGCTTGCCGTCGGTCGCGGGCGTCGGAGCCGCGAAGCTGCCGCGGCGGTGCCGGTTGTCGTAAGGCGTGCCGACGAACGCCGTGCGCTCCCACAGGATTTTCCCCGTGTCGCGGTCGAAGCAGAAGACTTTGAACGTGTGCTCCCTGTCGGCGCCGACGCTGTCGGGGTGCAGGAACACCTGCCCGCCTTCGAGCACGTGCTTGACCGCCTGCGCGCCCGAAACCTCTCTGCCCTCGACCGCCGTCGTCAGGAAAACACGCTTGCCCCAGATGATCGGCGACGAGTTGCCGCGCCCAAGGATCGGAGTCTTCCACAGGACGTTCTTCGTCGCGTCCCACTCGGTGGGCACGCCCTTCTCGGTCGAGACGCCCTGACCATCAGAGCCGCGGAACTGCGACCAGTTCGAGCCCTTCGCCGCGACGCCCGCGCCGGAGAAGTAGAAGACCGACGCGGCGGCACAGCAGCAGGCGACGAGCGACGCGAGCGACGCCCGGGAAAATCGTTTCATGTTCTGATTCATCCCCTTCAACAGTTTATGAACCAGCGTGCCCGTTAGACGCGGCGACGCCGATGTTTGTTCCATTTGATAGCGAGGGCGCGGAGCTGACCGCCAATGAGCGCGACTCTGAAGATGAAATATCGGGGTGACGGATTCTCCCCGGTGTAAACGGCGCTCGTTCCTCACGCGGCGTCAAATCGCCCGCTCCCTCTTTTCCTTCAGGCGCTCCCAGGCCGCGGCGTCCTTCGGGCGCACCCAGTCCCAGCCGATGAGCGCCCAGTCCGCGTCGTCGGGGTCGAGCCCCAGCTCCCGCACGCCCTCTCCCTCCGTCACGAAGAACTGATTTTTGTAGGGCAGCAGGTATCCACCCTCCGACTCGCGCGACGCGCGCGCCTCGTCGTAAGTAGTGAACCAGCGGTTCAGCACCGCGTCCATCCGCGACACGTACATCAACGTGGCTTCTTCAATCGATCCCGTCATCAGTGTCTCCACGAATCCGCCGCCGGTGCGGCGCGCATCACTTCGCGCCCTTCGTCGCCTTCGTCTTCGCCGGCGCGGCGGCGGGCGCGTCGCCGATGGCGTAGAGGTGGTCTTTGGTGCGGACGAAGAGCACCCCGTCGGAGACGGCGGGCGTCGCCATCATCACCTCGCCCATCGGGTTCGTGCCCAGGAACTCGTACTTCGCGCCCGCCTTAACGACCATCACGTCGCCGTCCTCGCTCGAAAAGTAGAGCTTGCCGTCAGCCGCCACGGGCGAGGCGGTGAACGCGCCGCCCTTGCCCGCGAGCCGCTCCTGGTAGAGCCGCTCGCCGGTCACGGCGTTGTAGGCGGCGAGCACGCCCTGGTTCGAGACGACGTAGAAGATGTCGCCGTAGACGATGGGCGTCGGCATGTAGGGTCCGCCGCGCTGCTTGCTCCAGGCAATCGCGTCGTTCGTCTCCTTGCCGTCCTTGAGCGTGATGTCGCCGTTGGCGGTCCCGGCTTTGACGGCGAAGATCGGCTGGATGGGACGATACCCGTTCGTCACGTAGATCAGATCGCGCGAGAAGATCGGGGTCGGCGTCGCGATCTCGGAGTTTCCGCCGAGCCGCCACAGCTCCTTGCCGGTCGCGGGATCGTATGCGCGGATGAACTTCGTGCCGTTCGTGATCAGCTCGGCGCGCGTCTTGCCCTCGACGACCGTCGGCGAGCTCCAGGAAGGAATCTCGTCGCGCATGGTCTTCCACACCTGCTTGCCGGTCTTGAGATCGTAAGCCGCGATGAAGGAGTCCTTCTGCACGTCAGCCTGCACGATGACGAGGTTCTTGTAGATGATCGGCGAAGAGGCGTGACCCCACTGGTAGTCGGGATCGTAGAACCAGCCCGCGTCGAGCACGCCCGTGTCGATCTTCCAGAGCAACTTCCCCTTCTCGTCGTAGCAGGTCATCAGCCCCTGCGAGCCGAAGAGCGCGACGACGTGCTTGCCGTCGGTCGCGGGCGTCGAGGAGGCGTGCGTCGCCTTCGGGTGGCGCTTCGTCTTCGGCGTGCCCTCGGACGCGACGCGATCCCACAGGACTTTGCCCGTCAGCTTGTCGAGCGCCATGACGTGCCAGGTGTGCTTCGGCTCGTCCTTCACCGGATCGACGTCGCCGTAGAGCCCGAAGCGAGCCGCGGGCTTCGCCTCGGTGCTGACGGCGGTCGTGACGTAGACGCGGCCGCCCCACACCACGGGGCTCGAATGGGCGAGACCGGGGATCGCGGTCTTCCAGCGCACGCCCGACATCTTCGTCGCGTCCCAGGCGGCGGGCGCGGGCTTGCCGTCGGCGACGCCCGAGGCGTTCTGACCGCGGAACTGCGACCAGTTCTGCGCGACGCCCGCGGCGGCGAAGAGTGCGAGGCAGAGGGAGGCGAGAATGGCGCGTTTCATCGAAGGGGTCTCCTCAAAATGAAGTATGAAGTATGAACGATGAACGATGAAGCAAGGCAGGACTTCTTTACTTCATCGTTCATCGTTCCGCGTTCATCGTTTTCCTCAGTTGCTCCCGGTCTTCTCGCCGTCTTTCTTCTCGTCCTTCTTCTCTTCCTTCTTCGGGAGCGGGAGGTCGGCGAGGGCTGGGAGCGGATCGTTCCAGAGGTAGTGGTTGAACCAGACGAGGTTGTGCGTCATCACGGCGCGCATCGCGCGCGGCTTGGTGATGCCGTGCCCGAAGCCCTTGTAGACGATCATCTCGACGGGCACCCTGCGATCCTCCAGAGCCTGCCGCAGCTGGTAGGCGTTCGCGATCGGCACGCGCCGGTCGAACTCGCCGTGCTGGATGAGCGTCGGCGTCTTCGCGCTCGCGACGTAGGCGATGGGCGAGGTCTTCTTGTAGATGTCTGGATCGGCGATGGGGTCTTTGCCGAGGTAGTTGATCGTGAACGGGGTGATGTCCGTGTTGTAGTAGTAGGTCGCCCAGTCGGAAATCCCCGCGCCGACCGAGATCGCGCGGAAGCGGTCGGACGACGCGGTCAAAAACGCCGAAATGTAGCCGCCCTGACTCCAGCCCATGCACGCGACGCGCGACGGGTCGACCCACCCGCGCGCGACGAGCGAATCGACGCCGCTCAGAACGTCCCACGCGTCGCCCACCCCGAGGTTGCGCACGTTCAGCGTGCGGAACTTCTCGCCGTAGCCCGCGCTGCCGCGGTAGTTCACTTTTAAGACCAGCGCGCCGCGCGCCGCCCAGATGTCCGAGGGGTAGTAGCGCGTGTCAACCGCCGTCGGGCGATCAACCCCGGTCGGCCCGCCGTGGATGACGCAGAGCAGCGGGTACTTCCTCGACGGATCGAAGTCCGCCGGCTTGACGAGCACGCCCTCGATCTCCGCGCCGTCCTGACTCTTCCAGGAGACGACCTCGCGCGTGCCCAGGACGAACGGCTTGAGCTGCTCGCTCATCTCCGTCAGACGCCGCGGCGCGAACCTGTCGGGCTCCGTGACGTAGATTTCCGTCAGCGTCGAAGGCGACGGCGCGGTGAAAGAGATCAACTTGCCGTCGCGCGCGAACGTGACGCCGCCCGCCATCAAGTTATCGGGCGAGGTGACGCGCGCGACACGGCCCGTCGCCGGATCGAGCCGGAAGAGGTGCGCCGCCGTCTTCTGCAAGCCGCTGAAGTAGAGACCGCTCGCGTTCCACTCGACGAACCCGGCGTTCTCGTCGAAGGCGTCCGTCAGAGAACGCGGCGTGCCGCCCTCGGCGGGGACGACGGCGAGCCGCGAGTTGACGGCGAAGTAGGGCTCGCGACCCATCACGGTCGAGAAGACGATCTGCCTGCCGTCGGGCGAGAAATGCGGGTCGTCGTCCTGCCCTGGCTGCGAGACGATCTTCTTCGCCGAGTCGTCCGCGAGGTTCAAGACGTAAACGTCGGCGGTCGCGCCCTGAATGAGATCGGGGTTGAGGGTCGCGCCGAAGGCGATGCGCGAGGAGTCGGGCGACCAGGAGAAGCTCGACACGCTGAACTCTTTATTCTTCGTGCGCTGCTTGCCGACGACCTGCGCCTCGCGCGCCTCCGCGACCGCGAACGTCCAGAGGTGGACGTGGTTGTACTCCCTGCGCACGACCTCGAAGTCGGCGAACTGCTCCTTGCGATCCTTCAACGCGCCGGGCGGCGGCTCGGTCGCGGCGTAGGCGATCCACCTGCCGTCGGGCGACCAGTCGTAGCCGGAGACGGAGGTCTCGTGCTTCGTCAGCTGCACAGCCTCGCCGCCTTCGGGGCTGATCAGGAAAATCTGGTTCTTGTCGCCCGCGCGGTCGGACGTGAAGGCGAGCCACGCGCCGTCGGGCGACCAGCGCGGGTTGCCGGAAGATTTTTCGCCGCGCGTCAGCTGGAAGCGGCGACCCGTCGAAGTCTCGGCGAGCCAGAGCTGCGAGACGAAAGCGTCCGATTTGAAGTTGGTCTCGGAGACGGTGTAGGCGACCCACCTGCCGTCGGGCGAGATGCGCGCGCCGCCGACCGTTTTGAGCGAGAGCAGATCGTCGACGGTCGGCACGCGCTTCGCCGGCACTTGCCCGCGCGAGGCGGGCGCGGCGAGGCTGACCGTGGCGAGCAGGACGGCGAGCGTGAGCAGGTGTCGTCGCATTACTTCACCTCCACGCGCTTGAAGAACTGCGTGTTCGGACCCTGCTTGAAGTTGAAGCCCGTGACCTTGCCCCCCTCGACGACGAAGGTGATCTTCACGCCGTCGAAGGCGAGCGGGCGGAAGGTGACTTTGTCGAACGCGCCGAGGACGAACGTCTCGCCGGCGATGATGGTCAGCTTGCCGTCCTTGTTGACGGCGACGCCGATGTCCGAGCCGCGCTCCGGGTGGTAGGTCCCGACGTAGGACTTAAGCGTCTCGGCATCGACCTCGAAGTTCGCCTCGGGCGGCGGAATCGCGCCCGCGGCTTTGAGCAGGTCGGCGACCGCCGCGTGCTTCTCCCTCGTCGCCGCGCCGAGCGCGGCGCTGAGCGCGTCGGCGCTGAGGCCCCCCTTGGCGAGCGCGATCTTGACCAGCTCGGCGTTGCCGGAGCCCGCGCCCTGCGCCAGCACGTCCTCGACTCCGGGCGCGCCCTTCTCGATGAGCGCGCGCACCACCTCGACGTGCGACTTGTTGAGCGCCCACGTCATCGCCGTCGCCTTGTAGAAGGTGTCGCGCACCGTCACGTCCGCGCCGCGTTCGAGCAGGAGGCGGACGATCCCGGCGTCGCCGCGCTCGGACGCCTTGAAGAGCGGCGTCATCTGGTAGCGACCGGGCGCGTTCACGTCCGCGCCGCGGTCGAGCAGAGCCTTGACGGTCGTCGCGTCGCCGTGGCGCACCGCCTCCCAGAGGTCTTCGTTGAGCTTCTGCTTGTCCTGCGCGGCAATGGTCAGCGGCAGGGCGAGGGCGAGCGCGAGCAGCAGGCAGAGTTTGCGGGTCATGGCGGACACTCCTTCACGGGCGCGGGGCGCGAGGGCTACTAGGGTTCGTGTGACTTTTTTTGAATGAGCGGCGCGGTCTCGCCCGTCCAACTTCCGGGGACGCGGCTCGCATCGGACGACGGGGACGAAAACCGCCTGCGGGTTGCCGAAACTTTTACGCCGCGCCGATCCTTTTGGTTTCAAACTTGACGGGGTCAGCGCGGGCGAAACAATATAGTCCTTCCGACCGCCGCGGAGTCAAGAGAATCCACGCGACAGTCGCAACCCTTGTCTCCCCACGTTCGTATTCACACGGCGAGATTCGCGCCCGTTATTTCTCGGGCGTTCAGCACCGGACACACTTGCGTCCTAAGTTCCGCGACACGAAAATTTTATGCGCTTCCCCTTCGCCAGACTCGCCGCCGCCGCGCTCCCCGCGCTCGCACTCCTGACCGTCGCACTCCCGGACGCGCGCTCCGCCGACTGGGCTGAGTGGCGCGGACCTGCGCGCGACGGCGTCTCGTACGAGAAGAACCTGCCCGTGCGCTGGTCGCCCGCGGGGGAGAACCTCGCGTGGAAAGCGCCGTACGGCGGACGCTCAGCGCCCGTCGTCTTCGGCAACCACGTCTACTTGCAGAACACTGCGGAGAGAGGCGCGAGCGAGCAGGAGCGCGTGATGTGCTTCGACGCAGACAGGGGCAAGCTCCTCTGGGAACACCGCTTCAACGTTTACCTTTCGGACGTGCCCACGCACCGCGTCGGGTGGGCTTCGCCGACGGTCGATCCCGTGACGGCGAACGTCTTCGTCTTCGGCAGCGGCGGCAGTCTCATCTCGCTCAACAAGGACGGGAAAGTTTTGTGGGAGCGCTCGCTCGGCGAGGACTTCGGGCTGTTGACGACGCACGGCGGGCGCACGGTCTCGCCCATCGTCGACGGCGATCTCGTCATCGTCAGCGGCGCGATGTTCGTCTGGGGCGAGCACGGGCGGGGCGGGCACCGCATCGTCGCCTTCGACAAGCGCACGGGCGAGACCGTCTGGGTGACCGCGCCCGGCGCGCGCCCCTACGACACGACCTACGCGCCGATGATCATCGCGAACGTCGCGGGGACGCGCCTGCTGATCCAGGGCGGCGCGGACGGCATGGTCTACGCCTTGAAGCCGCAGACGGGCGAGCCCGTGTGGCGCTACGAAATCTCGAAGCGCGGCATCAACACGGGCGTCGTCGTCTCAGGCACGACCGCGATCCTCACGCACAGCGAGGAGAATCTGGACACGAGCGAGATGGGCATGATCGTCGCCGTGGACGCGGCGGCTGCCAAAGGCGACGTGAAGCCGGAGCAGGTGAGGTGGAAGAACGTCGGGTGGCAGGGCGGATTCTCTTCGCCCGTCATCGGCGGCGACAGGATGTACCAGATCGACAACGGCGCGAACATCGGCGCGTTCGACGTGAAGACCGGCAAGCGGCTCTGGCTGCAAAACCTCGGCACGATCCAGAAGGCGTCGCCCGTCTTGGCCGACGGCAAGCTCTACGTCGGGACGGAGAACGGCAAGTTCTTCATCCTCCGCCCGACGGCGACGGGCTGCGAGATCGTCGACGAGGACGAGCTGACCAACACCGTCCCCGTCGAGGGTCAGCCCGGAAAGACGCAGCAGGTGCCCGCGCCCATCATCGGCTCGGCGGCGGTCTCGAACGGTCGCATCTACTTCGCCACCGACACGACGCTCTACGCCATCGGCAAGAAAAAGAATGTGGTGCCGGATCGGGGCGCCGGCGTCGATCTCAGCCACGACGAGATCGATTCCAGCACCGAAAGGCGCACTCCAACTTACGTTCAAGTCGTGCCCACAGAACTCATCATCAAGCCCGGCGACGCCATCAACTTCCGCGTGCGCCTCTTCGACGAGCGCGGCAACTACATCCGCGAGGCAAGCGCCGCGTGGTCGCTCGATAAGTTGAAGGGCACGGTCGCGGACGGCAAGTTCGTCTCCGCCGCCGACGGCGGTCGTCAGGCGGGCGCGGTCAAGGCGACCGTGGGCACTGTGACCGGCGCGGCGCGCGTGCGCATCGTCCCGCCGCTGCCGTGGGCGGAGACCTTCGACTCCTACGCCCTGAACGCCGAGCCGACCGCGTGGACTTCGACGACCGCGAAGTACGTCGTCAGCGATCTCGAAGGCAACAAGGTGCTCCAGAAGACGACCCAGGGCTCTTCGCTCGTGACGCGCTCGCGCGCCTACATGGGTCAGTCCGATCTGCACGACTACACCATCGAGGCTGACGTGCGCGGCATCTCCCGCCGGCGACAGCAGGGCGACATGGGCGTCATCGCGCAGCGCTACGCCCTCGTGCTCTACGGCAACGCGGGCGAGCTGCACCTGGAGCCGTGGCAGCCCGAGAAGGGGCGCACCGTGGTGCTTCCCTTCCAGTGGAAGCCGGACACCTGGTACCGCATGAAGCTGTCGGTCGAGAATTTGCCGGACGGCAAGGTGAGGGCGCGCGGCAAGGTCTGGGCGCTCAGTGATCCGGAGCCCGCGCAGTGGATGATCGAGAAGGTCGACGCGATCGGGAACCACCAGGGCAGCCCCGGCATCTTCGGCAGCTCGCTCGCCGAGACCGCGGCGGCCGTCTACTTCGACAACATCAAAGTCTACCCGAACAAATGAGCACGACATCGACGACGCAAGACGCGGACGCGCAGCCCGCGCCGCAAGTAACGCCGGAGCGCATCTTCATGGCGCTCTCCGGCTACCAGATGACGGCGGCGCTGCGCGCCGCCATCGAACTCGACATCTTCACGGCGATCGCCGAGGGCAACGACGAGCCCGCGCCGATCGCCGCGCGCTGCGGGTGCGCCGAGCGGGGCGCGCGCATCCTGTGCGACTACCTGTGCGTCGCGAACTTCCTCGCGAAGCGGGACGGTCGCTACAAACTCGTGCCCGAGTCGGAAACTTTCCTCGTCCGCACCTCCCCGGCTTACGTCGGCGGGGTCGCCGGCTTCGTCGCGCGCGGCTCGCTCGTCGACGCCTACCAGACTTTCACCGACAGCGTCCGCAAGGGCGGGACGACGATGCCGGACGAGGGATCGACGACGCCCGAACACCCGATGTGGGAGGAGTTCGCGCGCAGCATGGTCGCGATGATGATCCCGCAAGCCGAAACGATCGCGCGGATCGTCAAAGCCTCCGAGATGGAGTCGTGCAAGGTTCTCGACATCGCCGCGGGTCACGGCGTCTTCGGCGCGACCATCGCCAGACATAACCCGCGCGCCGAGGTCTACGCCGTCGACTGGCAGAACGTCCTGCCCTTCGCCTCGGAGAACGCGAAGAAGATGGGCGTCGGCGAGCGCCACCACCTGATCCCGGGCAGCGCCTTCGACGTGGACTTCGGCGCCGGATACGATCTCGTCCTCGTCACGAACTTCTTCCACCACTTCGACCGCGAGACCTGCGAGTCGCTGATGCGAAAAGCGCACGCCGCGCTCAAGGACGGCGGTCGCGTCGTCACGCTGGAGTTCGTGCCAGACGAGTCGCGCGTCTCTCCCCCGGCGGCGGCCGCCTTCGCGCTCACCATGCTCGGCTCCACCCCCGCGGGCGACGCCTACACGTTCTCCGAGTACGACCGGATGTTCCGCAGCGCCGGCTTCTCCCGCAGCGAGAGCCACCCGTCGCTGCCCGGCACGATCATCGTCACTTACAAGTAACAACTGACGACTGACGACTGACGACTGACAACTGACAGCTAAGAACCGGCAGGCAGAAAAGAGATCAAAGGAAACGCAATGAAGAACCGCAACGCCCTCCGCACCGTCCTCTTCTCAACCGCCGTCCTCGCGCTGGCGCTCTCTTCGGGCGCCGGGCTGCGCGGCGTCGTCGCGTCCGATCCGGGCGGCGGCGACTGGCCCATGTGGGGCGGCACGCCCGACCGCAACATGGTCTCCGCGATGAAGGGCATCCCCGTGAGCTGGGACGTGAAGACGAAGAAGAACGTCAAGTGGGTCTCCTCTCTCGGCTCGCAGAGCTACGGCAACCCGGTCGTGGCGGGCGGGCAGGTCTACGTCGGCACGAACAACGAGGGGCTTCGCGACCCGGCGGTCAAGGGCGACAAGGGCATCCTGATGGCGTTCCGCGAGGCGGACGGCGAGTTCCTCTGGCAGGCGGTCTCCGACAAGCTCACCTCGGGGCGCGTCAACGACTGGCCCTACCAGGGCGTCTGCTCCTCGCCGCTCGTCGAGGGCAACATTCTTTACTACGTGACGAACCGTGCGGAGCTCGTCGCGCTCGACACCAAGGGCTTCACCGACGGCAAGAACGACGGCGTCACGGACGAGAAGTACAAGGGGGCGAAGGACGCCGACGTCTTGTGGAAGTTCGACATGATGGAGGAGGTCGGCTCGCAGCCGCACAACATGGCGAACGCCTCGCCCGTCGTGTACGGCGATCTGATCTACGTCTCCACGTCGAACGGGCAGGACGAAAGTCACGTCAACATCCCCTCGCCGAAGGCGCCCGCCATCATCGCCGTCAACAAGAAGACCGGCAAGCTCGCCTGGGAGGAGAACTCCGTCTTCGACAAGATCCTCCACGGCCAGTGGTCTTCCGTCACGGTGGGCCGTGTCGGCGAGACGGTGCAAGCCATCCACGCGCAGGGCGACGGCTGGATCCGCGGCTACGACGCCCTGACGGGCAAGAAGCTCTGGGAGTTCGACTGCAACCCGAAGGACTCGGTCTGGCCCAAGACGCGCAACGAGCTGATCTCCACCCCCGTCGTCTACGAGGGCAAGGTCTACATCTCGAACGGTCAGGACCCGGAGCACGGCGAGGGCATCGGTCACATGTACTGCATCGACCCCACCAAGCGCGGCGACATCACGAAGGACGGCATGGTCTGGCACTACGACAAGATTCGCCGCTCCGTCTCGACGCCCGCGATCAAGGACGGCATCCTCTACCAGTCCGACTTCAGCGGCTTCCTCCACGCCCTCGACGCCAGGACGGGTCAGGTCTACTGGACGCACGACGTGTTCGCCGCCGTCTGGGGCTCGCCCATGCTGATCGACGGCAAGATTTATCTGGGCGACGAGGACGGCGACGTGGTGATCCTACAGGAGGGCAAGGTGAAGAAGGTCATCGCCGAGATCAACATGGGCAGCAGCGTCTACTCGACGCCCGTGCCCGCCAACGGCGCGCTCTACATCGTCAACCGTAACCAGATCATCGCCATCAAGGAGGGCGCGGGCGCGCCCGCCGCCGCGCCCGCCGCCAAGTAGGTTGGTGTACCTACAAGCGTCTGCCAGGTAGCGCGATGGCAGGAGTGGGCTAACCCACGCCGAGCGAAAGGTAACGTGCAATGAGCGAAATTCTGGAAGAAGTAATCGAGGAGGTGAAGGCGCTCCCGCCTGATCAGCAGGAGAAGTTCCGCAGGTTAGTGGGGCTTCTCATCGGGCTGTTCTTGGTTGGCATAGGTATGGAGCTGACGGGAAAGACAATCTCCCTAACGCCCGACGAGATGCGGCAACTGCGCGACGAACTTGACGCCGTTACCGGGGGCACGTCCGGTCCCGACGAACGTCGGAAAGCGGTTCGCAGCGTCCGCGGCAAGTACGCACACCTCCCGACGGGCAGCGAGGCTTTCGCCGCGCGGAAAGTTGAAGAGATTTCGCTCGAAGACCGCAGGAGCATCCGATGATCTACGTGTTGGACGCCTGCGCGATGATCGCCTTTCTGAAAGGCGAGGCGGGTGCTGACGTTGTCGAGAAGGCACTGTTGGACGCTGACAGCCAATGTCTGGCTCACGCCATCAACCTGTGTGAGATTTACTACGACTTCCACCGAGCCGGCGGCGAGAGCGCAGCGGACGACGCCATCGGAGACATAAGGACGTTGGGTCTCGCCGAGCGGGGTGATTTCGACGAGCCTTTCTGGAAGGAAGTAGGGAAACTTAAAGCCAAAGGGAAAATATCCTTGGCTGATTGCTTCGCCATCACCCTGACGAACCGCGTAGGGGGAAGATTGCTGACTTCGGATCATCACGAGATGGACTCGATAGCGGCAGCGGGGATTTGCAATATCACATTCATCAGGTGAGCAAGGATTCGCTCATTACTACCGCGCGCGCGTGGTCAAGGCGAAAGACTAGTGGTAAAGGCGAGAGGATAGAGATGATGCAAGGGAGGTTGACGCTGTCGAGGGTTCTCTTGTTGTGGGCGTGCCTCTGCTGCGCGCCGGCCGTCGCGAGCGCGCAGAACTGGCCCCAGTTCCGCGGGACGAACGGGGTGGGCGTCGCCGACGGCAGCGCCGCGCCGCTCGCGTGGGACGCGACGAAGAACGTCAACGTCAAATGGAAGACTGCGATCCCCGGTCTCTCGCACGCGAGCCCCGTCGTGTGGGGCGGCCGCGTCTTCGTCGTCACGGCGATGAGCGCGGAGAAGCCGACGGTCAACGTCAAGGATCGCGGGATCGATTCGGCGCGCGACGACGCGAAGCACACCTGGAAGATTTACGCGCTCGACAAGCGCTCGGGGAAAATCCTCTGGGAGCAGGCGGCTTACGAGGGCGTGCCGCGCGCGCGCCGCCACCTGAAGGCGACGCAGGCGAACTCGACGCCCGCGACTGACGGCAGAGTCGTCGTCGCGCTGATGGGATCGGAAGGGCTGTTCGCGTGGGACCTGACGGGCAAGCTCCTCTGGAAGCAAGACCTCGGCGTGCTGAACCCCGGTCTCGCCGGCGATCCGTCTTCCGAGTGGGGTCATTCGAGCTCGCCGATCATCTACCGCGACCTCGTCATCGTGCAGGCTGACGGGCACAAGCAGTCGTTCATCGCGGCTTTCGACACGCAGACCGGCAAGCAGCGTTGGAAGGTCGAGCGCGGCGAGCTGCCCACGTGGAGCACGCCCGCGATCTACGAGAGCGGGAGCGCGCGCGCGGAACTCATCAGCAACGCGGGTCGCTTCATACGCGGCTACGATCCCCTGACCGGCAAAGAGCTGTGGCGCTTCTCGGATCACGACCGCGAGGTGAAGATGCCCGCGCCCGTCGTCAGCGGGGATCAAATCTTCGTCACCGGCGGCTACCCCGCCGGGAGCCCCGTCTATTCCTTCCGCCCCGGCGCGAGCGGCGACATCTCCCTGAAGGCGGGCGAAGAGTCCAACAAGTTCCTCGCCTACCGCCTCCCGCGCGGGAGCTCCTACACTTCGACGCCGCTCGTCTACGGCGAGCACCTCTACATCATCGGCGACAACGGCGTCTTCGCGGCTTACGTCGCGAAGACCGGCGAGCGCGTCTACCAGGAGCGCCTGCCCTCGACGTTCAGCGCCAGCCCGGTCGCGGCGGACGGCAAGATTTACCTGGCGAGCGAGGACGGCGACGTGTACGTCGTGCGCGCCGGCGGGAAGTTCGAGCTGCTGGCGACGAACCCCGCGGGCGAGGCGCTGATGGCGACGCCCGCCATCTCCGACGGCATGATGTACCTGCGCACCACGAGCGCGCTCTACGCCATCTGCGAGTGCTCGCCCGGCCCCGCTAGAAGCAATGATGAATGATGAATGCGGAATGATGAATGAAAGCCAAAAGGCTCCCTGCCTTCCGTTCATCATTCATCATTCCGCATTCATCATTTCCTTTTTCGCCACATGACGCCCTTCGACTTCCAGCCCCGCACCCGCGTCGTCTTCGGCGAAGGGGCGATCGCGCGACTCGGCGAGCTCGCGCGCGAGTTAAATTTTCGCCGCACGCTCGTCGTCACCGATCGCGGACTCGTCGCGTCGGGTCACGTCGAAGAGGCGTCGGAGATTCTGACGCGCGCGGGCGTCGTCGCAATTCCCTTCCAAGACTTCGACTCTGACCCCGACTCGCTGATGTGCGAAGCAGGTCGCGACTTCGCCGCCTCGCACGGCATCGACTCCGTCGTCGGTCTCGGCGGCGGCTCGTCTCTGGACTGCGCGAAGGGCGTCAATTTCCTGCTCACGAACGGCGGCTCGATGCGCTACTATCAGGGCTACGGCAAGGCGCGCCGCCCGCTGCTCCCGATGATCGGCGTGCCGACGACCGCGGGCACGGGCAGCGAGGCGCAGTCTTACGCCCTCGTCACGGACTCGGAGACGCACCTCAAGATGGCTTGCGGCGACGCTTCAGCCGCGTTCCGCGTCGCGCTGCTCGACCCGCTGCTCACCATCTCGCAGCCGCGCGAGGTCACGGCGACCGCGGGCTTCGACGCCCTCGCGCACGCCGTCGAGACTTTCGTCACCACGCGCCGCAACGCGCTCTCCGACGCCTTCGCGCGCGAGGCGTGGCGGCTGCTCGAAGCGAACTACGGGCGCGTCCTCTCCGACCCGCGCGACGTTCCGGCGCGCGCCGCGATGCAGCTCGGCGCTTATTTCGCTGGCGCGGCGATTGAG
>JAIVJC010000135.1:16549-46288 GCA_020200235.1 Acidobacteriota bacterium | reverse complement strand
TGATCATCCGCGGCGGCGAGAACATCTACCCGCGCGAGATCGACGAGCTGCTCTACGCGCACCCGGCGGTCGCCGCCGCCGCGACCGTCGGCGTGCCGGACGAACTCTACGGCGAAGAGGTCGCCGCCTTCGTCGTCCTGAAGGAGGGCGCGCGCGCGACCGAGGCGGAACTGATCGAGCACTGCCGCACGCACCTCGCCGACTTCAAATGCCCCAAGACGATCCACTTCGTCGCCGACGTACCGAAGGGGCCCACCGGCAAAGTCCTGAAGCGCGAGCTGGCACGCCGGTTCAAAACGCGGGCGGGTTGACGCGGGGGCAAGTACGCAGTTAACTAACCGCGTCGGACGTTAGCCACCGCCAGGCTCTCTTCTGCAGCGCAAGCTCTAACGGAAGGCACAAACGTGAAGCGTAAACTCAAGATTCTGGCAGCACTCCTCGTCTTCTCACTCGCCCTCTTTTCGCCCGCGCGTCTGACCACCCGCGCGACCGCGGGCGCTCCCGCCACGCGCGACGAGCGCGTCGCGGCGGCGGCTGAGGCGATGCGCCCGCAGCTCGTGGCGCAGCGTCGCGACTTTCACATGCACCCGGAGCTGTCGAACCGCGAGGAGCGCACGGGGCGCGTCGTGGCGGAGCGCTTGGGCGCGCTCGGGCTCGAAGACGTGCGGGTGAACGTGGCGCGCCACGGCGTCGTCGCCGTGCTGAAGGGCGCGAAGCCGGGACCGGTCGTCGCAGTGAGAGCCGACATGGACGCGCTGCCGATTCAGGAAGTCAACGACGTGCCCTACAAGTCGCAGACGCCCGGCGTGAAGCACGCCTGCGGTCACGACGTACACACGACGATCGAGCTGGGCGTGGCGGAGGTCCTGAGCAAAATGCGCGGCGAGATGAGCGGCTCCGTCAAGTTCATCTTCCAGCCGGCGGAGGAAGGCGCGCCGACGGGCGAGGAGGGCGGCGCGACTTTGATGATCAAGGAGGGCGCGCTCGACAACCCGCGCCCGCGCGCCATCTTCGGGCTCCACACCGAGCCGAACGTGCAGGCGGGGCAGATCGGCTACCATTCGGGACCCGCGATGGCTTCGTCCGACACCTTCTCCATCGTCGTCCGCGGCAAGGGCTCGCACGGGGCGCAGCCGCAGCTCGGCGTGGACTCCGTGGTCGTCGCCTCGCAGTGCGTCCTCGCCCTCCAGAACATCCGCAGCCGCCGCATCGATCCGCTGGAGCCGCTCGTCATCACCGTCGGCACGATCCAGGGCGGCACGCGCTTCAACGTCATCGCCGGCGAGGTGAAGATGACGGGCACGATGCGCACCCTCAACGATCAGGTGCGCGAGCGCGCCATCGTCCTGATGCGCGAGACCCTGCAGAACGTCACCGCGGCTTACGGCGCGACCTACGAGCTGAACCTTGAGGGCAGCAACCCCGTCACTTACAACGAGCCGTCGCTGGTCGCCGAGACGCTGCCGACCATCCGCCGCGTCGTCGGCGAGAAGAACACGCTCACGCTCAAACCCTTCATGCCTGCGGAAGATTTCTCGTACTACCAGAAGGTCGTGCCCGGCTTCTACTACTTCCTCGGCGTCGGCAACCGCGCGAAGGGGATCACCGCCGGGTGGCACACCGCCGACTTCGACGTCGACGAGGAGAGCCTCGTCGTCGGCGTCAAGGTCATGTCGAACGTCCTGCTCGACTACCTCGACCGGCATAAGAACGACCGGTGAGGCGCGAGCGGCACTTGCCCGCACCGCGTCGGGCGGGCGTGCTCGACGCCTCGCGCCGGCAGAAATGACCCGAGCCGCGCGGCAGGTCGAACGTTCCGAGCCTATCGCTCATCAAACCCTCGATGGCGACACCAGCGAAGCGACTGCCTGAGAACGCGCCCGGAGATTTTTACGTCGATTCCACGTGCATCGACTGCGACGCCTGCCGCCAGATCGCGCCCGCGACCTTCCGCGACCACGGCGATCAGTCGAGCGTCGCGAGGCAGCCCGCGTCCGACGACGAGGTGCGCCGCGCTTTGATGGCTCTCGTCGCCTGCCCGACCGCGTCAATCGGAACTTCCCGCGCCTACGACGCGAACGCGGGCGCCGAAGCGTTCCCCTGCCCCGTCGCTGAGAACGTCTACTTCTGCGGTTTCACCTCCGAGGCGAGCTTCGGCGCGTGGAGCTACCTCTTGACGCGGCCGGCAGAGGCGGGCGGCAACGTCCTCGTCGATTCGCCGCGCTACGCGACGCGCCTCGTCAGGAAGATGGAACAGGCGGGCGGCGTCTCGAAGATGTTCCTGACGCACGCCGATGACATCGCCGACCACTCCCGTTTCAACGAAAGGTTCGGGTGCGAGCGCGTCATGCACGCGCGCGACGGCGCGGTGAGGCGGGGCATGGAGCGCATCATCGAAGGCGAAGAGCCCGTTCAACTCGACGACGATCTTCTAGCCATCCCCACGCCCGGTCACACGCGCGGCTCGACCGTGCTGCTCTACCGAGACAAATACCTCTTCACCGGCGATCACCTCGCGTGGTCGCCCGCGCGCGGGACGCTGACCGCGTTTCGCGGCGCGTGCTGGGATTCGTGGGAGGAGCAGATTCGCTCGATGGAGAGGTTGCTCGACTATCGGTTCGAGTGGGTGCTGCCCGGTCACGGTCGCATCCACCACGACGCGCCCGGCGCGATGCGCGCTCACCTCGAACGATGCATCGCGTGGATGAAGCGCAGCGCGTCGGACGTTATTGCGCCACGGGATCGAGACTAAGGGTCGGAACCGCCTGCGGTAGCGGGCGGGTGCTGTTGTCGCTCGTACCGCAAGCGGGTTGTTACCGTCACTCATACCCGCCCGCTACCGCAGGCGGTTCCGACCTGAGTCGCAAACCGCTATTGATTTTCTTTCGCCCCTTTCAGGGGCTTCTTTGGTTTTTAGGCTCGCGTTCCCACGGCTCACGCCGTGGGCTACTTTCCGTCGTCCCCTGCGGGGACTTTGGAGCGTCGCCGTGATCGCACGCGAGAGCCGATGGCTAACGCGGAGATGAGGACGAAGCCGCCGACGAAGAGTAGTAAGCTAGCGGCTGATGACGCGCCGCGCGATGCGGCAGCGTAAAGCGGCGTCGTGCTGCTTTCGTAGGTCGGCCCGCCCGTCTCGCGTGCCGAGGGAGTGCCGACTTTGAAGTCGCGCGCAGGTGTGGCGGGAGCGTCCGTGACGGTGAAGAGTTGATCGTCGAGCAGGAACATCCGCCGCTGCTCTGAGAGGTTGAAGGGGCGCGCGCCGCGGCGACCGAAGACGGCGAGCTGGTTGCCGCTCTCGTCCACCGCGCGGTCGCGGTCGAGCCCCTTCGAGACGGCGAGCGCCGCGCCCTTCGTCCTGAAGGTCGCGACGAGCCGGGGCTCCGGGCGCGGGCTGAACCCCGCGAAGGTCGGCATCGTCTCGGGGTCTGTGAGCTGGACGACGCGCAGACCGTTGCGCCCGTCGGCGACGTAGGCGTAGAGGCTCGCGTTCGTCATCGCGACTTTGACCTGATGCGCGTCGTCGATCGCTCCCCCGGCGTCGAAAGTCTGATCGAGTCGCGGCTGTTCGGGCTTCGTCACGTCGATGATCGCGACGCCGTCCGCGCCGTCCGCGACGTAGGCGTAGGTGCGCGCGACGTAAACGTCGCGCGCGCGGCGGAGCGGGACGAGCGCGCCTTCGACGAGCCGCGCGCGCGCCGGGCTCGTCACGTCCACGGTCTTTAAGCCCTCGTCGTCGACGACGAAGGCGTAGCGGAACTGCACGGCGACGGCGCGCGGGTTGCGCAGAGGTATCCGCGCGGCGACCGAGGGCTTCAGCGGATCGTCGATGTTGACGACGACGAGCGCGCTCCCGGTCGTCACGTAAGCGTTCGTCCCGGCAATCGTGATGTTGTTCGCGCCGTCGAGCACGCCGCCGGGGTTCCACGTCAGCGCGCGCTTCAAGTAGTTGTTGAGCGGATCGCCGTCGAGGAGCGTCGCGGCGCCGACGAGGATCAAGCCCTCGTAACGATCCGCGACGTAGAGGTAGCCGTAGAGCGGGTGTACGGGCTGCTCCTGGTTCTGCGGGAGGCGCGCGCGCGCCGGATCGACGGCGAGCGTGGAGGGCGCGGCGACTGCCGTCGCGTACTTCGTCCTGACCCAGAATTTCTGCCCGAAGCGCGAGACCGGCGCGGTCGTGATGCGCTCGCTAAAACCTTTGTGATCGATCTGCGCGACGTCGTAGACGCGCAAGCCGCCCTCCCCAGCCGCGACGTAGGCGTACTCGCCGCGCGCCTGCACCTGCAAGACTTTCGGGTTGCCCCCGTGCTCGTAAGCGGTCTTCAGCTCGCGACCGCCCTCGACGAATTTTTTGTAGTTGTCGGGGAAGGCGAGCTTGTGCAGGGTACTGCCCAGCACCGCCTGCGGCTCTTCGCGCTCTGTGACGACGACGGCTTCGAGCGCGTCTTCGGCGGCGACGTAGGCGTAGCGCCCGACGAAGTTGACGAAGTTCGTGCCCTGCATCAGGAGCTGCGCCATCCAGGCGTTGTTGTCGCCGTCTCGCGAGACGTGACAGTCGGTGCACCCCTTCGTCTCCTTCGAGCGGACGGTGTGCGGGACGTGCGTCGCGAACGACTGACCGGAAAAGCCTTCCGCCGAGACGGTCTGCTGCTGCGAATAGATCCACTCGCGGTTCTGGTTCTGCGAGCTGACGAGGACGGCGGAGCGCGACGCGGCGGGCGCGACGCGGTTGCCCGTCACCGTGCCGTCGCGACCGAGCATGAAGACGTCGTCCCTCAGCACCTGAAAGTTGTAGGTCGTGAAGTTGCGCGAGTCATCCCCCTCGTTGTGTCGGTTGGGCATCTTGCGGTTCGCCCGCATCGAGAGGTGACAGCCGAAGCAGCTCGTCATCCAGGAGGAGTGGCAGGCGAAGCAGGTCATCTGCTTCTCGGCGTGTGCCAGCTCATCGTCTTTGGCGGGCACCTCGCCCCACGTCCGGTTGTCGCGCCGGATGGTTTTGGCGTAGCGCGACCGCTCGTTGTAGTCGCGCGACGCAGGGTCGAGGGTGTCGATGGTCTGCTTGACGCGCCACCAGCGGCCCGGCTCGACCAGAGAGTTCTGCGCGATCTCGCCCTGCTTCAGCTCGACCGTGATCTCTTTTCCGTCCGCGCCCTTCGTCTTTTTCTTCAGCCCGGCGGCGGGCGCCAACTCGAAAACCGGAATCTTGTTGTTGTCGCCGTCGCGCGCGTAGAGATTGCGCGTGACGTCCTTCGCGCCGGAGCGCGGCGCGCGCAAGCTTCGACCGCGATCCTCGTCGACGAGCTTGCCGTCCTTGACGCCCTGCCCGGCGGCGAAGCCGGAGGTGAAGAGTTTCGCGCGCTCGCGGATCGTGCCGTGGCAGTCCTCGCAACTGATCTCGATGGCGGCGCGCGGCTCGCTGTAGATGATGCCGGTGCCGTGCGCGTCCTGTCGGAAGTGGCAATCGACGCAGTGCATCCCTTTTTCGAGATGGATGTCTTTGAGGTGGACGGGCGCGCCCGCCGGCTCGCCCTTGTTCTTCAACTCGACATTGTCCTCGTCGCGGAAGGCGACGGCGCGACCGAGGGCTTCGGCGCTCGCGTCAACGACGGGCTTGTCGTCGGCGTCGAGGAGCCGCCCGGCGCGGTCGCGTTTGAAGACGGCGCGGAAGAGCCAGCCGTGTCCGTGGTAGTCGGCGAGCTGGATGCGTTTGAAGCCGCGGTTGAACGCGCCGAGGGGCTCGCCCACGCGGACGAGAAAATCTTCCGCAGAGAGGCGGTCGGAGAATTTTCGCCCAGACCAGAGACCGCGCAGGGACGCGGCTTCGGGGTTGCGGTTCAGTTTTTCCCGCTCCTCTTCGGGCGTCACGTCGCGCTGCCCGGCGGGGTAGAGTTTGTCGCCGTCGGTCTCGTTGTCCCACCAGGTCATGCCGGTGAAGGTGGCGAGCATGTTCGTGCCCGGGTGCATGTGGCAGACCATGCACTGCGAGGTCGGGATGGCGCTCGTCAGCCGGTGGCGGACGGGGTGGCCGGGCTCACCTTTCGGAATCTGCGTGTCTTCGGTCGCGCTCGCGCCCGTGTTGCCGAAGCGCGCGTAAGAGCCCGAGTTGACCTCGCTGCGGTCGTTCGCGTAGACGACGTGGCAGGCGGCGCAGCCCGAAGAGCGGAAGTCGCCGGGGTGATCGTTCGTGCCGAGGTGGTTGAGCGTCGGATCGACGAGCCGAGTCTTTTGCAGACCGAGGTAGACGGGATCGGTTCTGTTATTCGTGCCGAGCCCGCGCGGGCTCAGCCCCTTGTCGGGCTTGCCCGCGTCGTCTTCACGGTTCGGCAAGCCGACCTCGAAGCGCCCGCGACCGCCGCGCTCGAAGACGCGCAGGATGTTGCCCGGCTGCGAGACCTCCCAGCGCGGGAGCGGATCGAGGAAGGCGAGCCAGCCTTTCGCGAGCGCCTGCTCCAGGGTCGGCTGCGGGATGGTGAGGAGCCGCGCCGGCGCGCCCGACTCTGAGGCGTAGGCTTCGCCGAAGCGCGCGTCTTTTACCGGGAAGCCGCCGTTGTTGTAAAGCGCCGCGCCCCAGAGCATCGCGCCGTGGCGCATCATCGAGGTCTCGTTCGCGAAGACCTCCTGCGCGTGACACTCGCCGCAGGTCTTCTGCGCGACGCGCAGGTCGGCGGGGTTGACGAAGCGCACGTACTCCCAGCTCTCCCGGTTCCAGAGCGTCAGCGTGCGCTCGGGGTTCGCGCTCGTTTGCTTGCCGTCGCGCTCCCACTCGCGTGGGAAGCGCGGGCGGACGTGCGCGTCCTCTTTCCGTGTAGCGGCGGGGTTGCCGCCGTGGCAGTAGGAGCAAGAGAGGTTCTGCCCGTCGCGATCATTCTTCTCCAGCTTGCCGCCCGCGGTCTCGTGCATCGGCTCGATCCGCAAGTGGCACGAGACGCATCCTTCGGGGCTGACGCGCGCGTCCGTCTTCGGCTCCTGAAGGGCGGCGCGCGCGGCGTTTGACGAGAGCGGTGCTGATGAAGATTTCTGTTCGTCGCTCGCCAACGATCCCACCGCGCAAAGGCAGAGCGACGCTATCGCCGCCGCGAAGAGTGTCAGGGCTATAAGTTTGATCCGTTCGGCTCGGTCGAGGCTTCGCATCAGAGTTGATTATTAGACTTCCGGCGAATATGGCGACAGGTCGGAACCGCCTGCGGTAGCGGGCGGGTTGTATTGGACGGCAAGACCCGCCCGCTACCGCAGGCGGTTCCGACAGGGGCGGCGAGTAATCGCCGGCCTCAAAAAATAAACTTCGCCTGTGCGAAGACGGAGTAGAGCGGCTTGCTCGGATCGATGACGACGCCGTCCGACGAACAGAAGTCGGGCAGCGGGCAGTTGCGCGTGGAGTCCGTGTAAATGTCCCGGAAACCGCGGCCGGGCTTGAGCGTCGATGCGCCGAACGCGAACTGCACGTTGTTGATGAGCAGCGGGCGGTAGACGACGCCGAGGCTCAAGTCCCACCCGATCTCTTTGCGTATCTGGTTCTGGTGGAGCAAGTATTCGAGCGACTCCGTGCGGTGGAAGCGCAGGTAGTTCGCGTTGAAGATCGCCTTGATGCGCTGCGTCACCTCGGCGTCGATTCCGCCGTTCGCGATCAGGATGCCGGGGTTGACGAAATTAGCCTGCCCCTGCGTCTTGCTGCTGCGAAGGCTGGGCAGCACGCTGTTCGGCTGCACGAGCCCGACCGCCGTCGAGACGAGCGGGATGCCGACGCGGTTCCAGAAAGAGAACTGACCGCCGACGAAATTCGGATCGTCGAGGATCGCGTCGAAGCCGGTCGCCACGCCGTCTGTCGGGTCACGATCGCCCGACGCGAAGAAGGCGGACGCGCGCAGGCGCAGGAAGTCGCGATCGACCGACCCCTCAGCCGCGAGCATGTGCGCGCGCACGCGCTGGTAGCGACCCGCGATGGGGTTGCGCTCGTCCTGCCCGAGCGCGAAGTAGTAAGACGAAGTGAGGTTGAGGCGACCGAGGTGCCCGTCCGTGTTCAAGCCGAGGTAGCCGACCTTGACGGCGTGCGGTCGCGCGTCGCCGACGAGCGCGGGGCGCACGAGGAAGCCGTTGCGGTCATACTCGACCGAGCGGCGGTCGTCGTTGAAGGCGAAAGTGAGTTGACCCGTGAAGCCGTGACGGATGAAGTCTTGACGGTAGAGGTTGAAGAGGTAGACGTTCTGCCGCCGCCGGTCGAAGCGGTTGAGACCGCTGTTGGTGTCCTTCTCGAGCTGCGCGAAGTAGGCGAGGTTGAAGTTGTAGCGGTTGTTGGCGAAGCCGCCGAAGAGGCGCGCGCCGAGGTTGTTGTCGGTGTAGAGGAAGCCGCGGAAGTCCGAGACGAACGGCTGTATCCCTGCGCGCACCGAGACGAAGTCGAAGTTCGCGTTCACATCGGCGAGCTTCACCTCGGCGAAGGCTTCCTCAAAGGAGAAGTGCGCGTCCGTGCGGGTCGTCGCGCGGCGCGGATCGATATGGACGACGCCGACCTCGCGGGCGCGGACATAGTTGGGCAGACTGAGCGTCGGCGAGAGCTTGAGCGCCCAGGTGCGCGGGCGGAAGGTCGTGTCGCCGTGGAACAGCTCGACGGAGAACTGTAGCGTGTGAGTCGCGGCGAGCACTTCGGGCTTGCCGAAAAACTCCGCGCTGCCGGGTCGCGCGCTGTTGACGTTGGAGGGCAATGGCGTGCGGCGCTGCTCGACGCTCAAGGTGTCAGCCGCCGAGAGGATCAAAAAAATCTTGTTGCCGATGACGGGGTAATCACCCTTCAGACGGTTCTGGTTGTAAGGGTCGTACCAGCGACCGCGCTTGAAGGGCACGTCGCGCCCGCGCCCGCCCGCGTCGCCGTAGCGGTCGTATTCGGGGAAAGTCACGCGCCAGCGGTCGCGCGCCTCGCGCACGCGCGGATCGGTCGAAGGCTGAGACTTGACACTCGCGCCGCCCGCCGCGCCGGTCGGTCGCTCGCCCGCGGTCGGATCAACAACACGCGCTACGGCTTCCGTGTCATCGGCAGCCTTTAGCTCCACCTCGATTGCCGTTTCTTTGCCCGGCTCGACGAAGACGTTCTCGCGGTCGAAGCCTTGCGCGCCCGCAGCCTCGACGAGGATGCGGTACGCGCCCGCGGGGAGCTTGAAGCCGAACCGCCCGTCGCCCGTAGTGCGAGCCGTCTCGCGCCGCGTCGTCACCTGGTTGATCGCCGTCACGCGCGCGCCCGCGACAGGCGCTTTCGCGGCGTCGCGCACGACGCCGTCGATGCGTCCCTTCTGCTGGGCGCGGGCGGGTTGGCTGACGAGGGCGAGTGTGAGCGCGATCAAGCTCGCCCTCGCGATAAGGTTGATGAGACGCTTGAAGGGCATCAATGATTCACGCAGCGGGGGCGACTCGGTCGCAGCCGCGCCCGTTGAACGACTCGATGAAGGCTGAAGACCCGCGGCAAACTTTCCGCGTCGCGCGCGGCGGTTCTTGTGGCGAATGACAATCACGAATGATGTAGCACAGTCGCCGCAAAGCTGACAACGAATTATTGAAACCAGTCCGACGCGCCGCGCGCCGCGCGCAGATTCATCGCCCGCCGCCCGACGACGAGCCTTGACGCTCCGAAGGGAAGTGGTAAATTCGGATCGTTTCGGACGAGACTTCCGGCACCACCCTTCGAGCTTGGTTCCGCAGAAAGTGGCACGCTCATCACAGAGAACAATATCCCGCGGGCGCACCCGTCGCGTTCTCGCGCCCTTCCTTTTCGCGCTCGCCGTCGCCATCGTGTGCCTGCCGCTCTCCGTAAACAGATCGGCGGCGCAGGCGTCGCGACCCGTCCTCGTCAGCGAGCCGACTTCGACGCGCGCGCTCGCGTGGGATTCCGTCGCGCGCACGCGCGAGCCCTTCGCCCTGACCTCGCCCCACACGCTCGGCCCCGACCGGCGCACGCGGATTCAGCTCTTCGCGCTCAACCTCGACCCGACTGACAACGCATCGACCTTGACGGCTGACGCTGAAGACGGCGCGCACCACCTCTACGCGCTCGCCGTCGAAGCGGTCGCGCCCGTGCCCGGTCAGGAATGGATGCACACGATCACCGTGCGGCTCGACGCGGCGATGAGCGATCCGGGCGACGTGCTGGTGCGCGTCACGCGCCGCGGCGTGGCGAGCAACCGCGTCCGCGTCGGCGTCGGTCACGTCGGCGGCGGACTACCAGACGACACTGGCTCCGTCCCGACCCCCGCGCCGCCCCCGACCGCGCCGACTCCGCCCGTCAATTCGATCACCGCCGGCAACCTGACGACCGACGACGTGCGCGCCGTCATCGCGCAGGCCGTCTCGGCTGCGGTCGCCCTAAACCGCGCTGTGACCGTCGCGGTGACGGACAAGGAGGAGAACGTCCTCGGAGTCTTCAGGATGGGCGGCGCGACGGACCGCACGCAGCTGCGCGGCGGGACGGCTTTCACGCAGACGCCCGACCCTTCGACGGGACTCGTCGCGCAGGGGTTCGAAGGGACAAATCTAAACCCGACACTGAACCCCGTGCGCCGCGCGGCGATCTCGAAGGCGGGGACGGCTGCGCTCTTCAGCACGCAGGGCAACGCCTTCACGTCGCGCACCGCCGGGTTCATCATCCAGGAGCATTTCCCGCCCGGCGTCGCAAACCAGCCTTCGGGTCCGCTCTACGGCGTGCAGTTCTCGCAGCTCGAATGCTCCGACGTGAAGAAGCCCGGTCTGCCCTTCGGGCTCGCAGCCGATCCCGGCTCGATCCCGCTCTACAAGAACGGCGTCCACTCGGGCGGCGTCGGCGTCGAGGGCGACGGGCTCTACACCATCGACCGCGCTCCGACCGACTCTGACAAGCCCTTCGAAGAGTTGATCGCCGTCGCCGCCGCGCGCGGCTACGAAGCCCCCGCGAGCATTCGCGCCGACGACATCCTCGTCGGCGGCATCCGCCTGCCTTACGCTAACGCGACGGACGCGGACGCGCCGCGCCCCGCGACGATCCCTTTCGCGAGCCTGCCCGGCGCGCTCGATCCGGATTTCCCTCTACGCCCAGCGCAGCCGTCTTACTTCGTCCCTTCGGCGGTCGGCGGCGTGGGCGGCGCGGTGGACTTGCGCTTCTCGCCGTTTCGCGGCAGCACTTCGGGATCGACTAACGCGCTGACCGCTGCGGACGTGACGACGATCCTCGCGCAGGCGGCGCGGCAGGCAGACATCACGCGCGCCGCGATCCGCAACCCACTCGGCAGCGCGGCGCGCGTGACGATCGCGGTCGTGGACGCGGACGGTCAGGTGCTCGGAATCTTCCGCACAGTGGACGCGCCGGTCTTCGGCTTCGACGTGTCGGCGCAGAAGGCGCGCACCGCCGCCTTCGCCTCGCGCGCGGACGCCGGGGCGAAGTTGCGGTCAGCCGGTTTCTCAAATTACGCCGACCGCGCCGCCGCCGACGGGGTACGCTTCGACGGAGCGATCGCCTTCAGCGACCGCGCGGGCGGGTTCCTCCACCGGCCGTTCCTGCCCGACGGCATCGACGGCACGCAGGCGGGACCCTTGAGCACGCCGTTTGAGCGTTGGAGCATCTTCAACGTCGGGTTGCAGCTCGATCTTTTGAAAGCGAACCTCGAAGCGACGCTCGCCGCGCCGCCCTCTTCCCCCGCGAAGCTGCCGTGCACCTCGATCCCGAACCTGCCGAACGGTCTGCAAATCTTCCCGGGCAGCGTCCCGCTCTACCGCAACGGCGAACTCGTCGGCGGCATCGGCGTCAGCGGCGACGGCGTTGATCAGGACGATCTGATCGCCGCGGCGGGCGCCATCGGCTTCGCTCCGCCCGAAGCGATCCGCGCCGATCAGTTCTTCGTCCGCGGCGTGCGGATGCCTTTCCTCAAGTTCCCGCGCAGCCCGAACCTGTGACCACTAAGTTGGCGAGACCTGTGATCCGTACGGGCAAGCACTGAGCCCCTTTCGAGGGCTTGTAAGCGGCTCCTACTCGCACGCGAATCTGATTTGCTCACGGAAGGCTATCGAGACTCGAACGGAGCGCGGCGAGCATTGAATTGTTCGGATTGATCGCAGCGAGCTTGTCGACGGCGTCGCGCGCCGTCGCCTTGTCTTTGAGGTTGAGCGCGGCGGAGGCGAGGTTCTGGAGCGTCAGCTCGTGGCGCGGATCGATTTCGAGCGCGCGGCGGTACTCTTCGATGGCGCGTCGGTAGTCGGGCGGGTTGCGCTGGAAGAAGGTGTTGCCGAGATCGGTGCGCGCGTCTGCGTTTGAAGGGTTGGCGGCGAGCGAGCGAGTGTAAAAATCAGCGGCGGCGGTGAAGTCGCCTGAGTCGTATTTGACGTTGCCCATTTCGAGCAGCGCGTCCGCGTCCTGCGGCTTGAGCTTGAGGGCGCGTTCGAGGTAGAGCGCCGCTTTGTCGAGCGCGCGGAGCTTGTAGAAGGTCGCGGCGGCGCCCATCTGGAGCGCGAAGTCCGCCGGCTTGGCGTCGGCGGCTTCCATCGCCGCTTGCGCCTCCCGGCTCGTCGCCGCCGCGCCTTCGGGGCTGGCGGGCGTGGCGCCGGAGGCGACGCCGTCGATGTCGGGGTGACCGGGCGGGAGTTGCCCTGTGTCCTCAGAAGGGTCGAGCGGGGGCGCGCCCTTGACGTTGATCGAGGAGACCTGATCGGACGCCGCGACGGTCGGGGCGGCGGTCGAGCCGACGCCCAGACGGTTCGCCAGAAGGAAGCCGACGCCGAAGCCGAGCACGAGCCCGCCGAGGCAGAAAAGAAAGTTTCTGGTCGTCATTTTGTCGGGGGATGATAGCACGGCGGCGCGCCCGGAAAGGGTCGCGCGCGGCTCGCGTTTGGCGAGTGCTCGCGCGGTTGCCGCGAAGTGATCGTTAGGGTATGATGCGTCCGAAGAAATGGTCTGCGGTCTCACCCCTCTGAGTCGCTATCGTGCGTGTGATGGCTCCTCAGATGTAACAGCCCTAGTCATCATCTACCATGTCGGCAATCGAAGAAACCAAACCTGAGATCGGCGTGAAGTCTGCCGCGGGGGCGGGCGCGCGCCCGTCCGAGCCCGTCGTGACGCGCGTGCTCAACCTGCTCAGCTCGGTGCGCTTCGGCGTCTCGCTGCTGATGATCCTCGTCCTCTTCAGCATGGTGGGGATGCTCATCATGCAGAAGAACGTCGAGGGCTTCGATAAGTACTTCGCCGACCTGAGCCCCGCGACGCGACTGCTCTTCGGCAGCCTCGGCTTGTTCGACATCTACCACGTCTGGTACTTCAACCTTCTCATCCTCGTCCTCTCGCTCAACATCGTGCTCGCGTCCATCGACCGCTTCCCGAAGGCTTGGACTTTCGTCTCCAAGCCGAAGCTCGACGCCTCCGCCAAGTGGCTCGCCGGGCAGGAGCAGCACGCCGAACTCGAACTCCCAGCCGACTCGCGCGCCGCCGCGACAGAGCGCGTCGTCGCCGCGTGCAAGGCTGTGGGGCTGAAGCCACGCGTGACGGAGAAGGGGGGCAAGACCTTCGTCTTCGCCGAGCGCGGCGCGTGGAACCGTCTGGGCGCCTACGCCGTCCACGTCGCGCTCCTGACGATCTTCACGGGCGGCTTCCTGACCGCGCAGTTCGATCAGAGCGGGCAGATGCCGGTCAGACCCGGCGCCTCGTCGAACGAGATGTCGAGCACCGACTTCAAGCTCAGCGACGGGAGCTTGCGGCTCTCGAAGGCGACCATCCCGCTGCCCTTCGAGGTGACCTGCACCGACATCCAGCAGAAGCTCATCAAGCAGGACGGGCCGATCACCGCCGACAACACCATCGACTGGTTCACCAAGATCAAGATCAAAGACGGCGGCAAAGAGCACGAGGCGTTCGTCCACCTGAACAACCCTTACGACTACCGCGGCTACCGCTTCTTCCAGGCGAGCTTCATCAACGTCGGTCGCGCGCGACAGGTGACGCTGCGCCTCCGGCGCGAGGCTGACGGCTACGAGACCGACGTGACGATCCCACGCGACGGCTCGGTCAACCTCTCGGACGGGACCCACATCGAGTTCGTCAACTTCCAGCCCGACTTCACGATGGCGGGCGGGCAGGCGACCACGGCGTCGGGCGAGTACAACAACCCGGCGGCGATCCTGAACGTCGCGGGCGCGGACGGCGCCGAGAGCCGCGCCTACGCCTTCACGCAGGAGGTGCCGGCGAGCGCGCCCGTGGGTCGCCCGGTCGCCGGCTACAAGTTCAAGCTGGTCTCGTTCGAGAAAGTGCCGGACGCGCACGTCCTCGCGATCCAGAAAGACCCCGGCGCGACCGTCTTCTACGTCGGCAGCGGGATGCTGATGCTGACGCTCGTCGCGGTCTTCTTCTTCGCGCACCAGAGGGTCTGGGCTGTCGTCGAAGAGCGCGGGGAGGAGAGGGTCGCGGTGGCGCTCGGCGGCAACGCGAACCGCAACGCCGTCGCCCTGGAGGACAGGTTCAAGCGCCTGGTCGCGGCTATCACCGGAGAAAGAAGTGAGGTGCAGAAATGAGTGAAGTTTTAAAACACCCCGCGCAACTCGGCTCGCCGAACCTCGATCCGGGCGGCTGGTCTGTCCGCTCATACCTGCCCGCGGCGCTGCCCGTCGTCGGCGCGATCCTGATCGGGCTCCTCCGCCTCCGGATGGGCGGCGATCACTTCATCGACGACGGCGCGCTGATGATGCTGGCGCTCGCGGGCTACGTCATCGGCGGCGTCTTCCTGCTCGTCAACCTCTACGCGCCCTCCTCGATGGCGCAGAGGATCGGCTTGTGGGCGGGCGGCATCGGCGTCTTCTGCAACCTGGCGAGCTGGCTCGTCCGCTGGGTCGCGTCGCACGACCGCGAGCTCGCCATCCTCCGGCAGAACGGCTACGGCGCCGATCAGATGCCTTGGGTCTGGCGCTACATCCCGTTCGCGAATCTCTACGATCTCTCGCTCGCCTTCGCCTTCGGCGCGGGCGTGACGACGATGCTCGTCTCGGGCCGCAGGAGCTTCCGCTTCATCGGCGCGCTCTCGCTGCCTCTCGCCGCGCTCATCCTCGTCCTCGCGCGCTTCATCGGCAACGAGTTCATCAACCTGCCGCCCGTCCTCGACTCCTACTGGCGTCCGATCCACGTCGGCACGGCTTCGATCTCCTACGGGATCGCGCTCGTCTGCTTCGCCGCCGCCGTGCTCTACCTGTTGAAGGTCGGGACGAAGCCGGAGTCGATGGCGATCGCGGCGGCGGCGTTCGCCGTCGCGGTCTTCGCCACGGTCGGCGGCCAGTTCGGCGCGTTCAGGATTCTGATGACCGGCAACTACGCCGCCTCGACCTTCATACAGGGCTCGCGCATGGCTCTCCCGCTGCGCGTCAACGTCCCCTACGTCGGACCCGCGCTCATCGTCGCCGGTCTGCTGCTCGTCGGCGTCATCGTCCTCTTCGTCAGGTATGTGACGAAGGGCGACGAGAGGTCGCGCCGCATCGGGCACCACCTGTTGAAAGCCTCGCTCGTCGTGCAGATGCTGGCGATCGCGCTGCTCGTCTCGCAGATCAAGGGCGCCGCGCCGATCACGGCCTGCCCCGACGCGGGCGGCTTCTTCCAGAAGTGCTACGACAAGGGGCAGTACGAGAAGTTCGGCGCGTGGCTCGCCAGCCAGCAGGGCATGAGCGTCGAGGAGGTGAAGGCTCTCACCCCGGCGCAGCTGCGCGGCGCGTCGGAAAACTTCGTGCAGGCTCGCGGCGCGCAGCTGGTGCTCAGCACGAACGCCAACCCGGTCGAGCTCTCCGCGCTCATCACCGCGCTCGCCGCGACGCTCTTCGTCGCCCTCTTCGCCTTCAAGACGGAGAAACTCCGCGCGGCTCTGCCCGCGCCCGAGAAACTCGACTCGCTGATGTACAAGACGGCGAGCGTCGCCTTCGCCGGTCTCGCCATCCTGCTCATCACGGGCGCGATCTGGGCCAACGAGAGCTGGGGGCGCTACTGGGGCTGGGACTCGAAGGAGACGGGCGCGTTCGTCGCGTGGCTGACCTACGGCGGCTTCCTCCACGCGCGCATCGCGCGGGGCTTGACGGGCAAGCGCAGCGCCTACTTCGCCATCGTCGCGTTCCTGCTGGTCATCTTCACCTACCTCGGCGTCAGCTACCTGCTGCCGGGATTGCACTCATACGCGTGAGAAGCTGTTAGCTGTTAGCTGTAAGCTATTAGCCAGACAGAAAGCTAACAGCTAATAGCTTCATCATGACTAAAGACAACGTCCTCTTCTCGCTCGTCGGCGTCGGCTTCGGGCTCTTCTTCGGGTTCGCCTTCGTGACGTGGGCGAACCAGCGCGCGCAGCCGTCCCCGCGAGCCGCCGCCCAATCGTCTGAGTCGGACGCGAACTCTGCGCAAGCCGAGGCAGACGCCGCCGTCAAACGTGCGCGCGAGAACCCGAAGGACTTCGACGCGCAGATGGAGGGGGCGCGCGCCTACTACGACGCGCGGCGTTTCGACGAGGCGGTCGATCTCCTCCTGCGCGCCAACGAGCTTCAGCCGACCAACGTCGAGCCGGTCGTCGCGCTCGCACACGTCAACGCCGACGCGCGCAACTACAAAGCCGCCGAGAAGTGGTACGTCGCCGCGCTCGGCATGAAGCCCGACGACGCTGACGCGCGCGCGAGCCTCGGTCGCGTGCTGCTGCTCGCGCAGCAGCCCGACTACAAACGCGCCGCCGCCGAGTTCCGCCGCGCGCTCGAGACCGACCCGCGCCACGAGCCCTCGCTCCAGTTCCTCGCCTTCGCACTCGCGCAGAGCGGCGACGAGCGGGGCGCGCGCGAAGCGGTCGCGCGGCTCGAAAAGATCGACCCGAACAACGCCGCCCTCCCGCGCCTCCGCGAGGAGATCGAGGCGCGCGCCAGGAGCCCGCAGCCCGCGGGCGCGCGCGACAGAAACGCGAACTCCCGGCAGGGCGGGGCGCGGTAGAGGCTTTTCCCCGCGCGCCTTCTGTGTTACAAACCGGAACGTCTTCCTACGAATAAATCGGGCGCGGCACGGTCAGCAGGTCAAGCGTGATCATCCCACGCGGCAGAGGTCAGGCGAGAGAGTCCCCGCAGCCACGGCTGTCGCGGGAATTTTTTTTACGCGCGCGCAGACTCACGCAGATCGCGATCACCGCCTCCGCCCTCCTGATCTTCTTCGCGCCGCGCTTCGGCTCGACGCCCTTCTTCGCGACCGGCGCGGCGCAGACCCGCGCGAGACGGTCGCCCACCGCCCCGCGCCGCACCGCACGAGGCACGAGCGCCCGCGACTACTCGCGCTTCTCACACGCGAGCGCGAGCCACTCGAAGCGCGACTGCGCTTCGTTCCACCGGATCGTCTCCTTCGAGCAGCCGGACCTGAAGGACTATCCCGATCACCCCTCCTGCGTCGAGTGCCACCGCCGGCAGTTCTTCAAAGGCGCGCGCCCCGCCATCTGCTCGAACTGCCACACCGTCGTCTCGCCGCGCGGCGCGGCGCGGTTCGAGTTCCCGAAGCCCGGCGGGGCGAGCGAGTTCGCGGACGTGTTCCCGCACGCGAACCACGTCAAGACGACATCGCTCATCCAGTTCAAAAAAGTTATCGGCGAGAAGGCGAACACGCAGGCGAGCTGCCTCTACTGCCACAAGGTTGACGCCGCCAAGCGCGCCGCGCCGCCCCAAGCCGGGGGCGCGAACGCCTTCGCCCCGCCCGCGGGCACGTTCATGACGACGCCGACGAGCCACGCCACCTGCTTCCAGTGCCACTGGCGCGAGGGCGTCGATAATCGGGAGCAGCCGCCGCTCGCCAACGAGTGCGCGCGCTGCCACCGGAACGTCGCCGCGAGCGCCTTAGCCGTCGCCAAACCCGCCAAGAGCCTCGCCTACCCGCCGGTGGCGAACGCCGACGCTTTGCTCAGGCTCATGCTGACGAATCCGACCGCCTCACTCCGCGCGGGCTTCCCCCCGCGGCGTGCCGCCGCGAAATTCGTCCACGACTTGGAAGCGCACAAGAAGAAGTCGAACGAAGAGGGCAAGGAGGTCGCGATCACTTGTCTGCAGTGCCACGCCGCCGCGCGTAAGGCTGCGACACTCGAAAGCTTTCGTCTCAAGGAGAATCGTGCGGGGCTTCCGACCTGTTCGTCGTCAGCCTGCCACACGGCGATCTCGGGCATGGCTCAGTTGAAGCTGTCGGTCTACCGCGAGCTGCGCGAGCGCGGTAGGGACGCGAAGTTCGACTGCGCGCTCTGCCACACGCCGCCCGCGAGCCTCGCCGTTGAAATCCCGTGCAGCCACTACGCCGCCGTCCTCGCTGGCGCGACGAAGGAGGGGAAGGGCACGAAGGGGATCGAACAGATCACGCCGCCGCGCTGCGCCGTCGAGCCGCCGAAGGGGGCTCCGTGAGCGAGCCCGTGCGACAGCCGCGGCGGATCGCCGCGACGGTGAAGACTCTGCAAGCGGTCGTCGCGTGCGTAGTCGCCGCGTGCGCGCTGACGAACCTCGCGGCGCGGCGCGGCTCGGCGCTCGACGCCGCGGAGGGCGCGTCCGCTGCGTCGTCCGCCGCGGCGTCGCGCGAGGGTGGCGACTTCTCGAAGTTCTCCCACGCGAGTCAGCGTCACGCCACGCTCGCGTGCTCATCTTGCCACGCGCGCGCCTCGGACAACTCCGCCGAGCCGCGCCTGCCCGGTCACAAAGCCTGCACCGGCTGCCACCTGCCGCAGTTCATCACGACGAACGCGCCGCTCTGCTTCGTCTGCCACTCGACGCTCGAAGGCGAGAACCCGGCGGTGAAAAACTTCCCCGCGATCCGCAGCTTCGCCGCGCGCTTCGACCACGCGCAGCACGGCGCGGGCGCGGCGCGACCCGCGCAAGGCTGCGCCGCCTGCCACCAGCCAGCCGCGCGCCGCGCGGCCGCGCTCACGATCCCCGCCGGGCTAGCCGCACACTCGAAATGCTACGCGTGCCACACGCCCGACTCTCGCGCTTCGGGTCGCGACATCGCGTCGTGCGGCATCTGCCACACGGCGTCGGCGAGGTTCTTCCGCACGCCGACTCTCGCGCACGCGTTCCGCGCCGGCTTCAGCCACACGGCGCACGGGTCTCGGCAGCGACTGTCGTGCGCCGACTGTCACCGCGCGAGCGCGGGACTCCCGCAATCGCGGCAGGTCTCTTCGCCTCTCGCCGCCCAACACTCCCGAAGCTCGCGCGCGCAGAACTGCCTGACGTGCCACGACAACCGGCGCGCCTTCGGCGATGCGGACTTTCGCGACTGCCGGCGCTGCCACAAGGGTCAGACCTTCCGGGGCGGCGGTTAAACTTTTAGACGAAAGCGCTACGTGCTCGCTGCCGAGCCGGAAAAATTGACAAGGCTTCGCGGCGGGTCTTAATATCCGTGGCGGTCGAAGATCATTTCGCCCGTTCGGCGGTCGACCTCTTGAAGTTTCCCTCTCCCCTGAAGCCGGCAGACGCGATAGACACCAAAGCCATTCGACAAGGGAAGAAATCCGACATGAAAATCCTGCTCGCGTGCGGCGCGGCGTCCGTCCTCGCCGCCGTCGCACTCTTCGGCGGCACACGAACGACGCTCGCCGTCGGCGCGCTCCTCTTCGACGGCAAGGTGCAGCCCAAGGAGGTCGTGCTCAACAAGACGCCGAAGACGGCGAAGAGCCCCGACAAGTTCCCAGTCCCGTTCAGCCACGAGAACCACGCGGCGAAGAACTACAGCGCGGACATGAAGTCGGTGCTGGGCTGCGCCGAGTGTCACCACACCGATCAGCCGAAGGCGGCGCTCAAGGGCGTGCTCAAGACCGCGGAGCGCGACGAGCTGCTGACAGCCGCGCTGCTGGAGAAGCCCGACGCGAAGCCGGTCAAGTCGTGCGCCGCCTGCCACACGCAGGAGGGCGTGAAGCCCGCGGGGCTGGCGGCGATTCCGGAAGTCACGTACCCCGAAGAGTCTGACCCGACGATTCTGACGAACGGAGAGGCTTACCACCGCAACTGCATCACGTGCCACGAGTCGGTCAAGAAGCTGAAAGCCGACACGAAAGCGCCGACGACTTGCGCCTCCTGTCACGTCGCCAAATAAGACGCGCCTTGCCAGAAGAAGCGCGGCGCGACACGGATGCGCGCCCGGCGAGAACGGAAACTCAGATGATGCGCTCCACGATTCTCATCGCCCTCGGCACGCTCGCACTAGCCGTCGTCTCAGGCTGTAGCACGTCGCAGCCCGCGGCTAACACGTCGAACGTTTCGTCGGCGCAGTCGTCGAACGCCCCGCAGACGGTCGTCGTCCCGCCCGTCGCTTCCGCGCACGGCGGGGGAGCCGCGAGCACGCCCACGACTTCCGCGTCCGCAGCCGAAAAGCCGAGCATGGCGACGCCGGAGCTGGACGCGCGGATCGCGAAGGCTGAGGCGAAGGCGAAAGCGCCGGGCGCGACCGACGCCGACAAGAAGGCGGCGGCGGCTGCGTACGTCGCGCGCGCGGACGTTTTCTACAGCGCGCAGCAGCCGATGCTCTACAAGTTCGCGCTCGGCGACTTCCGCCGCGCGCTCCGCTACGACCCGCGGAACGGAGAGGCGCGCGCGAAGATGGATGAGATCGTCTCGATCTACCAGTCGATGGGTAAGCCCGTGCCGACGAACGGGCAGGAACAGTAGTCGGGGTAAAAGTCCGCGACGTAAAAAGGCCGCGCGCGAGTCAAACGACTCGCGCGCGGCTTTTCGCTTCCGCGCCTTTGTGGGCTGCCAAGGGGTGCGACAACTGACGAAGAGGCCGGGTCGGAACCGCCTGCGGTAGCGGGCGGGTGTTGACGTCAACAAGATCACCCTGCGCGTTGACATACCCGCCCGCTACCGCAGGCGGTTCCGACATCGCGCTCAGGCGATCTCGATCCCGATGGACTTCAAAAACTCGGTCGGGCGCTCGCCGCCGATGAGCGCGAAGACGAGATCGTTTTCGAGGGCGGCGATCTCTTCGCCCGTGCGCGAGTTCATCAGCACGACGACGACTTTCAGCCCGCGCAGCTGGCCCGCATCCGCGAGCCTGTACCTGACCCTGTCCTCGCGGCGGCCGCCGCTCCCGATCTGCAAGTCCTCGCCCGGCACGCCGAGCCGCTTCGGAGTGCCGCGGTTGCCGAGCGCGAGGACCACCCGGCGCGCGCGGTAAGTGCGCGGCTCGTTCGCCTCGCCCGCCTCCGTCGCGAGCGTGAAGTAGTCGCCCCCTTCGGCGCGGCTGACTGACTTGCAGCCCTCTCGCTCGTTCACACGCACGCCGCGCGCGATCATCGTCCGCTTCCACGTCTCGATCAGCTCTTCGCGCTGCAAGCCCGCGCCCGGGACTTCGACGCCGCCGCGCGACTCCATCGTCTCCGGCTTGAAGTAGACGTACTTGTTCGCGGGATACGCCTCGATGGTCGCGAGCACGTTGTCCTGTTCGAGCGCGACGTAGCGCAAGCCCGCCTGCGCCGCGACGACCGCCGCGGAGAGACCCGCGGGCCCGACGCCGATGATCGCCACGTCCAGCTCCGCCTCGGGTACGGGCGGCGACGCGGCGAGGTCTTCGAGGACGTGCCGGATCACGTCCGCGCCCTCGTTGGCGGCGTTCTTGATCAGCGGGACGCCCGACACGTCGCCGACGATGTAGCAGCCCGCGACGATCGTCATGAAGCGGGAGTCGCGCGTCGGCACCTTGCGCGGCGGGATCACCTTCGTCGTGTTGACGACGATGCAAGCCTTCGGGCTGACCGGGCACTCCACCTGGCACGACGTGTCTTCGACGCACTGCTCGCGCGCGATCGGGGTGGCGAAGCCGTCCACGATGGCGAGCACGTCGTGCGGGCAAGCCTCGACGCAGGCGTGGCAGCCGATGCAGCGCTCGGTGACGATGACCGGGTGCGGGTAGGGAGGTCCGGCCGGGTCGTACTTCGCGCGCAGCTCGTCGGTCAGACCGAGCGTCTTCTGCGCCTCGACAGCCTTCGCCGAGGGCAGCTCTTCGAGCCTTCGCCGCGCGCGCGCCGCGTCGAGCATGGCGAAGCCGACGCCGCAAGCGGCGAGGAAGAGGCACGCGCCCGCCCAGCCGAACCACGGCAGACCGCCCGGCGGATTCCCGGCGGCGGTCGCGCCCGCGCTCCACAGGCTCACCGACGTGAGCAGCGCGAGCAGCGCGAGGATGATGAGCAGTTGCGACTTTCTCATGCCCGCAAAAAGTTGAAACGGCGTGGTCGAGAGTTATGAAGCTGTTTTCCCGAACGGCTTCGTAGTGATCGTGGTTGCGCCTAACGGTTCGCGAGCGGCGACGGGTTACGGCGGCGCCGGTCGCCCGCGTGCTGGACGTGGCACGAAGTGCAGTCGGGCGCGTTAGCGGCGACGAGCGCGCGCCCGGTCTGCTCATCCACCCTGCCGTTGTGACAGGAGGCGCAGGTCGTGCGCGGCGTCGCGCGGTCGGGCGCCGCGCCGAGCGACTTGTGACAGCTCGAACACGTCAGCTCGCCCGCCTCGTTCCCCTTGAGACCGGCGACCGCGCGCACGCGGTGCAGGTGCAGCGCGTGAAATTGTACGCTGCGTCGTTGCTCGTCGGTCGTCGCCTTCCACGTCGTCAAGAGATTCTTCAGGTCGTCGGGCTTCGCGTTCCACTCGTCTTCGTCGAGCCCCTCCCACTTCCAGCGCCCGTCAACGACGGGGTAGCCGAACGTCCCGCCGTGGGGCGTGCCGACGCGCCGACCGTTGTAGGTCTTCTTGTTCGCGTCGCTGTGGCAGCCGGCGCAGGTCTCCTCGCGCGCGACGCCGGGTTGAAAATCTGCGCTGAGCGGAGCGACGGCGGGGCGGAAGTTCTCGCCGCGATGTTCCCCGTGGCAGACGGCGCAGCCGACGCCCGCGGCGGCGTGCGCGTCCGTTCCGCGCGCGTCGAAAGCCGCGGTTTGATGGCACGATGCGCAGCCCTCGCCCATCGAGCGCGAGACGGCGTGGCACGTGAGCTCCGAGGGGCGCGCCATCTTTCCCGCCTCGCGCTTGCGCTTCTCCCAGAACACGTCGAGCGCGGCGTGACCCGTCTCCGGCGCGCGCGCGGCGTGCGGCGCGGCGACTTCCGTCCCCACGTCGCCGACGCGCACTGCCTGCTGATACCTGACGGTGAGCGCGAGCCTCTCGCCATCGATCCGCACGAGGAGGGAGAAGGGTCCGATCTGGATCAAGTCGCCGTCGGCGAGCGCGGCTTTCTCCTCGACGAGCTTGCCGCTGAGCGTCGTCGAATTGGAGGGGCTGAGGTGGTAGAGGTAGAACCGCCCGCCCGTCTCGCTGACGCCCGCGTGCAGGCGCGAGACGCTCGGGTGGTTGAGGCAGACCTCCCAATTAGTCAGGCGACCGAGGGAGAGACCTTCCGCGACGAAAGTGACGGGGTCTTGCGAGCGATCCTCGCGCGTGACGACGTATGTGCTCTCCCGTTCGATCATGGGTTGAAGTACGCCCGAGCCCGCGGCTTCAGCGCGCGGCGAAGAAGACCACCTGCGCCACGTGCGCGAGCATCAGCGCGAGCATCAGCGAGGTCGAGACGACGTGCGGCGCGAGCCAGAGCTTCAGCAGTTGATGCAGGTAGATGAGCGCGTCCACGCGGCGCAGCGTCACGAGCGCGTCGACCGATTCGTAGAGCAGGCGGCGCGACTCGGCGTCTGGCAGGAGCGACGCGTCAGACTCCGTCTCCGCGCGCGCCGCCGCCTGCAACGACGACAGCTCTTCGCGCCGGGCGAACTGCCTGAGCAGGAAGCCGAGCGAGAGGTAGCGGCGGCGCACGCGCCCGCGCAGAAGATCGCGCAGCGCGGGGCTCGCCGCGTGCGCCGCCTGGGCGAGTGACGCGCGCAGCTCTTCGCGCCTAACGCGCAGGTCTTCGAGAAGGAGCGGCTCGCCCTCGATGCCCGTCATCACGCGCGGCACGACGAGGTAAGTCGTCAAGCCGAAGAGGCCCGTGAGGATCGTGAGATCGAAGGAGATCATCAGCACGGTCGTTAGAAGTCCGCCCGTCGAGCGACCGCCGTGCATGAGCAGCAGGAGTCCGGCAGCCGCGCCCGCGTAGACGTGCGCGAGCATCCAGTAGCGCAGGGCGCCGGCGCGCCTGCGGTAGACCTGCTTGCGCGCGGGGTAGGTCATCGCCGCCGCGATTCCTAAGAGGCCCGCGAGACCCGTGATCCAGCGCACGCTCAGCCACGTGCCGCCGATCCGCCCGTCGAGCCCGTGGAGCGAGAGCAGCCACAGCGTCGCGAGTGTGACGGCGAGCGTCGCCGCGACGCCGAGCGCGTGCCAGAGGCGCGCGAGCGGGTCGCGCTTGTGGATGTTGCGACCGATGGCGTGGGTCTGATCCTGAAAGACGAGACCGAGTCGGCTGCCGACCTCGTCGAAGTACTCGCGCGGGTTGACGCGCACGAGCGCTCCCGTAGGGCAGTTCTCCTGACACGAGTAAGCCTGACGCCGCGCGCCCGGGCGGTTGAGAGGCGTGTTGTTACAGAGGTTGCATTTGACGGCGAGCAGGTTGTCGGTCTCCGTCACGGGCGCGGGGAGTTCGGGCTGGGCGAGAGACAGCCAGACGCGCGCTCTCTCGCTCCACGTCGGCGGCGCGGCGGCGGGCGACTTGCGCGAGACCATCGAGATGGCTGCGTAGGGGCACTGAACCGCGCAGTCGCCGCAGCCGATGCAGGTCTTCGGGTCGATGTCGATCTGCCCGTCCTCGAAGCGGGCGATGGCGCCCGTCGGGCAGCCCGTCAGGCATTCGGGGTCTTTGCAGTGAAGGCAGACCTGCGGCGCGAGCACGTGCTGGTCGGCTTCGCCTCCGGCGCGCAGGGGGCGCTCGACGTGGATGCCGCGCCGGAGCAGTCGCGACTTGCCGTGAACCTTGTGGCAGGCGAGCGAGCAGTTGCCGCAGCGCACGCACAGGTCCATGTCCATCACGAGCAGGTTCGCGCCGTCGATGATGCCGGTCGTGATCTCTTTCTCGGCGGCGGCGAGGGCGGGGAGCGCCTGCACGCGTTCGAGCGAGATGTCGTCGTCCGCGAGCGAGAACTCGGAGAAGCGGCTCGCCACCGCCTCGCGCAGGCGCGGGTCGCCCCTCAGGTGCGCGACGGAGATTTCGAGCGCCTCGGTGCGCGCCATCACGGTCGCCGTGTACTGCCAGCGCGCTTCGCGCTCGACGCCTTCGAGACCGAGGCAGTTGCCCGCGCCGAGGAAGTCCGCGCCCGCGTCACCGTCGAGCGCGTGTGCCACGTCGGTCGAGGCGGGGCTGATGCTCAAGCCGCGTACGCGCCTCACCCAGCCGTCGCGGATCAGCACGACGCGCTCGACGGGCTCGCCCTCGGCGTGCAGGACGTGGCCCCTGCCGTAGACGACGAAGCGCGCGGCGTCTCCCAGACTCTTAAGGAGCTCGTCGTCGAAGGCTTCGCCGGTCGCGTCGCGCACGTCGAGGAGCATGCGCGCGAGCCCGTGGCTGCGGTAGGTCGCGTCGAGCGCGCGCCCGAACTTCGGAAGCTTGCGGAGCAGTCGGAGCGCCGGGCGTGTGATCTCGATGACGGTGGCTTGGGAACGCGCGGGGGCGACGATCGTCGCGTTGCGCGGCACCCCGGCGAGTACGGACATCTCGCCGAAGCTCACCCCGGCGGGCAGCTCCGCAACTTTCTTCGCCTCGCCGTCATCGCCCGCGACGAGCACGTCGAGCGTGCCCTCGACCGTGACGTAGAAGGTGTTCCCGCCCCAGTCGCCCTGCCGGATGATCTCCTCGCCGGGCGCGAACTCCAGCAGGCGCACGTAGGGTCCGACCTTCTTGCCGTTGTAGTTGCGCCCGTAGGCGATCACTTCGAGGTCAAGCTCGTATTTGTAATGCCCGCCCTCGCGCTCGACCAGCTCGGAGATGATGCCGGCTCTCCCGATGGCTTCGAGGACGGTCTTGTGCGTCTTGATTTCCCGCGGCATACGACCCGGACTCGGACTGATGTGAAAGTCTGAAGAGACGCGGCGTTTAACTCGCCGCTGCGTAAAAGGCTGAGAAGACTCCGGGATTATACCAGACGGCGACAAGCGTCATGGTCAGAGCCATTTTTGACGACCGGCTGCGGGCGGCGCGGGTGAAAAAATGGGGAACCCGGGGCGCGGCGGGGCGTGTAAGGTCTGCGGACGAACCCCCGCGTGCGTGTATAATTGCGCCGCCGGTTCGCCCCGGCGCGGCGCGAGGGTTTACGGGTTAGCCCGGAGAAGGCGCACGCGCCCCCGGGGAGTGAGAGCCTGCCTGTCCTGCATGAGCGCACTATCATCAGTCGAGGAGCTCGCACTGACGCCCACGGCAGCCGCGGCGCGGGTCGAGGTGTGCGTGGCTGAGCCGCTCTCCGATCACAGCCTCCTGGAGTCGGCGCGCGTCGGCGACGAGGCTGCGTTCGCGGAGCTGGTCAGGCGCTACCGGAACCAGATCACGAACTACGCCTACCGCCTGACGAACGACTACGAGTCGGCGGTCGATCTCGCCCAGGAGACTTTCCTGAGAGTCTTCCGCGCGGCGGACAGGTATCAGGCGAACTACGCCTTCTCGACCTACATCTACCGCATCGCCACGAACCTCGCCATCAGCGAGCTGCGCAAGCGCAAGCGGCACCGTCTGGTCTCGATGACCGGCTTCTTCAGGTCGGGCGACGGGCACGAAGACGCGATGGAGCTCGATCCGGCGGACGTGGCCCCGCTGGCGGACGTGACGATGGTCGAAGACGAGCGGCGCGCGGCGGTGGCGCGGGCCATCGCGACGCTGCCGGAGAAGTACCGCGTGCCGCTGGTGCTGCGCGACGTGGAGGAGCGGAGCTACGAGGAGATCGCTCGCATCCTCGGGATGAGCGAGGGCACCGTGAAGTCGCGGATCAGCCGCGCGCGCGCGTTCCTGCGCGACAAGTTGAAGATGTACCTGTGAGAGTTAAACGAGGGGAAAGATGAATTGTCAGAAGTTCAGGACTGAGATCGAAGAGCTGGGGCGCGGCGCGGCTCTGCCCGCGCAGGCTGAGACGCACGCCGCAGGTTGCGACTCGTGCCGCTCCTTCCGCGCGGAGGGCGAGCGGCTGCGCGCCCTCGTCGGCGGGCTCGCGCGCCTCGAAGCGCCGGGCGATTTCGAGTTCCGCCTGCGGGCGCGCATCGCACGCTCCGAGGGCGCGGGCGACCGCCCCGCGAGCTGGCGCGGCTTCGTGCCCGGTGCGGCGTGGCTTACCGTCGCGGGCTGTCTCGTCCTCGCCCTCGGCGTCTTCGTGAGCTTCCGTCAAGGTAGGACTCCGTCGCCGCAAGCCCAGCCGGCAATCGACCAGATCGCCGGCACGAAAGACACGACACCGGCTAACGACCGGCAACCCGCCGTGACCCCCGTGATCGACGAGCTGCCGACGGCTTCGGGTGAAGTTAAAACCAATACGTCACCTTCGCGCGTCGGTCGCAGGGTGCTCGCGCCGCGACGCGGCAAGTTCGTCCTTCCGCGCGAAGCGGCGCGAGAGTTGGCGAGTTTGCAAAACGTCGAAGCCGCGTCAGAGACGCACGTGCTCGACTCGCAGGGGATGAAGATTTACGTCGGCTCGCCCATCGCGCTCCCCGTCTCGACGCAGGAGGCTCCGCTCGAAGCGCTCTTCAAGGACACGAACGGCGCGACCCGCTCGGTCTCGGTCAACGCCGTCACCTTCGGCGCGCGCGGGCTGCCGAGCCGACGCGCGCCCGTGAGGAACGCCTCTTACACGCAGGGTGTTTGGTAAAAGTGCTTTTCACATTCACACGACTACGTCAGTCAGCAGCCCGCGCCCTGTGTGCGCTGCTCTCGCTCGCCTGCACTTTTATCTGCGCCCCGGCGCAGCAGGTGGTACGACCGGCTTCGACCCCGAGGACGGCGACCGTCTCGACGACGGCGACCCCCGCCGCGACGCCCACCAAAGCGACGCCGACAATAGTGGCGACGACTCCGACCACTGCCACGGTCTCTTCGCCGCGGCGACCGACCGTCTCTTTGCAAAGGCGACCCGCGCTGGCGCGCGCGACGACGGGCGTCCGCCCCGCGCGACCTCTGCCGCCGGTCGTCGCGGTCGTCCACAGGATGAGCGGGTGGAAGCTGCGCGCCCTCGTCGCGCCGCCCGACGCACCCATCGCCGCGACCTTCGACGATAATTTCGTGAGCACGAACATCGTCGCCGGCTACGTCCTGCCCGACGGCTACACGGTCGTCGCGCGGCTGCCGCAGGCGGAGGCTGAGGTGCTCAGTTTCGCCGCGACCTTTCCCCACATGAATCCGCCCGGCTTCCCCGAAGTAAAGCCGGCCGGCGCGGTTAACGACTCGCCCCTCAAGCTCGTGCGCGGCGACGGCGCGGAGTTCGAAGCGAAGTTCGTCGGTCTCGACGCGAGCACCGGGCTCTCCCTCTTCGAATCCGCCAAGCCTCTGCTCTCGCCCGTCAGAGAGACGGCGCAGCCGCTCTTCGTCGGGCTGCGCGTCTGCGTCTGGGCTCCGCTCCGAGCCGTCGAGGCGAGCGTCGGGGCGGCGGTCAAAAACAACCCGCGCGATTCCGAGCTCGTCGTCGGCGACACGGGCGTGATCTACATGAACATGGGGGAGGTCGAGGGGCGGCTCAAAGAGGTGGTGCGCACGCCGCGCGGCAGGGCGATGAGCTTCAGGGTCGAGGTCGAGCACGTCTCGCCGGAGTGGGCGGGCGGCGTGGCTCTGACGGAAGGGAACTCGCTCATCGGCATCGTCGATCAGGGGGCGGCGCGTGCCGCGAACCTGCTGCCCGCGGAGAGCGTGAGAGCCGCCGCCGCGCGCGTGAAGGCGCGCCGCGCGAGCGTGCCGCAGCCGTGGCTCGGCGCGCGCGGCAACGCCGTGGCGACCACTCGAGCCGAGCTGTTCGTCGAGCGCGGCTGGTCGCGCGAGCAGGCGCTCACGCTCATGCGCCGGCAGCACGGAGTGCTGCTGACCGCGGTCGCGCCCGGCACGCCCGCGGCGCGAGCGGGCTTGCGCCCCGGCGACGTAATCGCGCGCGTCGGCAGACACGACGTGCGCGGCGTCGAGGACATGACGTGGGTGCTGAAGGAGCTGGGCGGAAACTCCCCCACGCAGTTCAGGGTGCTGCGCGCGGGGGCGGCTCCCATGAACCTGCCCGTGAGGCTCAGCGAGTCGCAGAACCCCGCGCTCGAAACTTCGCGGGCGGAAGTTTTCGCGGCGGAAGCCGAGCTGATGCGCGCCCGATTGTCCGCGAGCAGTATGCGCGCCAAGATCTCGGAAATTGAGGCTGAGCTTCGGGGATTCGAAGCGCAGCCGGTCGCGGGCGGCGAGGAGCAGCAGCGCGTGCTGCGCGAAAAACTTCGGGAGGCACAGGAGACGGCCCGCGGCGCGAGCCGGGTCGTCGCAAAACTCCAGCGCCAACTGACCGAGGCGCAAGTCCGCTTCCGCGCGGCGACTACGGCGCACCCGACCTATGGCATCAAGCCGCTGCTGCCGTTCGGCGTCGAGTCCACCGCCTTCATCTCGACGCGCGTCGTCGACGGCGTCAAAGAATCGCGCAGGGGTCTGCTCGTCGTTGCCGTCCAGGCGGACAGCGCGATGGAGCGCGCGGGCGTCCGCGTGGGCGATCTGATCGAGACCGTCAACGGCGAGCCGAGCCTCGACGCGGGTTGGCAGACGAAACTCCCGACCGAGCCGAAAGCCGAGATCGCGCTCCAGGTGTTGCGCGACGGCGAGCGGCTCTCGCTGAAGATTCACCCGCCCGCGCAGAAAAAATAGTCGTCCTCACTCATCATGTC
>JAIVJC010000135.1:0-16396 GCA_020200235.1 Acidobacteriota bacterium | reverse complement strand
GCGTCACGCGCGTCTGCGAGACGATCTGGGGCGCGATCCGGAAGGTGAAGGACGCGGCGGTCGAGGACGCGGCGCTGCTCGACGAGCTGGGTCTCACGCAGGTCGAGCGCGAGCTGGTGACGATCGATCCCGGCTACGGCGAGGTCTCGCCGACGGCGCGGCTCGACTCTTTCCTGACGGACGAAGCCTACAGCTTCGTCGAGCTGAACGGCGAGAGCCCGGCGGGGATCGCCTACGCCGACGCCGCCTTCGAAATCTTCTCCGCGCTCCCCGTGATGCGCCGCTTCGCCGAGCGCTACACCCTGCGCACCTTTCAGGGGCGGGAGCTTTTGCTCGAAGTCCTGCTGCGCGCCCACGCGGAATTTCTCGGGCGCGCGCCCGGGCGCAAGCCGCGCATCGCCATCGTCGATCTCAAAGGCTTGCCGACGCAGCAGGAGTTCGAGCTGTTCCGCGAATACTTCGAGAGCCGCGGCTACCCGGCGGTCGTCGCCGCGCCCGAGGAGCTTGAGTTTTCGGGAGGCCGCTTGCGCGCCGGCGACTTCGAGATCGACATCGTCTACAAGCGCCTGCTCGTCAACGAGTACCTGCCGATCATGCGCAAGCAGCCCGCGCTCCTGGACGCCTACCGCGCGCGCGCCGTCTGCATGGTCAACAGCTTCCGCTCGAAGATGATCCACAAGAAGGCTCTCTTCGCCGTCTTGACGAACGACGCTTACGCGCGCCTGTTCACGGCGGAAGAGCGCGAGGCGATCCGACTCCACGTGCCCTGGACGCGCAAGGTGCGCGAGGAGAAGACCGATCGCGGCGGCAGCCGGATCGATCTGCTGGAGTTCGCCGCGCGCGAACGCGACCGGCTGGTCTTGAAGCCCAACGACGACTACGGCGGGCACGGCATCTACATCGGCTGGGAGACGGACGAGGGGGGCTGGCGGGAGGCGCTGCGCCACGCCCTCGCCGACGGCGACTACCTCGTGCAGGAACGCGTCAGCACCGCGCGCGAGACGTTCCCGGCGCTCACGGACGACGACGGCGTCGAGTTCGTCGAGCAGCTGGTCGATCTCGACCCGATGCTCTTTTACGGCAGGGTCGGCTCCGCCTTCACGCGGCTCTCGTCGAACGAGCTGGCGAACGTCACCTCGGGCGGCGGCATGGTGCCGACCTTCATCATCGACGAGAAGTAGCGAGTTGATTATTCGAAGCGTGCGTCGCTTTCGTCAGGGGCGCTACGGTTGCGCGGTTCGTGTGTGATTGAAGCGGAGTGATGACAAATGAGTAGAGACGTGGACGCGGAAGAGGGGACGGGAAGCGAGGAGCGGCGTTCGCACGACCGCTCGCGGATCATCGTCGACGTGTTCTTCGACGGCGCGGACGCCACCGGCATCGCCAGCACGAAGGACATCAGCGTCGGCGGCCTCTACATGAACACGCAGAAGGAGCTGCCCGAGGGCGGCCTGCTCACGCTGCGGCTGCCGTTCCCGGAAGGCGACGTGGTCGTCAACGCCGAGGTCGTCTACAGCAACCCCGGTCGCGGGGTCGGCGTGAGCTTCCACGGGCTCTCGGACAACGACCGCGCGATCATCCAGCGCTCTCTCGCGGACGAGTAAATGCCGGGAGGCGCGAAGCCTTTGCCGCTCACCTGGGGCGAACTCACGCCCCCCGTGCGCGAAGCGCTCACGGGGAGACTCGCGGGGCTCTACGGCGCGGCGTCGGACCCGGCGGCGTTCGACGCCCTCGCCGTCGATAAGCAGCGGGCTCTCTTGATCTTCGTCGAGGCGCTGGGTCGTTTGAATTTTTGGCGGGAGGTCTCGCGCGTCACGAACGTCTACGGCGAAGGCGGCGTCGGCATCGAGTTCGAGGCGGCGCGCGGCTTCTCGAAGCGTCTGCGGCGCACGGGGCTGTTCACCACGCGCTTCGCGCGGCACCGCGGCACGGCTGAGGGCTACTCCGAGAGGGGTCGTCGCACCGCCGCGCTCCACTTCCTCCGCGCGCTCCCGCGAGAGCGTTTGTGGGCGGCGCACTTCGATCTCCACGCGCCGGCCGCGAGCCCGCGCAGCGCGCTGCGCCACCTCTGGCACGAGAAGCTGCGGAGGCGCACGCCCGACTGGCGGGAGATCGCCGGAGAGTTGGGGCTGGACGGGAGCGGGTGGACTGTTTGACCGATGCGTCGATAGTCTCTCGCGGGGCTGAGCGGGCGTGGCGACTCTGAGGGGCTGAGAGTGTGAGGAGCTGAGGCGGTCGGCGAGAAGTGTCGGTGGGGGAAGCAAAAACATGGCGGACAAATACACGCTGGGGATCGAGGAGGAGTTTCAGATCGTCGATCCGGCGACAAGAGAGCTGAAGTCGCACGTCTCGGAGATGCTCGAAGAGGGGCGGATGCTTCTGGGCGAGCAGGTCAAGCCGGAGATGATCCAGTCGCAGGTCGAGGTCGGCACCGGCATCTGCCGCAACATCGAGGAGGCGCGGGCTGACATCACGAACCTGCGCTCCATCGTCTCGGGTCTCGCGCGCAAGAACGGGCTCGCCATCGTCGCCGCCTCCACGCACCCCATCTCGAAGTGGACCGACCAGCAGATTTTCGATGACCCTCACTACATGCTCCTCATCGAGGAGTTGCAGATGGTGGCGCGCTCGCTGCTCATCTTCGGGCTCCACGTCCACGTCGGCATCGAGGATCGGGAGCGGCAGATTCACATCATGAACGCGGCGCGCTATTTTCTGCCGCACGTCTTGGCGCTCACCACCTCGTCGCCCTTCTGGCTCGGCGTCAACAGCGGCTTGAAGTCCTACCGCTCCGAGGTCTTCAAAAAGTTCCCGCGCACGGACATCCCCGACCACTTCGGCTCCTACACGGCGTTCTCTCAGTACGTCCAGATGCTTTTGGACACGAACTCCATCAGCAACCCGAAGAAGATCTGGTGGGACGTGCGACCGCACCCGTTCTTCCCGACCCTCGAGTTCCGCGTCTGCGACATCCCGACGCGCGTGGACGACACCATCGCCATCGCCGCGCTCTTCCAGGCGATAGTCTGCAAGCTCGACCGGCTGATCGACCGCAACCTCGGCTTCCGACTCTACCGGCGGATGCTGATCCAGGAGAACAAGTGGCGGGCGGTGCGCTACGGTTTGGAAGGCAACATGATCGACTTCGGCAAGCAGAAGGAGGTGCCGACGCGCGACCTCATCCGCGAGCTGCTCGACTTCGTCGACGACGTGGTCGACGATCTCGGCTCGCGCAAGGAGGTCGAGCACGTCCACACGATTTTGGAGCGCGGCACTTCCGCCGACGAGCAGTTGAGAGTGTTCGAGGAGACGGGCGATTTGAAGGCGGTCGTGGATAGGCTGATCGAGCGCACAATTGAAAATATCCCGGTGTAAAAACCAGCCGGGCTGCTATTAGGTTCGCCGCTTCATCGCTTAGGGGGCAGTGACTAGAAACACGTCCCATGCCCAGCGCCCGGCGTTAGAACCTTTAGCATCGTCAACCTTCGCTCGATAGCGGAACTGGTTGCCGTATTCATCCGTGCGCTTCGCCTCTTTGTAATCAAGGTGTAGCGAAGTAACGCTGAGTGCGTCTAGTTTATGCAACTCAGCAAGTTCGGAGACACCGTTGTGATTAACGTCTTGCCATAAACGCAGGCTATAGAATATTAAATCCCGCCTATCAATTATCCCGTCGCCATTACCACCCCGTATCGGCTGGTCATACTCAGCCAAGGCGAGGAAGCCGTTCGGATTTGTTGACGGGAGTTGTGGCGTGAAGTTGCCGAACAGTTCCTGTCCGCTATCAATCACGCCGTTGCCATTACGATCAAGGGCGAGCCATGCGTCGTCGGAGTCAATCGCCGTCCAACTCAGCTTCTCCGCCACGCCTTTGGAATTTAGATCGAAGTGAACCCCTCCTTCCGCGTTCGTCAGCCTAAAGCCGTCCCCTAGTACGTCTACTAAAATTGGCGTGACGGGAATGCCGCTTCCGCCCCCGCCGGGCCACGAACTGTTGTTTGTTTCGCACTGGCAGGTCTCCTCGTTGTAATAGTAGGGAAGTTGGCATATTGTGTCCGGGGAGCAGCCGCCTCCTCCACCGGATTCACATGTGTAGAATTGCCCAACAGTATCATTATCACATGCGGTAGGTCCGGCAAGGTCGCCTGGTTGGCGCGCGTTACAACCGTCCGTGCATATCAAAGCCGGACCCATGATAGTTTCTCCAGGTCTGTAGCCATCGGCGTTGCCAAGACCAAAAAGATGACCTATTTCATGCGCTACTACGCTTTTAGTAGCATTTCTATCAGTAAGGCATATACCTATTCGGACCTCGGCAGTATTTACTTTCATGAGAATTCTATTTCTGAAAGAATTATCGCGGTAGGGTCGTTATTACGCCACGCACTATGTTGAGGAATGTAGCCTGATCCACACCCTCGTATGCGTCAAATTTCCACTTGCTACCGCCGCTGTTCTTCACACCGTCTAGCGGGGACACAGAGCCAGCGCGCAATTCGTATGCTGTCAGGATGTAAAAATCTTTTTCCTGATCGAGACGCCTGAGGAAGAACACGTACCTTCGACCTAAGCGTGGCATACCCTGTCCTTGCACGTGGACTGGTAAAACCCTGTTTGAGGCAAAGCGTACACGCCCACCTTCCCGTTCGCCGGTGATGAGGCAGCCAATCTCAAGTGACGATTGTTCGTCGTTTTTAAGAACCTCTTCTATCCGAATGCTAAACTCGGAGTAAACTCCGGTTTTGTCATTAGATAGGTAAGCTTGTGCGTCGCTAACATCACCGATAACAACCGCGTCACTGCCGTCCGCGGGAATGGCTGGCAGCCCTACTTCCCAATCATTGATTATAGTGACTTCATGAACTACGCCTGATCGAGGTGGGGGCGGCTCATGAACAAAGTCAGCTTTGTCATAGCGCGCACCTTTAGCACGCCGCTTGACACGCTCTTTGGGTTCAGAGGGCTCGGGGGCTTGGTAATCTGTTACAGGCAATTGACTTTCATCAAAACTGCCTTGTTTAGTTGCAACCACATTAGATTGGCTCTGCCTTGGCAGAATAGACCTAGCGGTAACTATCACCGCTACAAGAACTGACAACAAAAGCAAAATTATTAATCTGTTTCGCATATGACCTTCTCCTCTAAGGATAATGCTTGGGAGGTGCCATGATAAGAGCTTCTATAAGCCTTCCTTTTATCAAGCGTGAGATTGACGAAATCTGTGAGGATTTCGCTGGCAAAGTTCGGTGACGCCGCGGAGAGTGGCAGGCACCAATAGTCATGTCAAGAACATCGATATGATGATTACTTGTGCTCTAATGCTCATCACTGCTTGTGCCTAAGTGATTGCAGAAGGAAGTTCTCGAAGATGACGCGACCGTCGCGCGAGTCGTTGGGGTGCTGCCAGCGCGTGGCGCGTCGCTGGTCCCAGTCCTCGAAGGATTTTTCGAGGTGGTACTGGACGGTGTAGATGAGCTGACCGTCGGAGCGTTTGACCATCATCTGGTTGCGGCAGAAGTAGGCGGTGGCGATGAGCTTGAAGCCCTCGGGCACGCGGTCGAGCTGGAGCCCGTGGTTCTGCCAGACGCGCAGGATGCACGCCTCGATGGTGTAGTCCTGCCAGATGCCGGAGTCGCGGCTGTCGATGCCGGCGAAGATCGGGTCTTCCGCCTCGATGATGCGGATGAAGCGGTACTGGTACTCGTAGGGGCGCCCCGTGCGGTTCTCGTGCTGCTCGCGGTTGTCGAGCGTGAGGACGCGCGCGCCGAAGCCGAGGCCTACGAGCTGGTGCCCGCCGCAGATGCCGAGCACGGGAATCTTCGTCTGCCGGATGAAGCGTCCGAACCCTTCGAGCATCTCCGGGTTGTAGTAGTCGAAGTCGCGCAGCGTGCCGCTCAGGACGATGGCGTCGGGGCGGAACCTGTCGGAGGCTTCGGCGATCTCGGAGAAGTGCGCGATCTCGGTTTCGGGGCGGCGGACGAGGCGCGCGACGTTGTTGCGGATGTTGCCGAGGGCGAGCGCGGCGATCTCGCGCTCGCGCTTCAGGTTCGACTCGACGCGGCGACCCCATTCGGCGCGCGCCACGTCCGAGATGTCGCGCTCGTCGCGCAGCAGATCGTCGACGATGAGGACGCGGACAGCCTCGATGCGCTTCTCGATGGGCTCGTACTTGCAGTAGGCGCGCTGGTTGAAGGGGAAGGGTAGCGGCTCCGCTTGATCGATGGGCGTGTGCTCGTTGAACTCCTGCATCATTGACTAGATTGTAACCCGACGGGGGCGAAAAATCATGCGGGGCGGGCGCGCTTCGTCGCCGCGGGCTCGCGGTAGAGCCCCTGTTTCGTACTCTGTTTGAAGCGCGGGACTGCCGCGCCCGCGCCCGTCTCGGCGATCTCGCGGCGAATCTCTTCGGCGAGGGCGCGGCGCAGGCGCGTGCGGAAGCCCTTGTCGCGCCCCTCCGTGAGGTGGTCGGCGAGCAGCATCGTCTTCTGCCAGGCGGATTCGAGATCGTCGGCGAGGCGCGAAATCTTCGTGATGTCGTAGGGGACCGCGACCTCGGCGCAGCCCGCGCGCGCGAAGACGGCGAGGTAGCGCGCGGTCGAAAGATCGGGGCACGACAAACGCCTGCGCCCGATCTTCAACTCGACCCCGAGCAGGGTGTGCTGGACGCGCACCTGCGCGCCCTCCTTCGCGGGCACGAGCTGGGAGGAGCGCGTCCGCAGCGTCCGGACGCGCTCGGCGTAGACGCGCGGCAGCCACTCGTCGCCGAGCGCCTCGCGCACCCTCGCGGCGATGGATGCGAGCGACGGCGCGCGCCTGCGCCTCAACCCCTCGCCGAACTCGCCCTGCTTCGATTCCACAGCCGTACTCGTCACACCCGATACATACCTCAAAGACGGTGACAAGTAAACCGGGAAGAGTCTGGAGTCCGGAGTCCGGAGTCAAGAGTCAAAGGCGACGGAAGATCGATTTGACTCCAGACCCCGGACTCCAGACTCGTTACTTGAGTTGGCTGACGACGGTCTGGGTGTTGCGCAGGGCGTCCATGACGCGACCGGGGAAGATGCCGAGGTAGAGGACGCCGAGGACGGTCAGCACCAGCGCGACGGCGATGCTCGCGGGGACGCGGGGACGTGCCCACTGGCTCGTGCGCTCGCGGAAGAACATCGAGACGACGAGGCGGAGGTAGTAGTAGGCGGAGACGGCGGTGTTGAGGACGCCGATGACGACGAGCCAGAGCAGGCGCGAGCCCTGATCGCTCTGCGCGAGCGCGGCGCGGAAGACGAAGACCTTGCCCATGAAGCCGGCGGTCAGCGGCACGCCCAGGAGGCTCAGCAGGAAGAGCGAGAGCGTCATGGAGAGCGCGGGCGAGAGGAACCCGATGCCGTTGTAGTCCTCGATCTCTGTGCGCCGGTCGCCGCCGCGCGCGATGACGGTGACGACGGCGAACGCGCCGAGGTTCATCACGGCGTAGGCGAGCAGGTAGAAGATGACGGAGGCGATTGCCGCCTGTCGGTCGGAGGCGTCGGCGGTCGAGCCCGCGGCGATGAAGCCGACGAGCGCGTAACCGGCGTGCGCGATCGAGGAGTAGGCGAGCATCCGCTTGACGTTCGTCTGGACGAGCGCGGCGAGGTTGCCGACCGTCATCGTCAGGATCGCGATCACGACGAGCGCGCCGAGCCAGGCGGAGTGGAGCTGCGAGGCGGCGGGCGCGGCGGCGACGAACGGGAAGGCGAAGAGGAAGACGCGCATGAAGCCCGCGAACCCGGCGGCCTTGGGTCCCGCCGCCATGAAGGCGGTGACGGGCGTGGGCGCGCCCTCGTAAACGTCCGGCGTCCAGACGTGGAAGGGAGCGGTCGCGATCTTGAACGCGAAGCCGACGAGCATCATCGCCGCGCCCGCGTAGACGAGTGCCGAGTAAGGCAGCCTCGTCGGGTCTCCGACGCGCAGCGCGATCTCGTGGATGTTCGTCGTGCCCGCGCCGCCCGTGGCGGTCACGGTGCCGCCGTAGGTGAGCGCGATGCCGTAGAGGAGGAAGGCTGAGGAGAACGAGCCGAGGATGAAGTATTTCATCGACGACTCGTTCGAGCGCAGATCGGTGCGGCGGAAGCCCGCCATCACGTAGGTCGCGATCGAGAGCAGCTCGATCCCGAGGAAGATGATGACGAGGTCGCCGCCCGAAGCCATCAGCATCATCCCCGCGGTCGCGAACAGCAGCAGCGAGTGGAACTCGCCCGCGGGCAGGCGCTCCCTCTCGACCCAGATCATCGAGACCAGCACGGTGAGCGCGGAGACGACGAGGAAGACGAGCGTGAACGAGAGCCGCATCCGGTCGAGCACGATCATCCCGTTGAACGCCTCGCGCGCGACAGGCGCGTCCCACAGCCACAGGCAAGAGGCGGCGGCTGCGGCGAGCCCCGCGAGCGAGAGCGCGCCGGTCGCCCAACGCTTCTTCGCGTCGCGCGTGAAGGCGTCGACGAGCATGACGACGACGCCCGCGACCGAGACGATGATCTCCGGCAGGACGAGCGTCAGGTTCACGTCGGGCGAGAGAGCCGAGAGCGTTTGCAGTGCCAGGCAGAAGTTCATCTTGTTTGACGTGGTGCGCGCAACCGGGTCGGGCTACTTTTTGATCTCCGCCGTGACCTCGCCGCCGCTCTCGGGGAGCACGCGCGCGCGCACCTGCTGCACGCTCTCGCTGGAGCGCGAGAGGAACGGGCGCGGGTAGACGCCCATGTAGATCATCAGCGCGACGAGGGGCAGGAGCAGCCCGATCTCGCGCCAGCTCAGGTCCGACAGCCGTGCGTTGGCGCGGCTGCGGAGGCGTCCGAAGAGGACGCGCTGCAACATCCAGAGCATGTAGACCGCCGCCCAGATGACGCCCGTCGCGGCGAACATCGTCACCACGCGCGGGTTCATCCACCGCGCGGAGCCGAGCGTCGAGGTCCAGGTGCCGAGCAGGATCAGGAACTCGCCGACGAAGCCGTTCAAAAGCGGCAGCCCGATGGACGAGAGCGACGCGAAGACGAAAGCGGTCGCGAACCACGGCATCGGCTTCGAGACCCCGCCGAAGTCGGAGATCTGTCGCGTGTGCCGCCGCTCGTAGATCATGCCGACGAGCAGGAACAGCGCGCCCGTCGAGACGCCGTGGTTCAGCATCTGGTAGAGAGCGCCCTGCATCCCCTGCTCGGTGAACGAGAAGATGCCGAGCATGACGAAGCCCATGTGACTCACCGAAGAATACGCGACGAGTCGCTTCATGTCGGGCTGCACCATCGCGACGAGCGCGCCGTAGATGATGCCGATGACGGCGAGCACGATCAGGTAGGGCGCGAACTCGCGCGCCGCGTCGGGGAAGAGCGGGAGGTTGAAGCGCATGAAGCCGTAAGTCCCCATCTTCAGCAGCACGCCCGCGAGGATGACCGATCCGGCGGTCGGCGCTTCCGTGTGCGCGTCGGGCAGCCAGGTGTGGAAGGGGAAGAGCGGCACCTTGATCGCGAAGGCGAGCCCGAAGGCGAGGAAGAGCAGGAACTGCTCGGGGCGCGGGCTCAGGCGGAGCGCGCCGCTGCGCATGGCGTCTAAGAGCAGCACGTAGTCGAACGTGCCCTGACCCCCGCCCGCCTGCGCCGCGTAGAGGAAGTAGAGCGCGATGATGCCGACGAGCATCAGAAGCGATCCGACCGCCGTGTAGATGAAAAATTTGACGGCGGCGTAGACCCTGCGCTCGCCGCCCCAGACGCCAATCAGGAAGAACATCGGTACGAGCGACGCCTCGAAGAAGAGGTAGAAGACGAGCAGGTCGAGCGAGACGAAGACGCCGATCATCGCGCCTTCCAGAAAGAGCAGAGAGGCGTAGAAGGCGAGCGGCCTCTTCTCGACCGCGCCCCAGCTCGACAGGATCGAGATCGGCACCAGCAGCGTCGTTAGCAGCACGAGCCACAAACTGATCCCGTCCACGCCGACGTGGTAGCGCGCCCCGATCGCCCCGATCCAGTTCACGTCGTGCACGAAGTTGAACTGACCCGCAGACGTTCCGCCGCCGCCGAGCAGCAGGAGGGAGACGGCGAAGGTCGCGACGGAGACGAGGAGCGCGATCCAGCGGTAGTGCGTCTCGCGCCGGTAGGGCGCGAAGGCGTGCGCCGCGAGCGCGACCGAGCCGAGGATCGGGAGCAGGATCAGGATCGTGATCAGGTAATGCTGCATGAAAGTTATCGGAAGAACGTGACGCGACCGAAGACGAAGATGAAGTAGCCGATGACGGCGAGCGCGCCGGCGAGGATGATCGCCGCGTAGCCGCGCACGAAGCCCTGCTGAATCTGGCGCGCCGCGCCGCCCATCCCGCGCATCCCCCGCGCGACGCCGTTGACCATCCCGTCGATCACGCCCACGTCGAATATTTTCCAGAGCCCCTCGCGCGAGCCCACTTTGAGCGGGTTGATGACGGCGGCGTCATAAAACTCGTCCACGTAATACTTGTTCTCCAACAGCCGAGGCATCCGCGCGAGCGGATTCTTCCTGAAATAAGTCCAGCCGAGCGCGAGACCGGCGAGACCGACGGCGACGGAGATGCCCGTGAAGATCCTCTCCCGCGAGACCTCAACCGGATCGTGCGCGTGCTCTGCGGCGGGCGCCGCGCCCATCTCGCCCTCGCCGACCGACTGCGGCACCGCCCCCTCGTTGCCGTGCGCGGCGGGCGCGCTCGCGGACTCGCCCGCGGAGTGTCCGACCGCGTGCGTGCCGTGCGAAGCCTCGCCCCCGCTCTCGGGCGCGCGAGAGACGACGGGCTCGAGGGCGCGCTCGAAGTAGTTCTGAAGCGCGCCGCCGCTCAAAGCGTACGGCACGCCGACGAGACCGCCGACCGCCGAAAGAATCGCGAGCACGACGAGCGGCACGGTCATCGTCCAGGGCGACTCGTGCGGCTCGAAGGGTGCGTGGTGGTGTCCCTCGTGCTCTTCCTCTTCGATGAAGTCCGTCTCGTCCGCCCCGCCGTGAGCGTCCGCGTGAGCGTGAACGTCCGCTTGCGAGTGGGAAGCCATCTCGTCGCCGGGCGCGTGGCGCGGTCGGTCGCCCGCGGACGGAAGCTGCGCGTCGTGCGGCTCGTCGCCCTCGTCGTGCGCGTGTGCGTGCGCCTCGTCAGCCTGCCCGCCCGCGTGTGCGTCGCGGAAGCGTTCGGCGCCCCAGAAGGTCAGGACCATCAGGCGCGTCATGTAGACGGCGGTGAGCCCGGCGGTCAGCGCGCCGACGATCCACAGAATCTTGCCCGCGTAGGCGGGGAAGCCAGCGACGTTCGCGCTCCAGGTCTTCCAGAGGATTTCGTCCTTCGAGAAGAAGCCGGACAGGAGCGGGAAGCCGCTGATGGCGAGCCAGCCGACAGCCATCGTCGCGAAGGTGACGGGCATGTACTTCTTCAAGCCACCCATCCTCCTCATGTCCTGCTCGTGGTGCATGCCGTGTATGACGGAGCCGGAGCCGAGGAAGAGGAGCGCCTTGAAGAAGGCGTGCGTCATGACGTGGAAGATGGCGGCGACGAACGCGCCGACGCCGCACGCGAGCATCATGTAGCCGAGCTGCGAGACGGTCGAGTAAGCAAGGACTTTCTTGATGTCGTTCTGCGCGATGCCGATGGTCGCGGCGAAGATGGCGGTCGCCGCGCCGACGATGGCGACGACGAACATCGTCGTCGGCGCGTGCGAGAAGATCGCCGAGCAGCGCACGATCATGTAGACGCCCGCCGTGACCATCGTCGCGGCGTGGATCAGGGCGGAGACGGGCGTGGGTCCCGCCATCGCGTCGGGCAGCCAGACGAAGAGGGGAATCTGGGCAGACTTGCCCGTCGCGCCGATGAACAGCAGCAGCGCGGCGGACGTGATGCCGCCCGCGAAGAGCGCGTGCCACGTGAAGGCGTCGGCGGGCATCGCGGCGATCAGTTGGAGCGCGCTCTTGACGGGCGCGACTGTCTGTCCGAGCCCGTTCGTCAGATTCGACTTGTCGAAGAAGCTGATCGAGCCCGTCAGGAAGAAGACAAGCATGATGCCGAGCACCACGCCCCAGTCGCCCACGCGGTTGGCGACGAAAGCCTTCTTCGCCGCGTCGCCCGCCTCCTTGCGATCGACGTAATAACCAATGAGAAGGTACGAGCAGAGCCCCACGCCCTCCCAGCCGACGAACATCAGGAGCAGGTTGTCGGCTAAGACGAGCGTGAGCATCATGAACATGAACAGGTTCAGGTAGGCGAAGAAGCGGTAGAAGCTCCGGTCGCCGTGCATGTACCCGACGGCGAAGAGGTGGATGAGGAAGCCGACGAACGTGATGAAGCAGACGTAGATGCCCGACAGCCTGTCCATCGCGAAGCCGAAGTCGGCGCGGAAACCGCCCACTTCGAGCCACGTCCAGAGGTGATCGATGACGGGCGCGGTCGAGCCGGAGACGAGCACGCCCGGATTGCCGAATGCGAGGTAGAAGGCGACGAGCGTCGAGACGAGCACCGAGCCGCAAGCCACCGCGCCGATGAAGCGCTCGTCGCGCACGCGGCGGCCCGCCAGCCAGCAGACGGCGGCTCCGAGCAGCGGCGCGAAGATGATGTAACGAAGCATAAGAGCTGTCAGTTGTCCGTCGTCCGTGGTCAGTTGTTCTCGGTCACGTCGGTGGCTTTTTCTTCAGTCGGTTTCAACTGGCGCCACAAATTCAACGGACAACTGACCACGGACAACTGACAACTTTTTTCAGTTCCTCATCACGCTCGCGTCGTCGACGTCGAGCGACTCGCGGTTGCGGAAGACGGCGATGATGATGCCGAGGCCGACGGCCGCCTCCGCCGCGGCGACCGTCATCACGATGAAGACAAAGAGCTGCCCCGCGGCGTCGCGGAAGTAGCTGGAGAAGGCGACGAGCGAGAGGTTCACGGCGTTGAGCATCAGCTCGATGCACATGAACATCGAGATCACGTTGCGCTTGATGACGACGCCCGCCACGCCGATGGTGAACAGCACGGCGGAGAGCGCCAGGTACCACGAGAGCGGGATCATCTCTAGTCTCTCTCCCTCCGGTGCGGCGCGTTCGTCAGACCTAGCGCGCTCTCGGCTTCGGCGGTCGTGCGCGCGACGACGGGGGTCGCGTCAAAGTCCGCCTCCGGCGTGAGCGCGTGGCGCGGCAGAACCTGCGCGCCGGGGACGACCACGTCCGTCGGGCGCAGCACTTGGGCGCGCCGCGCGAGCGTCATCGCGCCGACGATAGCCATCAGGATCAGCAGCGAGGTGATCTCGAAGGGCAGCAGGTAAGTGGTGAACAGCCCCGCGCCGATGTTGGCGGTCAAGCCCGTGTTCGCGGGCGCGGCGGCGTTGGCGCGCTCCGATCCCGCGTCGTGGACGAAGTAGAGGATGAAGGCGACTTCGGCGAAGAGGACGGCGGCGAGCGAGATCGCCGTGGGCACTAGGTAGCGCAGGCGCAGGGGCCTGCGCTCCTCGTCCTCGACGTTCAAGAGCATGATGACGAAGACGACGAGCACCATGATCGCGCCCGCGTAGACGATGACCTGCACCGCCGCGATGAAGGGCGCGGCGAGCAGCAGGTAGAGCCCCGCGAGCGAGAGGAAGACGAAGACGAGCGAGATCGCGCAGTAGAGCGGGTTGCGCTGCGCGACGAGCGAAACGGCGGCCCCGACGGCGACGAGGAAGAGCAAGCCGAAGAGCATCTCGTCGGCGTAGTCGATGAACGCGCCCACCGTAGTCGTCAGCAAACCAAGCATGGAGTTCAGTGTCGTCACTCTCACTCAGCGACCAGCCGCGCCCCCATGTAGAAGTAGTAAGCGGACGCCGTCAGCACGACGTTCAGGATCGCCGCGGGGAGCAGGAACTTCCAGCCGAAGTTCATCAGCTGATCGAAGCGGAAGCGCGGCAGCGTGCCGCGGATCCAGATGTAGAGGAACAGGAAGAAGAAGACCTTGGCGAGGAAGTAGACGACGCCGAGCAGCGGCAGTTGCGCGACGAAGGGCCCGTTCCAGCCGCCGAGGAAGAGCGTCGTCGCCAGCACCGAGACGGTGAGCATGTTGACGTACTCCGCCATGAAGAAGAGCGCGAACTTCAGGGCGCTGTACTCGGTGTGGAAGCCCGCGACCAGCTCCGTCTCCGCCTCCGGGAGATCGAAAGGCACGCGGTTCGTCTCCGCGATCGCCGAGATCAGGTAGACGACGAAGCCGAGCGGCTGGTAGATGATGTTCCAGTTCATCCCGCCCCAGCCCGACTGCTGCTCGACGATCTGGTAGAGATCGAGCGAGCCCGACATCATGACGACCCCGACGAGCCCCAGGCCGAGCGACAGCTCGTAGGAGATGAGCTGCGCCGCCGCGCGCAGGCCCCCGAGCAGCGCGTACTTCGAGTTCGACGACCACCCGGCGAGCGCGACGCCGTAGACGCCGACGGACGTGATCGCGAGCACGTAGAGCAGCGCCACGTCGAACTGCGCGATGGCGAGCCGGACGCGACCGATGAAGGGGAGCGACACTTCGGGCCCGAACGGGTAGACGATCATCGACATCAGCGCGGCGGTGATGGCGATGACGGGGGCGAGGAAGTAGACGAAGCGCGTCGATTTGTCGGGCGTGATCTCTTCCTTGAAGATGAACTTGAGCAGGTCGGCGAAGGGTTGCAGCACGCCGCCGTACCCCACGCGGTTCGGACCCAGCCGCCCCTGTATGAGCCCCAGCACGCGCCGCTCGGCGAGCACCACGTACGCCACGATCAACAGCACGACGATGAACGTCACGTTGATCGCGATGAACTTGCCCAGCGCGTAGATGTAAGGATTATTCCAATCCATAAATCAAACGATGAAGTATGAACGATGAACGATGAACTGAAAGCAAAGTGGTCTTACTTCATCGTTCATCGTTCATCGTTCATACTTTGCTTTTCAGTCTCCCGCCGCCGTGACGCTCGCGCGGCGCAGGCTGCGGTCGACCGTCAACTGGTAGAGCGGCGAAACAAGAACCGTCGGCGGCTTCGGGTTGCCCGCGTCGAGCAGGTGGAACTGCGGGGTCTTGCCCGTCAGCGTGCCCGGCTTGAACAGCTCGTGCCCGACCGCGGGCGTCCACGCCTGCTTGTCCTCCGTCTCGACGAAGGATTCGACGCGGCGCTCGAGCGTCTGCAAATGACCAGAAACGTCGCGCGCCGCGAAGACCTCGTGCTTCGCCTGCACGGGGATGCTCTCGTCCTTGAGCGCGGGGTAGCGCATCCCCGCGTACGCGGGCACGTTCGCCGCGATGTCGGAGAAGAGGCGGCTGGCTGACATCTCGTAGCCGAACTCCGTGCCCAGCGCGCGCGCGATCGCGTCGGTGATCATCCAGTCGGGGCGCGACTGGTGGACGGGCGGGATCGACTGCCGCACGCGCTGCACCTGCCCGGAGTTATTCGTGTAGGTTCCGTCGACCTCGGCGAACGATGCGGCGGGCAGCACCACGTCGGCGTGGCGAGACGTCTCCGTCTCGAAAAGTTCCTGCACGACGAGGAAGTCGAGTTTCGAGAGTGCGTCCGCGCGACCCTGCAAGTGAGCGGGCAGGAAACTCCCGGCGACGTAGAGCGCGTGGACGGAGTCGCCGCACGCGGCGAGCAACTGCGCGGCGTCGTGGCGCGAGCCCATCAGGCCGAGGTCGTGGACGCCGACGCTGTTGTTGAAGAGCGGCAGCGGGTGGAACATAAGGCGGCGCCCCTCGCGCTCGCCGAAGACGGCGGGCAGTTGCGCCAGCACCGCCTGCGCCGCGCCGCTCAGCTCGCCGCCGAACAGAATGACGACGTCGCCCGCCGTCTCTTCGATCGCGCGGCGCGCGTCGGCGAGGACATTCGGCTCGACGCCGAGCTTGCGCGCAGATGATTCGACGTTCCCCGCGTCAGCCAGGGCGAAGACGACCGCGTCCTCTGTGCCGCGGTTGAGGTGGACGAACTGCGCCGCCTGCTCTTTGAGGCGGATGGGGACGTGGTTGAAGATGACTAGGCGCGCGCCGCCGTTGCGCACCGCCTGCCGGATCTGCTTGCCCGTCAGGGGCTGCAACTCTTCGGGCTCGCCGCCGATGAGTACGATGGTCTTCGCGTGTCGGATGTCTTTGTGAGTCGCGAGCGGCGCCCCGAGGTTCTGGAAGAAGGGCGCGAGCGAGAAGGCGTCGGTCGCAGTGTAGTTCTCCGTGCCGACGACTTCACGCGCGAAGCGGAGCATCGCGTAGTTCGCCTCGTTGGTGAGCCGCGGGCTGCCCACGACGCCTATTCCTGCGCCGCCGTAAGCCGAGCGCGCCCCCTCGAAGCCCTCCGTCACGTAGTGGAGCGCCTCGTCCCAGGTCGCGGGCACGAGCCTGCCGCCCTTCTTGTAGCGGATCATCGGCGTCTTGATCCGCTCCTCGTGGTTGACGAAGGGG
>JAIVJC010000191.1 GCA_020200235.1 Acidobacteriota bacterium | reverse complement strand
CTGTTACAGAGTCAGCCGCCAGCTCACGACCATCACCGGGGACACGGAAGTTGACACGACGGGCTTCAGCGTGAGCGCGAACCCACGCGCGGGCGGGAAATACTACATCTCCTTCGCGATGCCGGAGGTGCGCGGCAGCGGGATGTATACGGCCACCAGTGAGGTCAAGGGCACGTGCAACAATCCCTTCAACCGCTCCGTTGACCAGAAGCAGCCGATCAAGGATCAGTCGATCACGATCTACGGATCGGGCGAGGGGGGCGAAGGCGAGGTTGACCCCAACAACCCGGACACGCTCTCCGGGAGCAAGAGCGTCACCATCCCGACGAGCAAGGGCGGCGAGATACAGGTCACGGTCACCTGGGGGCTGTCCCGCTGCAAAGAACACTGATCGCGCACAGAGAGCTACCGCGTCGCACGAGCCGTATAACCTCGAGCCGCCGGGGCGTGCAGAGATCGCGCGGGGGCTCGTCGCCTGACGAGGCGGAGGAAAGGAGGGGGAGTCAATGTTCGGTAACCTCGCCGCCGCGGCTTTGCTGCTCGCGGCTTATTGTTTTGCCTTTGGCGGCGGCGCGCAGAGCGGCGTCGCGCACTTCGGCGACCGCGCGGCATTCACCGCCGCCTCAGCCGACCCCACCGTCATCGACTTCGAGGCGCTCGCACCGAGTTCGGGCTTCACCAATTACAAGCCCCCGAAGAGCCTCACGACGAACGGTTACGTCGCCGGAGCCGCGGAGCCGCAGCAGATCACTCTGCCGCCGGGCGCTTCGAAGACGCTCGTCTTCAAGTCGGTCGCGGACTTCGGCAACACGGCGCAGGCGGTCGTCGCGATCTGGGGCAACTACCGCTGGTTCACGCCCGGAGTGGACGTGCGCGCGGGCACGACCGTCAAAGCCCCCGCGTTCTCGATCACGGGCGACGGGATCGAATACTTCGGCGCCTACCGACCCGTCTGGCGCGCGGACGGCTCGCGCTTGAGCTACCGCACGGGCACCTGCACCCTGAACAGCGTGCCCGCGAACCCGACCCCCGGCGAGTACGTCTATCACCCGCTCTTCGGCGGCAGGAACCCGCTCGGCACCTGCGCGTGGGACTGGGGACCGACCGCCGCGACGGCGAACCAGCTCATCTACACGGAGAACGCGGCGGGCGACTCCAGCGTCTTCCGCATCGCGGAGGGCAACACGCACCCCGGCGCGAAGCTCGCGACCTATTCCGAGATCGAGTACCAACTGCTGCTCGACCTGCGCTGGCTCCCCGACGGGTCGGGCTTCCTCTTCGCCAACCAGACCCTGATGCGCGACTCGGCGAACATCTTCCGCTACGACTTCGCCACGCGGAAGGTGTCGCAGGTGACGCGCCTCGAAAACGAGTTCGCACGCAACTTCGGCGTCTCGCCGGACGGGCAGTGGATCGTCTTCGAGCGCGCCCGCTCGCTCGAAGACGACGCGGAGACGGATCTGTGGGTGGTGAGGATCGACGGCAGAGACTCGCGACTGCTCGTGCGCAACGGACAGACCCCGTCATGGTGATCGGCGACCGCCGCGATCAAAACCCGCCGCCCCGCCGCGGCGGTTGAACTATCGCCGCCGTCGCCGTCGCTTTCATACCCACCGGGGCGGCAAACTCACTTCACGACCGTGCAGGAGATGTCTCGGATGGTGATGTCGCGCACGAGCTTTTCGCCGGGCTTGAGCGTGACGGGGAGCGTGCCGTCGGCGACGAACTTCTTCTGATCGCACCTGCCTTTGAATGCCTGCGGCTCAAGCACGATCAGTTGCAGCGCCGTCCCCGCCGGAACAGCGCCGACGGAGTAGCGGCATGACTTCTTCGCGATCTCGCCGTAAGCCGTCGCCTTGCCCAGCAGCTTCTGCGAGCCGCCGACCTCTCTGGCTTCGACCGCGAGGCTCTTGCAGTCGAGGCGGACATCGGACTTGAGGTTGCCGACGAAGAGCGTGCCGCTGACGTACCCGACCGGGGGGCGCCGGCGACCGGTCGGCGTCGGCGCAGGCCTCGCGCCATTAACCGCCAGGGCAGTCTCCCCGGCGAAGGCGACTCGGCCCGTGCGCGCGGGGCCTGCGGCCAGAGCGAACAGGGCGAACGCTCCGGCTGCGTAGATCAATCTTTTTCTCATCACCGGCCGCCTTTCATTTTCTTTCAGCGTCTCTGCCCCGGCCGTCGTTCTTTCGCGCGCGCGTTATTTGCCCGGAACCTTGATGGGCGGCGCGGGCTTGATCCAGATGGCGGAGATCATGTTCTCGAAGGCGTTGACGTAGTAGAGTCGATACCCTTGCGCGGCGTTCGTGTTATAGGCTTTCTGGTAGTCGGCGGCGCTCATGTCGGGCAGCATCCGGCGCGGGGTCGCCGACTTGCGCCAGATCGCCGCGTGCAGCAGCGGACTCCCCTGCCGGCTGTCGCCGCGGTAGGTGATGAAGCGCGTGACGGCGTACCCTTGCTGGGCTAATTTCCCGTCGCGGGCTAAGAACTTGTCGGGGGTCATGCCGTCGTACACCATGGCATCCCCGGCGCCCAGACCGAGCCACGTGCCCGACCAGCTCGCGAGTAACAGTGATCTTCTCTTCATGACTTCCGAACCTCCTTCCGGGTGAGCGGGAGGCGCGCCGTCCGTTGTCGCCGCCTACGTGGCGCGCCGCGCGCCGAAGTTGATCGACTGCGGGAAGGTCTTGTCGCCGGCCTGCGGCCCTTCGACCTTGAAGCCCTCGAACTGGAACAGCTCGACCTCCCAGCGCTTGGAGTAAACGATGACATCGACATCGACGAACAGGACGACCATCCCCGCCAGGTGTTTCAGCTTGTAGCCGAAGAGCGGGGCGACGTTGACGGTGTTGGTCGCGGGCGTGACCTTCGTGTCCATGAACATGCCGAAGGTGTCGTCGGCGAGGATGAGATCGGCGCGCATGCCGGCTTCGGCGACGTAGGCGTCGACCGAGGCGGACGCCCACAGGGAGGCGTAGGCGTTCACGCCGAGCTGCATCTTGAGCGTGCCGGACTGTTTGCCGCCGTCGCAGGTGAGGGGGAAGCCCGCTGGGAAGACGCCGGGGAACGAGACGGGGTCGGGGCTGTTGAGACCGAAGCGCGCGTACAGACCCGTCTTGATCGAGACGGGCACGGGACCGATCGGCACGATGGTCTGCGGTCCGAGGAAGTTGATCTCTTTCTGTAAATCTTTCGGATCGACTTCCTCGCCGGTGAGACCGATGACGACCTTCGGGTCGTTGCCGCCGGGGTCTTTGAAGGGCTGTGCCCCCACCGTGCTGTCGTAGTTGGCGACGGCGGTGGCGTTCAGGATGTTGAACGGGATGCCGAAGAGCAGCACGTCCATGTGGAGCGCGCCAGAATTCTTGAGCGCCAGCCCGCCGCCGGGCTGGCAGCCGTCGAAGCTTTGCTCCAGGCAGAGGCTGGCGTCGAACCAGCCGTTGCCGTCCGAGGCGGTCGTGCAGGTGCTGATGCCCGCCCAAGACGCCGACATGTATGCGTCTTTTTCGTAGAGACACTTCGCGGCGTACTGATCTTTTGCGCCGCTGACGACGCCCGCGTCGTTAGAGGTGGTGATGCCCGGCGGGTTCTTTTTGTCCGGCGGCGTTCTGTGTAAGGGATCATCCGCCTTGCCAACCCCCTTCCCGGTCGCGCCCTTCATCGCCCCAATTATGTCGCTGTGATCGGGGGTGGGGGTCGGCGTCGGCGTCGGCGGGGGTCGCGGCGGGGCGCACGACGACGCGCGGCGCCGGGCGGTTAGAGTTGGTCTGCGACGACCCGCCCCCCTGCATCAGAGCCGTCGGCGCGCACAGCGCGGCGAACATCAGTGCGATGGCGGAGGCGATGACCAGTGGGCGACCGGAATGGTTTTTCATGACAGACTCCTCCTCATCCGCGGAAGTATTTCGCTCCGCTCGCCGTCGTATTCGGCGGCGGGCACGTTCATTCGGCGGGAGAGCTTGCCCCGCCGGGCACGTCAACGCGCCCGCGTGCGTCTGTTCGGGGGCTCGGCGCGTTGCCCGGCCTCGACTACTGTTCTGCCGCTCACACCGAAGCTTTACTTGATGACGTATGCCGGCACGCATTTCTCGTTATTGTCTTCGTTCGATTCATGCACACTTTTTTTGGCGTCCGCCGTGAGCTTGTAGGCGAGGCGTTCGAGCCCCGTCTGCTTGAGCCTCTCCGTGCTGGTCACCTTGATCCAGATGTCTTCGCCGGGCTTGAGGACAGGGATGCTGAATTCCGCCTGCTTGGAGACGCTCTTTCGGGTCGGCGATAGCCCAATCCATAATCGAGCTGCTGAGTTTTTTACTGTCTTCTGCAATCAGGCCACATACGTGTCCTAGTCTCTTGTACCCGGCGGCTTTAGCCTTTTCAACCCACAAAGATGATTCTGATTTAGTGGGGCCGCGCCAGAGAGCGCCGGCAAATACGGACGCAACCGAGCCATCCCAAGTGCAAACAGATGGTGGCTGCGCGTATGAACGGGTACAGCCTCCTATGATTGCGATCAGCGCCACTATCATTGCCGTTCTGCTTATCATTGATTTCATCGCCATGCTCCTTCCATCTTTTGTTTGCCGCTCGCCGCGGTAGAAAGTTTTCCCACCCTCAACTCAAAGATGTTCTCGGCGCATCAACGGTAGAAAATGTAGAACACGGTTTGGGTCGGCTCCTGAACGACGGCGATGCACGCGTAGTCGACCGGCTTGTTAGTGTATTTCGTGTTGAGATACTTCAGTGCGCCTTCGGGAGTTTCCGCCCTCGCCCACCCCCAGCTACCTGGCCCTTCATGCTGAGGGTTAAAGAAATAGTAGAAACCCTTGTCCGTCGCGCTCACCTGAAAATCGAAAAGCGGAATGCCGTTTTTGCCCACGCCGCTTTGGTTGACTCCCGCCAGCACATTGTCGGCAGTGTTGGTGAAGAAGGCTTCCCACTGAGGCTTGTTAAATGACTTTGCTTCATCATTGGTGACGTAGAAGATGTAGAACATATTCTGACCGCTCACGCTCGCCATGACGACTTTGGCCTGGGTGTGGAGGGGCTCAGCCTTGGAGGCGTTTTTATAACTCAGGAAATCCACCACCTCGTTGAGCTTGGCGATCTGCTTGAGCTTCCACTTCCAGGGCGTCGCAGCGTTATATTTCGGGTGGTAGAAAATGTGGAACACGGGTTGACCGCCCGTGATCGCCGCGGAGATATGCGGGTCGCGGATGGTCTGATTGTTCGTCGCGCCGTTGATCGTATTGAGCGCCGACACCGGCGACCGCGCGAACTCGTATTTCCACGCCGGCAGCGGTTGAGGGCCGGGCGGAAGTTTATTTGGAACAGGCGTCTTGTTTGCCGGGCCGTTAGGTTGCGGCACTCCGACCTGCGCCCTACTCGTATAAGCGCCTCCCGTCAGGAGCACCAGACATACCAACATCATCGAATTGAACTTCATTACTTCTCCTTTTGTGTTATGCACTGGTTTTCTCCTGACGCCATCGGGCCTGCCGAGAAACCCTCTGCACGCGGACGCCGACTCGCGCCGGAGCGCCGCGTGCGGCGGCGGGCTGCCCTGGCGGCGCAGTCGCGGCTAATTCGCCAGCCTGCATTTGATGGGCTTGCCCTGCTGGCGCAGATTCTCGCAGGCGGCCATGCCGGTCTTGGTCGTACAAAGGAATTCGTCGGCCCTGCCGAGGAAGGTTTTGCAGCCGACCGAGAATAAAGCTTTGCCCACGCCGAACGCGCCGACCGCGTAGACGTTCGACTTGTGCTCTAACCCGGTCAGGCGGTCGCGCACGATCACCTGAAGCAGACCCGCCGTGCCTTTCTCCTCGCGGAGCGAGAAGGTCATCTTGGCGAGGTCCTGCGGCGAGAGCAGGGGGACGCAGACGCCGCGCATGATCGGTTGCGTGTCCCTGCCCTCGCGCCCCCAGACGATTTCGGCGAAGAGTCTCGCGTCGGACGACTTGACGCCGCACGGGTTCGGCGGCAGCAGCGTGAGCGGCTGGAACGCGTCGACGGGGAAGACGCTGGCGTTCGTGACGGCGAGATCGAAGTCGACGTACTTGTACTGCGACTGACCGACCGTCACCATCCTTTCGCGCCGATCCCGGAGGTCGATTGCGAGCGCGAGATTAGTAGTCTGCGCGGGGTCTGCCACTTTGATCTTCGGACCAGTCGGACCGGGCAGCAGCGCCGTCTCGTTGTTGTCTTCGTCCGACTCCTTCACCGCGTCGGCTTCATCAACTTTGACCTGATAGCGTCTGCCGTTGAGGCTCTGACCGCCCGTGTCGATCTTCACCGGCAGGGACTGATTCGGCGACATGCCGGGCGCGGGGGCTTGGCGTTTGAAGAGCAGCTTGTCGTTCTTGTCGAAGACCAGGAGCGAGACCGAATAGCCGGCGCCGCTCGTGTTCCTCGTGCCCTTGTTCGCCACGACGGCGGTGACGGAGAACTCTTCGGGCGTCGTCTTGATAACGGTAAGGTCGGGCGCTGTCGCGGCCGGCGGCGGCGACGCAGACTCCCAGGCGTAGCCGAGGACGCCCTGATACATGAAGCCCCCCGCCATGGCGGTCGCTTTTTCGTCCTCGCGGATGGTGTAGAAGTATGCGTCCTGCAAGACCCCGGCGGTGTCCTGAGTGAATTCGGGACCGGAGATGGCTTCGCCGATCTTATCCCAGACGCTCTTGTCCTTCTTCTTCTGCGGGACGGGGGGCTTGTAGAGCCGGTAGATGGGCACGGTGCCGGGCAGCTTCGTGGCGGCGACGTGGAAGACGACCCCCGGTTCGTGCCAGCCCGCCGTCTGCGCGGACTGAGCTTCGCCGGAGCTGCTGGTGAAGAAGTAGCGGATGCCGAACTCGTTGCTGTCGGACATGAGCTGGTAGACGGGCTGGGTGCCGTGCGGCCTCGGCTCGGGCACGTAGCAGACTATGCCTTCGCTCTCCCACGGACCGTCGGTCAACCCCTTCGGCAGCTTCGCGGTCGTGGCGTAGAGGTATTGACCCCGCCTGCTCTGATAACGGTAGAGCGGCTGCTTAGTAAACATTTGCGCCCGACCGGTCGGCGCGACGCGAGAGAGCGGCGACCATTCCGGCGCGAACGCGACCAGGGCGATGATGATCGCCGACAGGCAAGCGATAGACAGTTTTCTTCTCATGGTAATTCTCTCCTGCGTTCGGGCTGTCACTCTGCGCCCGATCACTTCACTTGCACTTGCCGTCGTATTTGCCGGGCGGGATGTTCATGAACTTGAAGTACGACGGCGAAAGCTGCTCCTCGTAATGCTTGCGCGCGCCCACGACGGAGGGCGACCCCTTCTGGTCGATACGTATGTCTATGCGCGGATGCGAGGCAAAGAAGGCGGTCAGGTTGGAGCACTCGTCGCTCTCCGTCAGCGCCTTAATGTAGGTCGCGGACTTTGCGACGTAAGTCCCCGGGTCGGGGAGGCTGAAATCTACGGCTAGCCAGACGGACTCGCCCGGGGCTAGCGGCGGTATCGGCAGACTCTTCTGGAACGTCTGAGGTATTTTCGTCGTCGGCGGTAGCGCATCAATGTCCTGTTGAGTCAGCGGCGCTACGGGTCCGCTTTTGCCACCTAACAAGATATCTACCGCCGAGGTGGATTTGGTTCCCCAGCCGCCGCCGCCGTTGCTGCCGTTGTGAGGAGCCGGCTTGCCTGTCACCCAATAAAAGACATCGACGTTCGGATCCTGGGAGGTGTTCTTGTAGACCTGTTTCCTGAGCTGAAACTTAATCTTTGCCCCCGGCCAGCTCTTCTGCTTGCCGAGGTTCTCGACCAGCACTTTGATGACTGGCTGGTTGATTGGCTGTTGAACCTCCTTGATGCTCAACACCGGACCCGCCAACTCTACCGGCGGCGCGAACGCGAAAATGGGTGTGTTGTTATTCGACTCGTCCGATTCCTTGACGGCGTTCTTCGGGTCCACTCGCGCGACGATCCGCAGGCGCAAGGGATCTTGATAATTGATCCAGTTGGGGCCAACCCATATGTCGCCCTTCATTTCCCAGCCCCCGGGGGGTCGCGCGACGACGAAATTCACCGACCCGGTTTCCCCCGCCGCGAGGCTGTTTAATTTCAGCACGCCTCCCCAGAGGTGGCTCGTCGCCTTCGGCTCGGTCTCAGTAAGGCTCTGCGCCTGCGTGGGCTTCCAGATGCGGAGCCACACTTCGACGGGACCTTTGACGTTGGCGCTATCATATTTTTTGTCGCCCCTGTTCGTGACCGCCACTCTGATCGTTTCCTTCTCTCCCTGAACGAACGCGACACTTTGGACGGACGTGGTTTGCCCGCCGGAGCGGCTCGGACACGAGAAGATCAGGGCGAGGACGCCACAGGCGAATAACGTTACGGATTTCATTCGTCTACTCCCTTCGTGAGCGCGGCGACTTGACCTCACACGTCACCGCACCTCGGAAAACTTCTACGGGAAGATTCGACCCGCCGGGAACGCGTCGCGCCCTAGCGTGTCCGTTCGAGCGGTGGGCGCGTCGCATGGTCGCCACTACTGCTTCGCCATCAGGCATCTCTTCGCGTTACCGTTCTTGCGGTAGGTCTCGCAGAGGTCAAAACTTTTCTGCGTCTTGCACAGGAATTCATCCGGCCTACCGAGCAAGCGCGTGCAGCCGAAGCTAAATAACAATTTTTCCATAGCCGCCTGCACTTTTTGATTCGCCGAAGTCGAACACGCTTTAACCTTCCCGTTCTTCCGGTAGTTTTCACACGCCTCGTAGCCAGCTATCGTAGGACAGTTGTAGGAACCAACGCCGGGGCGCGTGCAGCCGCGGTTCAAGAGATCGGTGTCGGGGTTGGTCGCGGGCTTGCTGGCACCGGCACTGATCTTCGGTCCGGGTGGCTTCGGCGGATCGGTCGAGACCGACGTGGGCTGCGGCCAGACGTAGCCCACGACGCCGACAAACTTGTAGCCGTAGTCGGTGATCGCCTTCGCCTTCTCTTCTTCGCTGGTGGTGTAGAAATTGTCGAATGAGCTGGGACGGCACTTTCGATATTTGTGTTCGTCCGTGTTGACTATTGCTAGTGACGAAGTGTTCTCCTCCTCTGGGCCGAACTCAGGTAGGTGATGCAGTCTGTAGAGTGGGACAGTGCCGTAAAGCTGGGTCGGGGCAATGTATCCGGCAATGCCACTGCCGTCGAAATGCCATTGGCTTTTTTTATAGTATACGTATCCGCCCCAGAGCTTTGGCACCTGTGGAGCTTGGAGGAGAGTGGTCTTTTCCTGCTCGCTGGTGGTGTAGCCGAAGACGGGGTTGCCTTCCACATCATTAAAGCGCAGCCATATAATCAATACATAGAGCGTCACCGTCCCCGGCGCCTGCTCGTTCAGGACGTGCGCCGCGACGCCTTCCGACTTCCACCCCGAGCCCATCGATTCCAGTCTTCTGTTCACGTCGGTGGTGTAGAAATGGATGCCCGTCGAGGGGGCGTAGAGCCGGTAGAGCGGCACGGTCGATACGTTAGCCACCGGCGGGCCGGCGGCGGCGCGGGCGTTGACGGGTCTGATCGGTTGGTACGAGGCAGGCAGCCCAATCATGAGTGCCGCCAGCGCGATGCTGATTAGTGTGGCTCGTTTCATTTTGTTTCTCCTCGCAATTTGATCCACAACTATTCTCCGTTACGGTTTTCCGTCATCCGGCTTAACCGTTGCTCCCGGCATGACTGTCAGTGTCGGCGTGACATCTCCTGTCACTCTTTTGTCTTCAGGCACCTCTTCACTTTTCCGAGTGTCCTCTGGACTTCGCAGGCATCGAATCCTCTCTGAACGATACACAGAAACTCATCGGGTCTGCCGAGAAACCTTTTGCACCCGACAGCGAATAAGTCATCGGAAACTTTCTGCACCGCCGCCAAATCGAAACTCGCCTTACAGGTCTTGACCGTCCCGTTGCTTTTATAGCTGAGACACATTGAGTAGCCTTGTGCCGTTGAGCAATCGTATCCGCCAGGGGTGCCGGCAACGCGGTTGCAGCCGTTATTTAATAAAACGGTGTCGGGCGGTTTTGGCGGCGTGGTGCTGACTTTAATCTTTGGCTTCGGAGGGAGACTGCTCGCCGGTTTCCCGGTCGTGCTGTGCCCATGACCGAAGGTGGGACCAACACGCGTTTCCTGCTCGCACGCGAGGAGAACCTCAGAGTTGATTATCCATGTAGTGTTTTTATCTACCAAAACTCTCATTCGTCTGCACTCGTCACCGTCTTGGTCAACCATCCTTATGTCGTAGGCACCTGTTTCGATACCACTGACAGTAAAATTTTGGGTCGAAGCTAGAACCGATGGACCTAACCGGTCGCTGCCCCACTCGGAAACGCTACTTGATGATATGTATAGGTTGCGAATGACCCAGCGGCTCTGATTCACAATCGTATATGTTACTTTCTCTTGCCCGTTGACCGTTTCCTGCATCAATCCCATTGTGATAAGCAAGAGGATTACGGTCATCAAACTGTAGAGCGCGGCTTGGATCCCCCTGCTCTTGAAAGAGGCAAGGTTTCCCGCCGGTATATTCATGTTTTTTGCCACCCTTGCATAATTCATTGTTCCTCTCCTTCACGGCTTCCCGTCATTCGGTTTAACTTTCGCTCCCGGTATGACAGTCAGTGTTGGCGTGACATTGAAGTTCACCGAGAAGCTGTTGTTGGCTTCACTCGCTTCGGCAGCTTTTTTGTACGGGTCAATGGTGAACGTGACTTTGTTCATGCCCATCTTGAGCTTGAGCGGAAGAACTCCCTGTTTGCTTTTTTCCCGGTCGGCAAAATAAACCGTGTTGCCGACCAGTCCGCCCTTCTCGACTTGCAGCAGTCCGTAGGTGGAAAGCTCGCCGCTCACGTTTCCAGACCGAGAGGCGATAAACCCGATATTGAATTCGCAAGTGTTGCCGTCGCAGTTTGTCGCCTGGCTTTTGTTGAGTTCCATGGTTCCGCCGGCGGCGACGTACTTATCGTTTTTGAGGTCAATCTTGTCGGTCTTCGCGCCGGTGAAGTACAACGCCAGCCGCATACTTAAATCTGTCTGCGCCTGCGCGTTGCCGGACTCAAGCGTCTTGCCGGCGCCGGTGTTCGGGGTTGAAATTGCCACGACGTTGGAAACAACTCTCATCTTATTTCGACGATCTGTGATCGTGACGTAAATCGCTGCGGGCGGCGGCGCTCCTTTCTCGAGAGCGAACCAGAGAGCGCCGAGGTCTTGAGCTGCTGTCAGCGCGCAGAAGCCGTAAATCCGTTCACGCCCCTGCCGGTTGTAAATATCCACCCAGGTGCGCGCAGGGTTTTCATTCGCCCCGCAGGGCGGCAAGTCGGGCGCAGCGGCGAATAACTCATTGGCAAAGTCCGACGGGTTGAGTACCGCCAGTTTGTATCTCGTCCACTGCTTGCCTCCCGCCTCATAGTCTTCTGTTCCTGCGAACACGACCCGCGGGGTCGGCAGAGCCTGCGCCGCCGCGCCGCGCGCCGCGGCACACGTGAAGACGGCGACGGCTGCTAACACGACGAGAGATGCTTTGCGTCGGGTGGAAGTCGATCTCATCAGTCCCCTGCCTTTCTTTCCGCGGAACGAGCGCGCGGGCGCGTTTTCTCAGAGCCCCTTGCCGATCAGCGCCTCTTCGTTTTAGAACGGCGGAATCTTGTCCAGCAGTTGGCTCACCTTCTTCTTCGCCGCGTCTTTGGCTTTCTGCTTCGCCTTCTCCTTGAGGCTCGCCTCTTTAGTCTTCTCGCCGCTCGCCGGATCGCCGGAGGCGGCAGCGGCGGGCGCAGTCTCGCCGGTCGGCGTGGCAGGCTCCGTCGCGGTCGCGGGCGTTTCGGCGGCGGTCGGTGTTTCGCCGCCCTGTGCCGGCGGCAGGACTTCGGTCGCCTGAGGCGGGGCGGTTTCCGCGGGGGCGATGACGACCGCGCCGCCGAGACGGATGCGGTAAGTGTCGACGTATTCGGTGACGACCAGCTTGAGCACCAACTCCTGGGGGAGCGTGCCTTTGAGTTTGACGGTTTCGACTCTGCGCTTGCTTTCGCCGCGCACCGGATCGAGGAAGCCGCCGGCGAGGCGGCGCGACTTGGCGTCGAACACCTCGTAATCGAAGCCGTGCAGGTTGGCACCCTTGTCCGCCTTCACGTCGAAGGTCAGCGTGACCTCGCCCGGGCCCGCCTTGAAGCTGTAGAAGTATTCGGTCTTCTCGTCCGTCCCCGCGCCTTTGACCTCGTTCGAGGCGAAGGCCGTGGGGGCATCCCTGTCCGTCGAAGGCTCCTGCGCCGAGACGCCCGCGCCGCAAGCCAGCACGATGAAGAGCACGGAAGTGATGACCATCGCGTAGCGCCCCGCGCGCCCGCCGCCGCATGAATTCGTGATCGCCGTCATTGTCTTTATCTCCTTCCCGACCGTCGTTGCTTTGTGTTGTGCCACGCCGGGGCACGCGTTTAATCCTGTAACGAGCTGCCGCAGACGTAGAGCCGCCCGCCAGCCGTCTCCGTGAAGTGAACTTGCCGCGCCTCGACGCGGCGGTAGATGTCGCGCTCGGTCATGTCGAGCAGGCGGGCGGCTTCGTCCGGAGTGAGCATCAGTGGTCGCTCGGCGCAGGTCTCGCACCAGACGGGCGTCGAGGGGGTGCGTCGTTTGATGAGCACGATGCGCTGGCGCTCGACCGTGATTTCGATTCTCCGCTTCGTGTCGTCCACCGCCTTCCTCTCGGCACCGGGACGCATCCACCCGTCTGCCGCGTGCCGGCTCTCGTCAGCGTTGTCGGGGCTGACCCGTTGGGTTAAGATTTGCGTCCGTCATTCCCCCGAAGGGGCACCCGAGTTCGACTGCGACGCCGACACTACGCCCCAACCCGTTCGGGAGTCCTCTGAACGGTCTCGGATTTCTATCGGAAAGTTCTCGGAAGGTGAGATGGGCAAGAATCCTAAGACTTTTTACGAGTTCGGGCCCTTCCGGGTGGACGTTGCCGAGCAGCAGTTGTGGCATGACGGTCAGGAAATACCCCTCACGCCGAAGGCTTTCAGCGTGCTGCTGATGCTGGTTGGGCACGCCGGGCAGACCCTCTTGAAAGATGACTTAATGAAAGGGGTCTGGCCCGATAGTTTCGTCGAAGAGGGGAGCCTCGCGGATAACGTCTCGATCCTGCGGCAGGCGCTGGGCGACGACGCGAAGGAGCCGCGCTTCATTAAGACCGTGCCGCGCCGGGGCTACCGCTTCGTGGCGGATGTGGTTGAGAGGTGGGACGAAGAGGCCGCCGTAGTGCTGGCGGAGCACGAGAAGACACAGATTGTTGTCGAAGAGGAGCATGAGTCTCGCGACGCGGACACCCTTGGGGTCAGCGAGTGGGCAAACGCCGGTCATTCGCTGTCCTCCCCCGATGCACCCGCGCGTAGGTCTCGGAGGGGGAGGAGTCCTTTGACTCTTACCATCGTCTCCGTGCTGCTGGGTGTGGCGGCGGTCGCGGGTTATTACGGATGGCAGAGCCGGAAGGGTAGGACGGAGGAGCAAACTCCGCTGGCCCGTTCGATTGCGGTCTTACCGTTCAAATCGCTCATGCCGGAGGGCGGCGACCCGGCGCTCGAACTAGGCATGACGGACGCCATCATCACCAAGCTCAGCAACATCCGGCAGGTCGTTGTCCGACCGACGAGCGCGGTGCTCAAGTACAGCGGTCTGACGCAAGACCCGCTTGCCGCCGGTCGCGAGCAGGGCGTGGACGTGCTGTTGGACGGGAAAGTGCAAAGGGTGGGCGACCGCGTCAGGGTGACCGTCCAACTCGTGCGGGTCAGCGACGGCGCGCCGCTCTGGGGCTCTTTCTGGGCAAACGGACCGTCGCGGACGTACGCAGAGCCATCGGCTACTTTCGACAGGCGATTGAACTGGATCACGACTACGCCCCGGCATATGCGGGGTTGGCGGACTCCTATCAGCTTCTGGCTTTTTACGGCGAACTCTCGCCGCAGGAAGCCTACCCGCAGGCGAAGAGTGCGGCACTGAAAGCGCTCGAAATTGATCCCGTTCGCGCCGAAGCCTACACCTCGCTCGCAAGAATCAAATCGTCATACGACGGAGACGCACGGGGCGCCGAGGAAGATTTCCGGCGCGCCATCGAAATCAACCCGAACTACGCGCCCGCGCACCACTGGTACAGCCGACACTTGTTTGATCTGGGGCGAATGGATGAAGCCGTCCTGGAGGCGAGGAAGGCGCAGGAACTCGATCCGCTCTCGCTCATCATCAACGGCAGTCTGGCAGAGATTTTGTACTGCGCGCGCCGGTTTGATGACGCACTGAAGTACTTTCGGCGGGTGCGGGAGGTCGATCCGAGTTTCCACAAGGTATTTATCACCACCTACCTTTATCTAACCTACATGCGTAGGGGGATGTACGAGGAAGCTATTCTGGAGAACGCCGGAAGACTGGCCGACAACGCGGGGCCGGGAAAGGAGGCGGATGCTGCGGCTGCTCTAAGAGCGGCATACGCGACCGCCGGCGAGCGGGGCATCTGGCAAAAACAGATCGAGTTGGCCGAGAAGATGAAGAGGGGGGATCGTAACTTACCCCTCTTCATGGCGGAGGCGTACACGCGTCTCGGCGAAAACGATCAGGCCTTCGGGTGGCTCAACAGGGCGGCAGGCGAGAAGCATCCGGCCATGATGTCTATCTCCGTCGACCCGGACTTCGACTCGCTCCACCCCGATCCCCGTTTCGCTGAACTGGTGAGACGCGTCCGAACCGGACAGTGAAAAGTCTGGACGGATGTCTGCGAGTAATGTGGCATGATTGAGATATGAGTGAGCCAGCCGGACACTTCTACGAATTCGGCCCGTATCGGGTGGACGCTGCCGAGCAGCAGTTGTGGCGCGACGGCGAAGAGGTCGCGCTCACGCCGAAAGCCTTCGGCGTGCTCCTCTTGCTGATCAGGAATCGTGGGCGCGTGATTGGGAAAGATGACTTCATGCGCGAGGTCTGGGCCGACAGTTTCGTCGAAGAGAAGAACATCACTGATAACATCTCGATCCTGCGGCAAGCTCTGGGCGACGACGCCAGAGAGCCACAATACATCAAGACCGTGCCGCGCCGCGGCTACCGCTTCGTGGGCGAAGTGGTTGAGGTGCAAGATGGAGAGATTGATTTAGTAATGGCAGAACGTACGCGGGCGCACATCGTCTTTGAGGAGCAGGACAGGTCGGAGGGCGACGTGCATCTCGCGGGGCAGGTCGCAGAAGCCGGGGAGAGATCACTCGTCGGCGGTCCGGCAATAGCCCGGCGGACGCGGTGGAATTTACGAAGAGTTGTGATTGCTTCGACCTGCCTGCTGTTGGGCGTGTCTGCCGTCGCCGTCTACCTTTCGCGCGCCACACTCAGCACGCCCACCGCAACAAATATCGCCCCGATCAGATCGATCGCGGTGCTGCCCTTCAAGCCCCTCGTCGCCGCCGAGCGGGACGAGTCGCTCGAGATGGGCATGGCCGACACTTTGATCGCGAAGCTCAGCCGCGTCAATCAACTCGCCGTGCGCCCGACTAATGCGGTGCGCCAGTACACGAAACTCGAGGACGAGACGGCGCGGGCGGGGCGGGAGTTGCAGGTCGATTCGGTGTTGGACGGGAGCATACAGAAGGCGGGCGACCGCATCAGGGTGACGGTGCGGCTGATCCGCCCCGCCAGGGGGGAGACGCTGTGGACGGAGCAGTTCGATGAGAAGTTTACGGACATCTTCACCGTGCAGGATGCGATCTCCGGCAGGGTTGCCGCCGCCTTATCGCTCAAGCTAGGCGGCGAGGAAAGGGCGCGGCTGACTAAACGAGAGACGGACAATCCCGAAGCCTATCAGCTTTATCTGAAGGGGCGTTACTTCTGGTATAAATTTTCACCGGCCGATCACGCGAAGGCGGCCGAGTATTTCAATCAGGCCATTGCGAAAGACCCCGGCTACGCGCTGGCTTATTCCGGCCTGGCCGACACAAACGCCGCCTCCGCGGTGAATAACTGGCTCCCGCCGCGGGAAGGCTTCGCGAAAGGAAAGGCGGCGGCACAGAAGGCGTTAGAGATAGACAGCACGCTCGCCGAAGCCCATAGCTCTCTGGGCGCCGCGAGTATGTTCTACGACCTGAACTGGGCGGCGGCCGAGCGAGAATTCAGTCGCGCCATCGAGCTCAACCCCCGCTACGTGGCGACCTACGGAGTCTATTCTTACCTGTTATCGGCGACCGGGCGGCTCGACGAGGGGATCGAGATGGCCCGGCGCGGTCTCGAACTCGATCAACTCTCGGCCGCCGCGAGTGACGATCTGGCGGGGGCGTACTACCTGGCGCGCCGGTACGACGAGGCTACCAAGCAATATTACAGTTCGCTCGAAATGGAGCCGGGCCGCCCCAGCGCGCACCTGGCGCTCGGGATAGTTTACGAGCAGCAGTCGAAGTATGAAGAAGCCATCGCGGAGTACAAACAGGCGATCAGCTTGTCGGAAAGAACCTCGCCCATCCTGGGGCAAATGGGACACGCCTACGCGCTCTCGGGCAAGAGAAACGAAGCGCTGAAAATACTCGGCGAGTTGCAGGAGAGGTCCAGCCACAGGTATGCCACGCCGTATGATCTGGCGATCCTTTACACAGGGCTCGGCGAGCGCGATCAGGCTTTACAGCAACTCAAAAAAGCGTGCGAGGAGCGGAGCGGCTGGATCATTAACCTTAAGATCGAGCCACAGTTTGACCCTCTGCGCGCCGACCCGCGTTACGCCGCCCTGCTACGGAGCCTCAACCTACCAACCTGAGCCGCAGCGCGGGGCGTCCCGCCGCGCCGCTCGAAAATCCTCCCCGCCGTTCGATAAATCACCAGCCTTCCCGCGACCCCTCGAAGTGTGGTAGACATCTCACTCCGTCCGCTGCTCGTCTACCCTTTCGACTTCGGAGGTCAAAAGTGTCCACGCAACGCAGCCTCGCGCTGTCCGCCATCCACCCGGCGGCGCTCCTCGTCGTCCTCTCGCTCGCGGCTCTCGCGCAGCAGTTCAGCCCCGCGCTCTACCAGAACATGCGCTGGCGCATGATCGGGCCCTTCCGCGGCGGCCGCACGGTCGGCGCGACGGGCGTGGCGGGCCAGCCGAACGTCTTCTACATCGGCGTCAACAACGGCGGCGTGTGGAGGACGACGGACTACGGGCACACGTGGCAACCGATCTTCGACGATCAACCCACGGGCTCAATCGGCGCGCTCGCCGTCGCGCCCTCCGACCCGAACGTGATCTACGTCGCGAGCGGCGAGGGGCTCCAGCGGCCCGATCTCTCCGTCGGCGACGGCGTCTATAAATCGACCGACGGCGGTCGGAGTTGGCGGCACATGGGCTTGAGAGACGGTCAGCAGATCGGCGCTGTTCTAGTCGATCCGAAAGACGCGAACCGCGTCTTCGTCGCCGTCCTCGGTCACCCTTACGGCGCGAACGAGGAGCGCGGCGTCTATCGCTCGACCGACGGCGGCGAGCACTGGCAGAAGGTTCTCTACAGGGACGAGAACACCGGAGCCATCGCGCTCGCCTTCGATCCGTCGAACGCGCAGACGATTTACGCCGACCTCTGGGCGGCGCGCCAGGGTCCCTGGGAGAACGGCGCGTGGCAGGGCGCGGGCAGCGGTCTCTACAAATCGACCGACGGCGGCTCGACGTGGCGGCAGTTGACGAAAGGCTTGCCCACCGTCGAGCAGGGCTTGGGGCGCATCGGCTTCGGCGTCTCGCAGAGCAATCCCAAGACCATCTATGCGACCGTCGATGCGAAACCGGAGGCGGGCGGCATCTTCCGCTCCGACGATGCGGGCGAGACGTGGGCGCGCGTCACGAACGAGCGGCGCGTGTGGGCGCGCGGCAGCGACTTCGCCGAGATCAAGGTCGATCCGAAGAACCGGGAGATCGTCTACGCCGCTGCCGTCGAGACTTACAAATCGACCGACGGCGGCAAGACCTGGACGGGCTGGAAGGGCGCGCCCGGCGGCGACGACTACCACACCATCTGGATCAACCCCGACAACCCGCAGACGATTTTACTCGCGAGCGATCAGGGCGCGGTCGTCACCGTCAACGGCGGCGAGACGTGGAGCAGTTGGTACAACCAGCCGACCGCGCAGTTCTACCACGTCGTCACCGACAACCAGTTCCCTTACTGGGTCTACGGCGGTCAGCAGGAGAGCGGCTCGGTCGGCATCACGTCGCGCGGCGACAACGGCGCGATCAGTTTTCGCGACTGGCGCACCGTCGGCGTCGAGGAGTACGGCTACGCCGCGCCCGATCCGCTCGACCCGAACGTCATCTACGGCGGCAAGATCACGCGCTTCGACAAGCGCACCGGGCAGGCCCAGTCCATCGCGCCCGAAGCCGTGCGCACCGGCAAGTACAGATTCTTACGCACCGCGCCCGTCATCTTCTCGCCCGTCGATCCGCGCGCGCTCTACTTCGCGGGCAACGTCCTCTTCAAGACGACGACGGGCGGCATGAGCTGGGAGGTCATCAGCCCCGATCTCTCGCGCGAGCGCAACGAAGTCCCCGAATCAATCGGCGTCTACCGCGCGCCGGAGATGGCGACGATGGCGCGCCGCGGCGTCATCTACACCGTCGCGCCCTCCTACAAGGACGCGAACACGATCTGGGCGGGCACGGACGACGGTCTCGTCCACGTCACGCGCGACGGCGGCAAGTCGTGGCAGAACGTGACGCCGCCCGGGCTCACGTCGTGGAGCAAGGTCTCGCTCATCGACGCCGGTCGCTTCGACGCCGGGACGGCTTACGCCGCCGTCAACCGCTTCCGCCTCGACGACCTGCGCCCGCACGTCTACCGCACGCACGACGGCGGGCGGACGTGGAAGGAGATCGTCAAAGGTCTCCCGAACGATCCCGTCAACGCCGTGAGAGAAGACCCGCGGCGCCAAGGGCTGCTGTTCGCGGGCACGGAGCGCGCCGTCTACGTCTCCTTCAACGACGGCGACGAGTGGCAGCCGCTGAGGTTGAATATGCCCGCCACGTCGATCCGCGATCTCGTCGTGCACGACGACGATCTGGTGGTCGGCACGCACGGTCGCTCCTTCTGGATTCTCGACGACATCACGCCGCTGCGCCAGTTGGACGAAGCGGCGGCGTCTCAGTCGTTCCTCTTCGCGCCGGCGGTCGCCTACCGCTACCGGCGCAACCTCAACACCGACACGCCGCTCCCGCCCGAGGAGCCCGTGGGCAAGAACCCGCCCGACGGCGCGATCATCGACTACTACCTGAAGCGCGACGCGGGCGCCGTCACGCTCGAGATTTACGATCAGTCGAGCAGGCTCGTGCGCCGCTTTTCGAGCGACGACAAGCCGGAAGTCATCAACGAGAAGGACTACCAGGTGCCGTCCTACTGGTACCGCCCGCCGCAAATCCTGTCGAGGCGCGCGGGGATGCAGCGCTTCGTCTGGGACTTGCACTACCCGAAGCCGCAGGCCCCGCGCTACGACTTCCCCATCTCCGCCATCTACATGGACACGCCGCGCACGCCGCTCGGGCCCGCCGCGCACCCCGGCACGTACACCGTCAAGCTCACCGCCGGCGGGCGCACGCAGACGCGCACGCTCGACGTGAAGATCGATCCGCGCGTGAAGACGCCGGAGGCGGGCTTGCGCCGGCAGTTCGAGCTGTCGATGCAGGCTTACGAGGGGATGAACCGGAGCTTCGACGCGCTCGGCGAAGTCCGCAAGCTCCGCGCCCGCGTCAAGGAGTTGCGCGAAGGCGGCGCGAGGGGCGCGAAGGCTGACGCGCTCGCCGCGCTCGATCAGAAACTCGCGCCGCTCGCGGGCGAGGGCGGCGGCGGCGGTCAGGGCGCGGCGGCGGCGGGCGGCGCGAATCTCGCGCAGTTGCACTCTTCGTTCGAGTCGCTGCTCGAACTGCTCCAGGGGGCGGACGCGCAGCCGACGACGCAGGCCGCCGCCGCCTCGGCGGAGCTCCAGCGCCGGCTCGCCGAAGCCCTCTCGCGCTGGAACGAGATCAAGAGCCGCGACGCGAAGGCGATAGACTGAGAACTAAAGGATGAAGGATGAAGGATGAAGGATGAAGTAAAAACAGTTCGGTCTTACTTCATCCTTCATCCTTCATCCTTCATCCTTCCCCTCCCTTGCGCTCGCTTGGCGTTTCCCGCCGGCTCGTACTAATCTTGGGTCGCTTCAGAAAAACTTTTCAAGACTTTGGGAGGGCTACCATGCCAGAACAGGATAACTCTACCCGTCTCGACGGCGACGAACAGGGATCGGGTCTGCTGCGCTCGGTCGAGCCCGCGGGCGGCGCGGGCTACTCGATGTCCGCTCCGGACGCGGACGCGAGCGACAAGACCAGCGACTCGGACAGCAGCGACGCGACCGCCGACGCCGACGGCACCGACGGCTGAAGAGCAGGGCGAGGGATGAGGGGTGAGGGATGAAAGAAGGGCTGCTCGAGCGTCAGCCTTTATTTCATCCCTCACCCCTCATCCCTCATCCCTCATCCTTAAGATGCAAGGCGTCGCCCGCGAAAACCTGGCGCGGCTGTTGGAGCC
>JAIVJC010000190.1 GCA_020200235.1 Acidobacteriota bacterium | reverse complement strand
GCGACGGAGAGCGCCTGATCGAGCGCGGCGCGGTTCTTCCGCATGAAGTAGATCGCGATGAGCATCTGCACGACGCCCCACGCGAGCGTCAGCCAGTGCGAGACGCGCAGGTAATGTTTGTCGGCGCGCTTCGGCGCGAACGGCTTGTAGAGATCGTTGACGGCGGTGGCGGCGATAGAGTTCAAAGACGACGAGAGCGCGGCGGCGAAGATCGCCGCGACGACGAGCCCCGACAGACCCGAAGGCATGTGGCGCGTGATGAAGTGGGGGAAGATGCTGTCGCTCGGGACCGACCGGAACGCGCCCTCGATGGGGAGCGTCGCCGCACCGGCGGTGAGCGTCGAATAAGCCGGATCACTGTGCGGCTGGTAGAAGGCGAAGAGCAGCACGCCGATGAAGAGGAAGCCGATGAACTGAGCGAAGACCACCGCGCCGCTCGTGAGCAGCGCGGCTGACGCGCGCCGCGCCCGGTCCGTGCAGAGGTAGCGCTGGACGAGGTACTGATCCGTCCCGTGCGTGCTCATCGTCAGGAAGCACCCGCCGATGAGACCCGCCCAGAGCGTGTAAGTCTTCTTCAGATCGACGGGCAGCGAGAAGGTGTGGCTCCAACCGCTGAAGGGCAGGCTCGACCAGAAGCTCGTCGGCGACCAGACGGTGAAGTCGGTCGGGCGGAAGCCGAGATCGACGAGGCTGAACTTGCCGAACTCCTTCCCCAGCGCGAGCGCGCCCCCGAAGCCGCCCTTGATCCCGGCGGCCAGCACGAGCGCGGCGGCGAGCGCGCCCGCGAGGTAGATGCCGAGCTGCACGACCTCGACCCAGATCACCGCCTCCATCCCGCCGAAGTAGGTGAAGACGATCATCACGACGCCGAGCAGGACGATCGACCAGACGATGATCGCCGTCACGTTCGCCTGCGGCTGGAAAGCCGTGTAGACCGCCGCCAGCACGATCGCCGTCAAAAGCAGCCGCACGCCGTCGGCGATGTTGCGCATGACGACGAAGAGCGCGGCGGCGAGCATCTTGATGCGCTGACCGAAGCGGCGTTCGAGCAGCTCGTAGACGGTCAGCAGGTCGCCGCGGAAGTAAGACGGGATGAAGAGGATCGAGATAACGATCCGGCCGAGCATGTAGCCGAGGACGAGCTGGAGGAACTGGAAGTTGCCGCCGCGCGCGAAGGCGACGCCGGGGACGGAGATGAAAGTGATCGTCGAGGTCTCGGTCGCGACGATGGACGCGGCGATCGCCCACCACGGCACCGAGCGGTCGCCGACGAAGTAGTCCTCCGTCGTCTTCTGCTTGCCGGCGAAGAGGATGCCGAAGAGCGTGATGCCGACGAGGTAGCCGAAGATGATGACGAGATCGAGAGACTTCATGACATGAACGGCAAACCCAAGCTACAGTCGAGTACAACAAGTGGTATGATTCGGAAGCTACTCTTGCTATACTCTACGCGCCGCGTGACCTGCTGCCTCGAACGCTTCACCCTGTTACACGCGGCATTACGCCCATCACACGCTTTCAGCGGCTCAGGTTAGGCATAAAATCGGCGCAGGTGGAAGTAGTAAACCCAAACCCCAGACATTAGGTTAAATAGCAAAGGAACTGCAATGTACGACCTTTTCATCTCTTATGCGACAGACGATGGACTATCATTGGCAAAAGCCGTCGCAGCAATGCTGCATGAAGTTTACATGCTAGAAACCTTTATAGCGGACGAAGAGTCACGTGTGGGCACGTCTCTAAACGAGAAAGTGCGAAAGGCGATGCTACAGTCTCAACAAGTACTTGTGCTCTTCACAAAAAAGGCGGTCGCCTCTGACTGGGTGAACGGCGAAGTAACCTTAGCCATAGCTCTTGAAAAGGATATCATTATTTGTAGAAGTCAAGATGTACAACGCCAGGCCCTCCCAATACTGTTATTAGAAAAGGAGCATCTTGATTTTCAAGATTCCGCCGAGCTTCTCGAAAAGTTAAAAACCATTCAGGCATGGGGAATTCCTTTGATTATCCCTGCTGCCGGGAGGTCAGGAGGTCTGTATCCGCTGAACATGGGTATGCCCAAAATCCTCCTCCCAATCGGAAAAAAACCCATTCTTCACCATATCATTGACAAGTTAGACTCTACCATTTTCTCCAAAATCATCATCTTGACGAAAGATTTTTCGGAAATGATTGAGTACTATGCCGGACTCTCAACAACTACTATACCGATTGAGTGTAGACGTACTCCTGCGCCGTTACTGCCGCTAGCATTAAAAGAAATGAAGTTGAACACAACGTTTATGGTTCACTACTCTGACATCCTCATTGAGGATGATTTTTATTGGGCAAAATTCCTCCAGCACCATAAATATTATCGAAGTAGTCAAAACGTGATTGGAACGTTGTTGACGAGTAATAGGTATAAACTACCCGTCGGCAGAGTGAAAACGGGGCAGCAGCAAATTATTAGAGAGTTTACAGAGAAGCCAGAGAGTATTGAAGCCATCGGCTATACAATTAATATGGCTGTAACTATGTTCGAGCCAGAATTCCTTAGATACATTGACGACGACGACGAGAGCCTGTACGGGGACAGCCTTAAAAGGGCAATGGACGCTGAAGCGAATCGATTTTGTACATATAGTCATGAGAAGTGGCGTCATATTCAAACACTAAGCGACTGGTACGAAGCCCAAAGAGATTATTTGCCGGATCAGGATGATTGGTTCCTAAGAGATGTCACCTCTGATAGAAGGTAAATACCTCCGCTGAGACAGCGTAAACTCATTAAATGACCATACAAGATTTCAGAGTTCTGAGAAATATTTAATCGCCTGATCTACCACACCCTTTGAATCGGCGAGGGCGCGCTCTGCCTCCTCGCGCGTGCGGCGCGTGCGGTGGATGACGAGCGCGGTCGGCAGATCGAAGCCCGCGGCTTCGAGCGCGGCGCGCGCCTCGTCTTCGCCCGCGCCAGTTTCGGCGGCGAAGATGCGCGCGGCGCGCGCGCGCAGCTTCTCGTTGCGCGGCAGCACGTTCGTCATGCGGTTGCCGTGGACGTAGCCGAGCCGGATCATCGTCGCCGTCGAGATCATGTTCAGGACGAGCTTCTGCGCCGTCCCCGCCTTGAGCCGCGTCGAGCCCGCGAGGACTTCCGCGCCGACGACCGGCACGATGCTGACCTCCGCCGCGCGCGTGATCGGCGACTCCGGCGCGCACGTGACGCAAGCCGTGAAGGCGCCGAGTTCTCTCGCGCGCACGACCGCGCCTATCGTGTAGGGCGTGCGCCCCGAGGCGGCGATGCCGACGACCGCGTCCGCCCCACTAACTCCACGCCCTTCGAGTTCTCGCGCGCCCGCCTCCCCGTCGTCCTCGGAAGCCTCGGTCGCGCGGTGCAGCGCGTCGTAGCCGCCCGCGATGATGCCCTGCACGAGTTCGGGCGCGACGCCGAAGGTCGGCGGGCACTCCGAAGCGTCCAGCACCCCCAAGCGACCAGACGTGCCCGTGCCGACGTAGAACAGCCGCCCCCCCTCGCCGAGCCGCGCCGCTATCGCCTCGACCGCGCGCGCGACATCGGGCAGCACGAGCTCGACTGCTTCCGCGACGCGCGCGTCCTCCTCGTTCATCAGGCGCAAGATGTCCTCGGTCGGCAGCTCGCTCAGACGAGCCGTCCGCGGGTTCTCCTGCTCCGTCAAGGGGATTGCTTCCCGCTCGTCCACGCTCATAACTTTGGAGTGACAAGTGACAAGCAAATCCGTCTCTCGATCTTTCTTGTCACTTGTCACTTGTCACGGTTCATGGCTTTCATTCATCCCGCGAGCGCGAGGCTCGGCAGTTGCGCGCGAGCCATGCGCGCGGCGGCGACGACGGGCGGGAGCCGAGGCGGGGCGAGGTATGCGCCCGGCGCGACGCGCGAGATCTCCTGGCGCAGGGGCGCGAGCACCATCTCGCCCGCCTTGAAGACGCCGCCCACGTGCGCCACCTGGAACTCGTCGCGCCCCATCCGCAGCTTCTCGATGACGGCGATGGCTGTCGCGGCCAACTCGCGCCCGGCGTCGCGCACGATCTCGCGCGCCACCTCGTCGCCGCGTCGCGCCGCCTCGATCACGGGGCGACCGAACCCGGCGAGGTGCTCGTTCGTCATGGCGGGCGAGTAGATCGCGGTCGAGAGGTCTTCCGCCTTCGCGACGTTGAAGTATTCGAGGCAGGCTTCGACGAGCGCGGTCGCCCGCCCGCGCCCGTCGGTCGCGCGCGCCGCCGCCTGCAGGGCGCGGCGCGCGATCCAGGAGCCGCCGCCCTCGTCGCCCGCGAGCGGTCCCCAGCCCCCGGCGCAGGCGTGCCGACCGCGCGCGCTCTTGCCGCAGCAGATCGATCCCGTGCCCGCGATCAGGACGAGTCCGGGCTCGCCGTTGGTCGCGCCGTAGAGCGCGATGTCCGCGTCGGTGACGACCTCGACCGAGGCGACGCCGAGCGACGAGAGTTCTTCGCGCATCCGCTGCCGCAAGTCCTCGCGGCGCACGCCCGCGAGCCCGATCTGCGCGGCGGCGACTTCGGAGCGGCGCGCGCCCGCCTCGGAGAGCGCGCGGTTGAACGCCTCGCGCACCGCCGCCGCGGCGTGGCTGACACCGACGCGCAGCGGGTTCGAGGGTCCCGCGAGTCCCTCGCCGACGACGCGCCCCTTCTCGTCGGCGATGACGGCTTGCGTCTTCGTGCCGCCGCCGTCCACGCCGAGGGTGAGCGCGTGTGTGGACAGATTTTTCCGGGGTCCGGGGGCTGGGGCTGGTCTGGGCATCGTGAACAGAAGGCGGGCGCGCGTCTTCCCTTCCTTGAAATCACGCCCTTCACGCAAATTCCGGTTGATTGTAAAAAGAGTTGACGTATAATGGAAACTAAAAGATTTTATCCGCTCGATAACCATACCTGATACCGAGGTGACGATGGAGATTCGACAACTGAGGGCGCTGGCGGCGATCGCGGAGACCCACACGTTCACCGCCGCTGCGGCGCGCGTCCACGTCACGCAGGCGGCGATCAGCATGCAGATCAGGCAGCTCGAACTCGAAGTCGGGATGCAGCTCTTCGTCCGCACGCCGCGCCGGTGCGTGATGACCGAGGCGGGCGAGCGGCTGCTGGAGCGCGCCCGCCGCATCCTGAGGGAGCACGACGGCGCGCTCGCCGAGCTGGCCGAGCTGTCGGGCACGACGCACGGGCGGCTGCGCCTCGGCAGCGCGTCGGCGATGTTCAGCTCCGACCCGCTGCCCGAGATGTTGCGCGAGCTGCACGAGAAGCACCCGCACGCCGACGTGTCGGTCACCTCGGGGACGAGCGACTCTCTGGTCAAACAGATCGTCGCGGGCGATCTGGACGTAGCGTTCGTCTCGCTGCCCGCCGAGGAGCGCGGCGTGCAGACGGAGCTGCTCCTGCGCGACGAGCTGATCGCCATCGCGAACCCCGAGCACAAGATGGCGAGCCAGCGCGTGGTGAGCGCGTTCGCGCTCGCCGGCGAGCGCCTGATCCTCGGCGAGCGCGGCGGCAACACGCGCCGCCTCATCGACGAGTTCTTCGAGCAGGCGGGCTTGCGACCGCGCGTGTTGATGGAGCTCTCGCGCATGAACTCGATCAAGAAGATGGTCGAGCGCGGGATGGGCGTCGGCATCGTGCCCTACCAGTCCGCGCTCGAAGAGATCGCCGAGGGGCGGCTCGTGCGCTGGTGGATCGAGGGGGCGCAGATCAACTCCGAGCTGGGCTTCGCCTACCTGACCGGCGGCTACCAGCCGCCCGTCATGCAGACTTTCGTCCAGCTCTGCCGCGAACACTTCAAGGAGACGATGGGCGAGATGGAGACGCGACAGCAACAGCACCGCCGCGCCGCGAAGAAGAAGGGTAAGACCAAGGCGCGTGCGAAGGGGCGCTGACGCGGCTGGCGGCCCCCGACAGTTTTGCTTTCCCGGCCGGGTTTTGATAAATGGCTTGCGAGCACTTGAGACAGATTCGCGAAGTGACGCCGAGCGCGGAGGGCTGTGAGGACTGTCTGAGGGCGGGCGACACGTGGGTGCACCTGCGGCTGTGCCTCTCGTGCGGACACGTCGGCTGCTGCGACAGCTCGAAGAACAGGCACGCGACCAGACACTTCCGCGCGGGCGGTCATCCCGTGATCAAGTCGTTCCAGCCGGGCGAGGATTGGCTCTGGCGCTACGTCGACGAGTTGTACTTCGAAACTTTGCAGGAGTAAGCCATGAGGACACCAACGAACAAATCTCTGCGCGCGCTCGCGCCGCCCTTGCTCTCCGCCCTGCTGATCGCGGCGTCGCTGCCGGTCGGCGCGCGCGACACCTTCCGTCCCGTCGTGCGCGGGCGGCGCGGAGTGGTCGCTGGGGGGCACCCGCTCTCGGTCGAGGCGGGGATGAGGATGCTGCAACGCGGCGGCAACGCCGTGGACGCGGGCGTCGCGACGATCCTCGCCGCTTCCGTCATCGAGTTCTCGCACTTCTCTTTCGGCGGCGAAGTCCCGATCCTCGTCAAGCCGAAGGGTAAACCCGTCGCGGTCGTCGAGGGCATGGGACCAGCCCCGCGCAAGGCAACGCGCGAGTTCTTCGTCTCTCAAGCGCGCGGCGGCGCGAACACAGAGGCGGGCTCCGCGCCCGACGGCGCGCGCGCGCAAGGAGGCGACTCTTCGGCTTCCCCTCGACGGGTCCGACCGCCGCGACCGTCCCCGCCGTGCTCGACGCCTGCGTCACGGCGCTTGATCAGTTCGGCACGAAAACGCTCGCGGAGGTGATGCAGCCCGCCATCGAGCTGGCGGACGGCTTCCCCATCGACGAGCTGCGCGTCGAGTACATCCGCAGGCTCGCCCCCGTCTTCTCGAAGTGGGCTGACGCGAAGAGGGTTTTCCTGCCCGGCGGCGAGGTGCCGAAAGTCGGCGACGTGTTCGTCCAAGCCGATCTGGCGCGGACGCTGCGCTCGATCGTCGCAGCCGAGAGGCGCGCGTCGCGCGGCGGCGGACGCCACGCCGGTCTGTCGGCGGCGCGCGACTATTTCTACAAGGGCGAGGTCGGTCGGCGCATCGGCGACTACATGCAGCGCAACGGCGGGCTGCTCGCGGCTGAAGACCTCGCCGGCTTCCGCGCCCGCGTCGGCGAGCCCGCGCGCGGCACCTACCGCGGCTACGAGGTCTACAAGGCGGGCTTCTGGACGCAGGGACCCGCCTTCATCGAGACTCTGAACATTCTCGAAGGCTACGACCTGAAACGTTTGGGTCACAACTCGCCCGAGTACGTCCACGCGCTCGCCGAGGCGCTCAAGCTCGGCTTCGCCGACCGCGACCGCTACTTCGGCGATCCAGACTTCGTGCGTATCCCGACCGCGCAGCTGCTCTCGAAAGACTACGCCGCGCTGCGCCGCCAACTGATCCGCGACGATCGCGCCTCGCTCGACTACACGCCGGGCGATCCGGTCGCGATGAAGCCGCTGCTCGCGGGAGTCGAGAGAATACCGGCGCGCGAGTCGCGTGTCTCGCCGCTGGAGCGCGCGAACGACACGACGTGCGTGAACGTGATCGACAAAGACGGGAACCTTTTCAGCGCGACGCCGTCGGGCGCTTGGCTGCCCGCCGTCGTCGCGGGCGACACGGGCGTGCTGATGGGGCAGCGCCTGCAATCGGCGATGCTCGACCCGAACAGCCCGAACGTCGTCGCGCCGGGCAAGCGCCCGCGCATCACGCTCACGCCGACGCTCGTCCTGAAAAATGGTGAGCCGTTCGCCGTCCTGAGCACGCCGGGCGGCGACAATCAGGATCAGGCGCTGCTGCAAGTCTTCCTGAACGTCGTCGAGTTCGGGATGAACCCGCAGGAGGCGGTGGAGGCTGCGCGCTTCGACACGCAGCACCTGGTCAGCTCGTTCGACGATCACGCCTTCCTGCCCGGCTCGCTCAACGTCGAGTCGCGCTTCGGCGAGGCGGTCGTCAAACAGCTCGAACGGCGCGGGCACAGGGTGAAGGTGCAGTCTGCCTTCGGCACGCTCTCCGCGCCGACCGTCGTCCTCTATGATCCCCGCACGCGCGTCATCTCCGGCGGCGCAGACCCGCGGCGCGGTCGCTACGCCGTGGCGTGGTGAGCGCGGGCTGACACCGGGGCTCGCCTAGCCGACCAGTGTAGGCGCGGGATCGCGGCGGGTCACTGCTGGCGCGCGGCGCGCAACTTCTTGATGAAGCTGTGCCTGATCTTTCCTTCGACCGTGCCGCCGATGGAGTTCACCCGCCCGCTCGCCACGACCTTTTGCGAGCGGGGCTCGATCACGCTGTAGATGAAACTCGTGGTGAAGACCTTCCGCCCGACTTCGATGATCAGATCGGCTTCCGCCTCGATCCTCGTCACCGATAACCCCCACCTCTGGAACTCCTCCTGCTCGAGCAGGGAGTTCTCCAGCGCCTCGGGCTTGAAGTAGACCGACTTCGTGCGGATGAAGATGCTCCGCGCCGTGCGCAGCGGGTTAGCTTCGTTGGCTGGCGCGGCGTTAACTTTCTCCGGCGGCGCCTGGGCCCGCGCGACTGGCGCGGCGAAGACAAAACAGATCACCGCGACGACCGACCACGCGCTGCGAATCATTAAGCTCATCTCTACTCCCTCACAAGAAATGCCTCGTCCCGCCCGTGCCGGATCGGGGCGGCAAGAATAATGCCTCGACCGAAGACGCAGCTTTACATTGTGTTTCACTTCATCAACCATCACACAGGCGGGGCTCAACGCGGATTGGACGTTCGACGGCGGGGCTGGTCGCGGACGAGGCGTGGGCGGAGTGTGGGGGCGTGCGTTAAGGATCAGCCGTCCGTGTAGCGGCGCATCAACTCTTGCCAGCGTCCCTGCGCCTTCAGGATCAGCTCGCAGACCTCGCGCACCGCGCCGAACCCGCCCGCGAGTCGCGTGACGTAGTGCGCGTGCGCGCGCGTGTCTTCGGTCGCGTCGGCGACCGCCGCGGCGAGGGCGCAGCGGCGCATGAGCGGGATGTCCGTCACGTCGTCGCCGACGAAGGCGGTCTCGTCCTCGGAGACGCCCGCGGCTGCCAGCACTTCGAGGAACTCGACGATCTTGTCGTGCGTCCCCTGCCGGACGTGGCGGATGCCCAGATCGCGCGCGCGGCGTTCGAGCGCCGACGAGGTGCGCCCGGAGATGACGCCCGACTGGAGACCGGCGCGGTGGAGCAAGACGAGACCGTGACCGTCGCGCGTGTGGAAACTCTTCTGCTCGTCGCCGTCGCCGAGGAGCGTGATGCGCCCGTCGGTGAGCACGCCGTCGCAGTCGAGCAGGAGCAGCTTGACGCGAGCGGCGCGGCGCGCGATCTCTTCCGTGTCGGGGGTCAACGTTTTTACCGCACCTCGAAGATCGGGATTTCGGCGAGCAGCAGGCGACCCGAAGCGCGCGTGAAGACGAGCACCGCGGTGCCGCTCTGATCGCGACCGAGCGTGCGCGCCGTGATCTGCACGTCCGCCGCGACGCGGTCGCCGCCGACCGCCTCCGTGCGCAGCACCTTCGTCTGCCAGACTTCGGGCTGGTTGCCGACGATGCCCTCGCCTGACCCTTGCGCAGCGCGATCTCGCCGAGACCGATGGCAGACCACGCGAGCGTCTGCGCGAGCGGCAGCGGCGAGTCGGCGGCGGCGCGGAACTCTCTCTCGGCGTCGGGCAGTTTGTTCTGTTCGAGCAGCGCGCGCGCGAGGAGGACGCGCGCGTCCTGCATCAGTGGCTGGCGCGCGAGCAGCTCGCGCGCGAGCGTCTCGGCGCGCGCGTAGTCCTGCGAGGTCAGAGAGCGCGTCGCCTCGTCGAGCGAGGAGGCGAGCGCGGCGCGGCGCGGCGCCTCGTCGTTGTCGTAGTCGGTCTGCGGGTAGAGCTTGTCGGGATCGATCTCGACGCCGACGACACGCGAAGCCGTCTTGAAGATCGCCTCGCCGAAGTCCGACGCCTTGAGCGTCACCTCTGTCGTCAGACGCTCGCCGCGATCCGTGCGCGCGGCGACCGCGACCGTCACGTCGAAGGGCGCGGTGTTGCGCAGCGCGGAAGACCACCCGCCCTCGCGCTGCTGTGCGAGCCCGACGAGCAGGTCCGTGAGCGTCGGCTGATCCAGCTCGGCGTCGAGGATCGACTTGAGCCGCTCGCCGCCCGCCCCGGCGAGCGCGGCGCGCAGGGAGGCGAGCGTCAACTCGCCCGCGCGCGCGCCCTGCAACTGCGCGCGGACGACGTTCATGAAGGCCTCGCGACCGAGCGTGCGCCCGGCGAGCCGCCACACCATCGCGCCCTTGCCGGCGGCGAGCGTGAGGTAGTTCGGCTCGCCCGGCGTGATCTGCGAGAGCGGCGCGTCGCGACGCGCGACCGCCGCGAAGGCGACGCGCTCGCGCAGGCGCTCCGACTCCGCCGACTCCGCCCCCAAATGCTTCTCGATGAACTCGACGGCGAGCATCCGCGTCAGCCCCTCGCGCACGACGCCTGCGCCCGCGCCGCGCACCGGCGACGCGCCGCCGATCCAGAGGCGCGCGATCGCCTCCGCGATGAGCAGGGCGGTCGCGCCGTCGAGCTTCGCGCGGCGGAAGACCGCCGGCTCGACCAGGATCGTGCCGCCCATGTCGAAGCCCGCGGCGCGGTTGACCGCGACGAGTCGCAGGGGCGCGTCCTGCGCGCCGCCGAGCGTCGAGGAGAAGTAGGCGCGCGCGGCGGCGGCGTAAGCGGTCAGAGCCTCTGCGCGCTTGCGCTCGTCGGGAGTCGCGCCGCGCGGCAGCATCGCCGTCACGCCGCGCGCATCATTCGCGCCCTCGAACGCGTCCCACCTGCCGGCGACGAAGAAGGGCTGCGCGGAGAGTTTCTGATCGAAGGTCGCGCCGCTCGCCTGCCCCGAAGAGACGACCGTCTCGCCGCCCGCCGCGTTCACAGTCAGGCGCACGGGCGCAGTGTCGGCGCCGCGCACGGAGACGGGCGAGTTCGGCGAAGGGTACCAGAGCGAGAGCGGGAGGAACTGCGCGCCGTCGCCAGAGATCGCCGCGAGCCCGGAATTATTCTGCAGCGCGAGGCTGTAATCGAACGCGACCTTGATCGTCGCTCCGGGGGCGACCGGCGCGGGCAGCGTCACGGTGATCTGCTGCAACTGCGTGCGCGCGAGCGTGCGCTCCGCGCCGGGGGCGGGCAGGGTCGCCGTGATGTCGAACTGCGTGATCTGCCACGCGGCGCGCGCCTCGTCCTGCGCGACCGACGGGCGAGCCTCTCCGGCACAGACTGCGACGAGGAGCAGGGGAAGGAGTAAGTATCGCAGCATTAGCATAAGCACCGGGATGTTTTGAAGAGCGAAAAATTATTGTGTGCGGCGGCGACCCGAGACAGAACGATCCGCGGGCGCGCGCTCAGACCTCGGGAGGGGCTACGGCTGCCGTGGTGAACCCTGCCGCCGGATTTTTTCCGGCGCGCGCGGCGGCAGGTAGGTGCGGAAAGTGTAGTCCCACTCCTTGCGCGGGACGTGGCACGCCATGCAGTTCTCCAGTTTGCCGCGCGCCTGGATTTCCGTCCCCGCGCCGTTCAAGACGAAATACTCCCAGTCGCCGCTCTCCGGGTTGAAGCCCTGCTCGCGCTTGACCATGGCGGTCATCAGCTCGACCGTCTCGCCCTCGCGCCCCGCGAACTTCTCCTTGACGATTGCGGTGCCGAGCGGAAACTCCGTCCCCTTCTCGTGCGTCATCGCCTTCACGCCCGCGCCGTTGACGTAAACGCTGATGTACTTCCCGCCGTGCGGACCGAACGAGCCGCGCCCCGTCTCGGCGGGCGTCAGCGCCCGGCACAGCCCTGCCGTGTAGTCGTCCATCACGACCCGCTGCGGGTTCACGCGCGTCCACTTGCGGTGGTCGGAGCGCGCGGGCTCCTCGTGGACTTCCATGAAGACGGCATCGACGCCGCAGGCGACTCCGGCTCGCGCGAGCGGTTCGATGTACTCCGACTGCCCGCCCGTTGCATGACCCAAGCCTCCGGGCAGTTGCAGGCTGTGCGTCACGTCGAAGACGACGGGCACGCCGAACGAGCGCATGACGGGGAACGAGCGGAAGTCCACGACGAGGTTGTTGTAGCCGAACGACGCGCCGCGCTCGGTGAGCAGCAATTTCTCGCCGCCCGCGGCGCGCGCCTTCTCGACGATGTTGCGCGCGTCCGAGGGCGCGAGGAACTGACCCTTCTTGATGTTGACGGCGCGCCCCGTGCGCACCGCGGCGTTGACGAGATCGGTCTGCCGGCACAGGAACGCGGGGATTTGCAGCACGTCCACGACCTCCGCGACCGGCTCGACCTGCGAGACGTCGTGCACGTCGGTCAGGACGGGGACGCCGACCTCCTCGCGTATGCGGCGCAGCACCGCGAGCCCCCGCTCCATGCCGTGACCGCGGAAGGAGGCGTGCGACGAGCGGTTCGCCTTGTCGAACGACGCCTTGAAGATGTACGCGAGCCCCGCGCCGTCCGCGCGGCGCGCGCACTCGCGCGCCAGCCAGAGCGCGTGCTCCTCCGACTCGATGATGCAGGGTCCGGCGATGACGGCGAGCCGCCCGTCGCCGACCGTCACGCCGCCGATCTGGAAAGGTTTGATATTGAGTTGATCGGTCATCGATTAGTGATTAGCTGTTAGCTGTTAGCAAAACCAAAGCCTTGAACTTCCTTGCTAAAAGCTAAGAGCTAACAGCTAACAGCTCCTAGAACGGGTTCTTAAAAATCTTCTTCAGCGTCCTCACCACACGGTTGCCCTTGTCGGGTTTTTTCTGCGCCGCGGCAGTGGTCGGCTTCGCGCCGCGTTTGGTCTTCGCCGTCCCGCTGTCGGCGGCGTTCACCGGCGACGGCGACGGCTCGGGCGACGCCGAAGGCGAAGGCGAAGGCGTCGTCGCAACCGCGCTCGCTTCGCCGACCGCTTCGCCCCTGCGGGAGCGCAACAGAGTCGCGGCGACTGCGACGAAGGCGAGCAGCGCGACGACGACCGCGATCAGGGCTACCGGCTGGCGCATCCTCTGGATCACCGTGCGCCGTTCGGGAACCGTGACGTCGTAGCGCGTGATGCCTGGGGCGTGCGCGGCCAAAACTTCGGGGGCGGTCGTCGAGGCGGCGGGCGCGCCCGTTGAGCGTAGCTGCCCGGCGGTGTTCGCGAGCATCGTCGTGTCGCCGGTGCGCGATGCGCCTCGCGCGTGACCGTTGGTGTCGCGGCTCGCGCGTAGCGGTTCGAGACTGATCACGAGTCGATCCGCGGGCGGCGCGCCGTCATTGCTCTCGCCGCCGTTCCCCGCCCCGTTCTCGGGCGGAAGGAAGTTGACTGTGAAGTTCGCGAGACCGAGCGTTTGAGCCGTCGCGAGCAGCTCCTCGCGGAACGCGCCCGCGTCGGGCGGTCGCTCGTCCGGGTTTTTGGCGAGCGCGCGGAGCACGACCTCTTCGAGTTCCGCCGGAAGCGCCGGGACCAACTCGCGGGGCGGGCGCGGCGGCTTCGTCGAGTGCTGCAGGGCGACGGCGAGCGGCGACGCGCCGTTGAAGGGCGTCGCGCCGGTCAGCATCTCGTAAAAGATGATGCCGAGGCTGTAGACGTCCGCGGCGGGCGAGAGGTGCTCGCCGTCGCACTGTTCGGGCGACATGTAGCGCGGCGTGCCGATCATCACGCCGGTCTGCGTCAGGTCGTGCGTCCCGGAGTCTTCGTAACTTTCAGCCGCGAGCTTGGCGATGCCGAAGTCCAACACCTTGATGACGGGCGGCAGGTTCTTGCTCTGCACGACGAAGATGTTCGCGGGCTTGAGGTCGCGGTGGATGACGCCGCCGTCGTGCGCCGCCTCGACCGCCGCCGCGATCTGCATCATCAGCTCGACGGCGCGCGCGGGCGCCATGGGCGCTTCGTCCGCGAGCACGTCGCGCAGCGTCCGCCCTTCGAGCAGCTCCATGA
>JAIVJC010000072.1:9834-26715 GCA_020200235.1 Acidobacteriota bacterium | reverse complement strand
CCGCCGCATCGATCAGTTCGTCACACTCCCCGGGCGGGCGGGCGGGCGCTGATGGGCACGCTCAACATCGACCGCTACCACGCGACGATGGGCGACGCCTCGTACAAGGAGGCGGCGCGCCTGCGCGAGAAGCCCCTGAGCGAGGCGGAGGCGACCTTCTACGTCGCGCAGCGGAAGCTCCCCTACGCGCCCTGCCTCGGTCACGAGCGGTTGGTGCGCCTGCTCGTCGACAACCAGCTCGACCGCCCGCGCGTGCGCTTCCTCGAACAGGATCGCGGCGGACTCCAGCGCTTCGCCCGCGCCGCCGAGGACATGACCTTCGTCGGCGCGGTGCGGGCGGTGCGCCCGGGCACGATCACGTTCGCCGGTCAGCCCTTCGCGGACATCACCGGGGCGTTCGGCTTGACGCAGGCTCAGGAGATTAAGTTCGAGCACGCCTTCGATCTGCCGATGACGACCGCCGCCATCGCCATGCAGATGCGCGAGGCGGCGGGCGACCGCTGGCTCTCCGATTTTTCCCTGCGCCGCAACGGCGACATCGAGCGCGGCGTCGACGTGGCGACCTACGCCTTCATCGGCGGCTTCAACGACACCTCGAACATGGAGGCGGCGCACCGGCTCGACATCCCGGCGGTCGGCACCGCCGCACACTACTGGCAGCAGTCGTTCGTCGAGTTCATGGACGAGCCAGAGATCGACGCGCGCACGAACGCACCCAAACACTTCGAGCAGGTCGCCTTCGAGCGGTGGCTCGACGCGAACCCGCAGGGAACGACGCTTCTGCTCGACACCATCGACGTGCGACTCGGCGCGATCCACGCCGCGATGGCTGCGACCTCGACGGACGCGCGAAGGCGCGCCTTCAAAGGCTTCCGCGTCGATTCGGGCGATCTGGCGGAGCTCGGCGCGTGGTGCCTGCGCTTCTTCGAGTCGACTTTTACGTCGCCGACGTGGTCGGGCTCGACGAAGAGGAGATCGCGATCCCCGGCGCGCCGTCGGTCGAGCGCCTCCTCGTCCCCTTCTTCGAGGAGGGGCGGCACCGCGGCGTCCCTTCGATCAAGAAGCAGAAAGCCTTCGTCGAAGAGCAGAGCGCGCGCTTCCGCTCGCTCGAAGACTACCCGCGCGCCCTGAGCCCGCGCCTGACCTCCTTACGCGACGATCTGACACGCCGGATGCGCGTGGACGATTCCGGTTGGGAGCGCGTCCTGCGCCTGCCCGACTCGCCCGCCGAAACGCTCGCGCCCGCGCGCGGGGCGAACCGAACCGCCGCCGACTGAATGAGCGCGCGCGTCACGGACGATCCCGCGGACGCGGCTCGTCGCGCCCCCCGCGGCGCGCGCGGCTTCGCCGTCTCCCGCGGGTCAGAACTCCTCTGCGCGCTGCTGCTCGCCGTGATGGCTCTCAACATGCTCGCGGTCATCAGGTACGAGAAGGGCATCACGACGGACGAGACGCTGATGATTCCCGCGGGCTACTACCAGCTGCTGACGAGCGAGTTTCGATTAGTCAACGAGCACCCGCCGCTCTCGAAGATCGTCGCCGGGCTGCCGCTCCTCTTCCTGCGACCGAAGACGCTCGGACACGCGCCGCCGCCCGACAAGCAGTGGGACTGCGTCGTCACCTTCTGGGCTGAGAACCGCGCCGCCTTCGAGCGCATCTCGTTCTGGGCGCGCGTCCCCATGATCGCGCTCGCCGCCGCGCTCGGCGTCCTCCTCTTCCTCTTCGCGCGCGACCTCTTCGGCTCGCGCGCCGCCGTCATCGCCGTCGCGCTCTTCACACTGGAGCCGACCGTCCTCGCGCACGGGCGCGTCGTGCAGACGGACATCCCTGCGACCTTCGGCTACCTGCTCCTCTTCTACACGCTCCGGCGCTACGCGCTCGCGCCGACGTGGCCGCGCGCCCTCTGGCTGGGGCTCGCCGCCGGAGTGGGCATCATCGCCAAGTTCTCGATGCTGCTCGCGGGACCCGTCCTCGCCGCCGCGTTCCTGCTGCTGCTCTGGCGCGCGCCGCGCGACGGGCGGGCGCGCGCCGCCGTCGCCGCCCACGCCTGCCTCGCCGCGCTCGCGCTCCTCTTCGTCATCCACGCGGCTTACTCCTTCGACCGCCGCGCGCTCGTCGAGTCGGACGTCCACCTGATCGGCCTGCTCTACCCCGCGAACGTCGCGGGCGTCGCGCGCGCGGTCGCCGCCTTCTCGCGCGTGCTGCCCGCCGACTTCGTCCTCGGCGTGCTCTGGCAGATTCATCACAACGCTGAGGGGCACCCCGCCTCGCTCCTCGGAATGTATAGCCGCGCCGGCTGGTGGTACTACTTCCCCGTCGCCTTCGCTTTGAAGACGACGCTCCCCTTCCTCCTGCTCTCCGTCGCGTCGCTCGCGTGGGGCTGCCGCGAGTTTTTCAAGCGGCGCGACTCGCGCTTCCTCTGGCTGCTCGCGCCCGTCGTCGTCTACACGGCGTTCGTGATGACGAGCCGCATCAACATCGGCGTCCGTTACCTGCTCCCCGCTTTCCCGTTCCTCTTCGTCCTCTCCGCCGCGCTGCTCGAACGACTCGTAACTTCGACGCGCGCGCGCCGCGCCGGTCTCGCGCTAGTCGTCGCGCTCTTAGGGTGGCACGGCTTCGAGGCGCTGCGCGCGTACCCGGATTACGTCCCTTACATGAACCAGCTCGCCGGCGGCCGCCCGCACTGGCAACTGCTCTCGGACTCGAACGTCGAGTGGGGCGACGACGTGCGCGGGATGGCTGAATACCTGAAGGCGCGCGGCGAGACGCGCCTGCGCGGCGCGGTGCTCGGCGGCTTCCTCACGCCGCCCTACTACGGCATCGACTACGCGGACATGACGGTGCTCTCCGACGATCGACTGCCGCCGACGCGCTACGTCGCCGTCGGCGCGAGCTACCTGAACGGCTCGTCCGCCCAGATGGCGAAGCCCTCGGGTCGCACCTACACGGACGCCGAGATGATCAACTTCTTCGACGCCTACCGCCGTCGCGCGCCCGAGGCGGTGATCGGCGGCTCCGTCTACCTTTTCCGCGAGGGCGAGTGAAGATCAGTATGAGCGTCGAAGAGCGGCGGCGGCGAATCTGGGTGGTGCTGCCGACCTACAACGAGGCTGAGAACGTCGCGCTGATCGTCGGCGCGATCCTCGCGCTCGATCTCGACCTGCACGTCGTCGTCGTGGACGACGCCTCGCCCGACGGGACCGCCGACATCGCCGAAGGCGCGGCGCGCGAGGCTCGACAGTCTTCGCGCGTTCACGTCGTCCGCCGCGAGGGCGAGCGCGGTCTCGGCACGGCATACCTCGCGGGCTTCCGCCGCGCGATCGACGCGGGCGCGGACGCGGTGCTGACGATGGACTGCGACTTCTCGCACGATCCTGTGGCGATCCCCTCGCTCGTCGGGGCGCTCGACTCGGCGCGCGTCGTCATCGGCTCGCGCTACGTCGCGGGCGGTCGGATCGAAAACTGGGGGCTCTACCGCGAGCTGCTGAGCGCGACGGCGAACCGCTTCGTGCGCGCGCTCTTCCGGCTGCCCGTGCGCGATTGCACTTCGGGCTTCCGCCTCTACCGCACGGAAGTTCTGGAAGGCATCCCGTGGCAGCGCGTCAGCTCGACCGGCTACTCGTTCCTCGTCGAGTCGCTCTACTGGGCGATGCGCGAGGGCGGCGGCGCGCGCGTCCGTGAAGTGCCGATCTGCTTCGTCGATCGCGTGCGCGGCCAGAGCAAGATGGGCGCGCGCGAAGTTCTCCACGGCGCGATCAACCTCCTGCGGCTGAGGGTCGATCTGTGGAGGCGCTAGCACGGGGTCAGGGCGCGTCGGTACGACCCGCGAGCCGGTTGGCGTTGCAAACGCGCACGGATTCGGTAATCATCGCTGCCCGACGGACGACGCGCGTCGCGAAGCCGCTCGGCCGCGCGGCTTAAAATTTTCGAGATGAGCTTCCGGGGTTTAAGAGCCGACAGATGCTGACGCGAATCGCGAGGAAGCAACACCTGATCGCCGCCGCGCTCCTCGCGTTCTGCTTCCTCCCGCTGCTCCTCATCTCCCGCTACGACTACCCGAGCGGCGACGACTACCGCACGCTCGTGCGCGCGCGCCAGCTCGGCGCCGCGGGCGCGGCAGCCGCGTGGTACACGAACTGGTCGGGTCGCTACAGCTCCTTCTTCATCCAGAGCCTGATCGCCGCGCGCGACTCGTGGCTCGCCGTCTACCGCGTCGTGCCCGCCGCGCTCATCGTCGCGGGCTTCGCGTGCCTCTATTATTTCGTCCGCACGCTTTTGGGCGCGGGTCTCAGCCGCCGAGAGTCGTTCACGCTCTCGGCAGCGGTTTACGCGATCCTCGTCGCCGTCACGCCCGACGCGGCGACCGGCTTCTACTGGCTCTCGACGAACGTGCAGTACGCGGGCGCGTTCTTCGCCTCGCTCGTCGTCCTCGCGCTCTTCATCAAACTCGGGCGCGCGTCGGGGGCTTCGGCGAAGGCGGCGATCTCGCTCGCGCTCTTCATCCTCGTCGGCTTCGTCGCGGGGCTCAACGAGCTGTCGATCATCTTCCTCGCCGCGGTCTTCGCGTCGGTCGCCGCCTTCCATTTCGCCAGGTTCAAAAAACTTCACGCGCCCGCCCTCGCGCTTCTGGCAGTCTGCGTCGCGTTCGCCGCCGCGACGTTCCTCGCGCCCGGAAATTTCATCCGCATCAGGGAGACGAAGACCGAGTTTCACCTGACCGAGATCGTGCCCGGATCGGTCGGGCTCACGATCTACCTGCTCGTCGAACTTTTATCGACGACGCCGCTCGTGCCCGCGGGCGCCCTCTACCTCTGCTTCCTCCACGCCAACCGCGCGCGCCTCGCCGCGCCGCTCTCGCTGCTCGCGGGCGTGCGCTGGTGGTGGGTGCTGGCGTCGCTCCTGTGCGCCGTCACGCTCGCCAACGCCGCGCTCTTCGCCGCCGTCGGCGTCAGCGCGAACAGCCTGCCCTTCCGCGTGAAGAACGTCTACGCCTACAGCATCGCGCTCGGCTGGCTCTTTCTTTTGACCGCGCTCTTCGTCGATCTCTCGCGCAAGAGAATCGAGTTCCGGCTGCCCGCGTGGGCGACGCTCGCGCTCGCCGCCTTCGTCGCGCTCTACCTCCTCACCGGCTTCGAGCTGAAGCTCGGCGGCGCTCCGATCCCCGAGGCGAGTCGTGTGCAACGAGCCTTCTCCGCGATTTCGACTAAGAGCGTTTACACGAACGCCTACCTCGATCTGCTCGCGGGTCGCGCGCGGCGCTACCGCAAGCAGAGCGAAGAGCGCGCGCGCCTGCTGCGCGACGCGACGGGCGACGCGGTTGATTTCCCGCTCTACTCCTACGCGCCGAAGACCATCTTCATACAGGACGCCAACCACCCCTACGCCGCGCCCGAAGTGATGAGCAGGCGGTTCTGACTGAGATAAGCGGGGCTCGGTTGCGCGCGTGCGCCGCCGAGCCCCGCCTTTTTGTTTCAGTCGTCCGACGAGCGACAGTCTCTCAGCCGGTCGTTACCTGCGCGCGCGTCGCGTCGTGCGCGCGCCCTGTTGCGCGAGGCGTTCGAGGGCGGCGAGGCGGCGCTCCATCGCGGCGTTGTCGGCGCGGAGGGGGCGCAGAGAAAGAATAGGTTTCCTCTGCGCCCCCTCTGCGGCTCTCTGCGCCTCTGCGGTGAATGCTGGCTTTAACCGTTACACGGCGTCGGCGACCGTCGCGCGCACGCCCCGCCTTCGTGTATAATCCGCGGCGTCCCCGAAAAATCTCGGAAACAGTTTTCAGGAGTTTGACGCCATGAAAAGCTCGATTCTCATCTCGCTCCTGCTCTGCCTGCCCGCGGCTGCGCTCGCGCAAGGGCGGGGCGGCGGGCGCGCGCCGCAGAAGAAGGCGGCGCCGTCGCAGCAGCGGAAAATCTTCCCTTACAACTACACCATCGACGATCTGCCGAACGGCCTGCGCCTCGTCACCGTCCCGACCGATCAGCCGAACCTCGTCGCGCTCTACATCGTCGTGCACACGGGCTCGCGCAACGAGGTCGAGCCCGGCAAGAGCGGCTACGCGCACTTCTTCGAGCACCTGATGTTCCGCGGCAGCCGAAACTTCACGCCCGCGCAGCGCGACGAGATCCTGAAGCGCACCGGGGCTTCGTCGAACGCCTACACCTCCGACGACCGCACCGTCTACCACGAGGTCTTCTCGAAGGAAGATTTGGACAAGGTGATGGAGCTCGAAGGCGACCGCTTCAAGTACCTCCAGTACGAGCCCGCCGAGTTCAAGACCGAGTCGCTCGCCGTCTTAGGCGAGTACAACAAGAACAGCGCGAACCCGACCTCGAAGCTCTTCGAGGTGCTGCGCGAGACGGCGTTCAAGACGCACACCTACGCGCACACGACGATGGGCTACGTCAAAGACATCGAGGACTTCCCGAACCAGTACGAGTACAGCCGGCAGTTCTTCAGCCGCTACTACAGGCCGGAGAACGTGACCGTCCTCCTGGTCGGCGACGTGACGAGGGAGCGCGCGCTCGCGCTCGTGAAGAAGAACATGGGCGACTGGCAGCGCGGCAACTTCACGCCCGACATCCCGAAAGAGCCCGAGCAGGACGCGCCGCGCGAGGCGACCGTCGAGTGGGCGAGCCCGACGCTCCCCTACCTCGCCGTCGCCTACCGCGCGCCCGCCTACTCCGACGAGGCGAAGGACAAGATCGCGCTCGACCTTCTGTCATCCATCGCCTTCGGCGAGAACTCCGACATCTACCAGAAGCTCGTCCTCAAGGAGCAGAAGGTCGATTTCGTCAGCGCGGGCGCGGACGACATGATCGACCCCGAGCTGTTCACCGTCTTCACGCGCGTCAAGAAGGAGGAGGACGTGCCCTACGTGCGCGAGCAGGTTCTCGCCACCGTCAAGCGCTACTCGACCGAGCTCGTCCCGCAGAAGAAGCTCGACGACACGCGCTCGCGCTTCCGCTACGGCTTCGCGCAGGCGATGGACAGCTCCCAGGCGATCGCGGGCGCGCTCGCGCCCTACCTCGCCCTGCGCCGCACGCCCGAGACCATGAACAAACTATTCGCCCTCGCCGACACCGTCACGCCGCAGGACTTGCGCGACATGGCGGCGAAGTACCTGAAGGAGTCGAACCGCACCATCGTCACGCTCGCGACGAAGAAGGGCGGCGGCGCCGCGACGGGAGGTGCGAAATGACGAGGCGCACACTTTCCCTCTCGCTCGCGCTCTGCCTGCTGGCAATGTCTGCGATGACCACCAACGCACAGCGCAGGGGCGCGAAGAAGCCCGCCAGGACGCCCGCCGCGCCCGTGTCGGCGGCGAAGGCGGGCGACGAAGTCCTGATGCCCACGAGCTCGCCGCTCATCTCGTTCCGCATCCTCTTCATGACGGGCTCGGCGGCTGACCCGGCGGGCAAGGAGGGCTTGGCGAACCTGACCGCCTCGATGCTCTCCGACGGCGGCTCGCGCCTGATGTCCTACGATCAGATCACGGAGGCGTTCTACCCGATGGCGGCGGGCTTCTCGTCGCAGGTCGATAAGGAGATGACCGTCTTCACCGGCACGACGCACGTCGACAACCACTCGCGCTACTACGCGATCATCCGGCAGATGCTCCTCGATCCGGGCTTCCGCGAGGACGACTTCGCGCGCGTCAAGACCGACGCCGTCAACTACCTCAAGGTCAGCCTGCGCCAGTCGAACGACGAGGAGCTGGGCAAGGAAGCGCTCTACAACATCATCTACGCCGGGCACCCTTACGGGCACCACAACGCCGGACGCGTCTCCGCGCTCGAATCGATCACGCTCCAGGACGTGCGCGACTTCTACCGCGCGAACTACACGCGCGCCACCTTCGTCCTCGGCCTCGCGGGCGGCTACCCGAAAGATTTTCCGGCGAAGGTGCGCGCCGACTTCGCCAAGCTCCCGGCGGAACAGACCCCCGTCAACAACTTCTTCACGCCGCACCTCGAGCCCGGCACGCAGGTGGAGATCGTCAAGCGCGACACGCGCTCGACCGCCATCTCCATCGGCTTCCCCGTCAACGTCACGCGCGCCGACAAGGACTTCGCCGCGCTCGCCGTCGCCGCCTCCTACTTCGGGCAGCACCGCTCTTCGAACAGCTACCTCTACCAGCGGCTGCGCGAGGCGAGGGGGCTGAACTACGGCGACTACGCCTACGTCGAATACTTCCCGCGCGGGATGTTCCGCTTCGAGCCGGAGCCGAACCTCGGCCGCCAGCAGCAGATTTTCCAGATCTGGATCCGCCCGGTCGAGCCGCAGAACGGGCACTTCACGCTGCGCGCCGCGCTCTACGAGTTCGACAAGCTCGTGCGCGACGGGATATCCCAGGAGTCGTTCGAGCAGACGCGCGAGTTCCTCTCGAAGTACGTCAACATCCTGACGCAGACGCAGAACGCGCGCCTCGGCTACGCGCTCGACAGCCGCTACTACCGTGTCGGCGACTACAACCAGTTCATGCGCGAGCAGCTGGCAAAGCTCACGCTCGCCGACGTGAACCGCGCGATCAAGGAGCACCTGCTGACGAACCGGATGCGCATCGTCGTCGTCACGAAGGACGCCGAAGCTCTGCGCGACGCCATCGTCGCGAACAAGCCGTCGCCCATCACCTACAACTCGCCCAAGCCGCAGCGGATCATGGACGAGGACAAGGTGATCCAGACCTACCCGATTGAAGTGAAGGCGGAGAACGTCCGCATCGTCCCCGTCGATCAGGTCTTCCAGTAGACGACCGTCGTGAAAAGTGAAGCGGCGCGCGAGTCTTGTCAGACTCGCGCGCCGCTTCACTTTAAGCGCGGACGTCGACGGGGCCCAGCGCCGCCCGCCCCTCACTTCGACAACTCGGTCGAGTAGAGAATCCCGTAGAGCGCGTCCTCGTGGCGCGCGAAGTCCTTGCCGCGCGAGGCGAGCATGATGTTGACGAGCTGCTTCTGCCCCTTGATGATTCCGGCGACGCACCCTTTCGAGATTCCCTTTTTCGCGGGCTGCGGCGTGCCCAAACTCCCTGCCGGCTGCGGGGGCATGTGCTGCATGGTTGTCTCCTGCTCCTTCGGCTGAAATGGAATTGGCGAGGGGTTAAGAAAACCCGACCGGGCGCGGTGGCGTCGGGGCGTGCGGCTGAAGCGCCGCCAGACTAGCACAACGGCTCGACACTTTCTAACGCCCCCCGCGCTGCACAAACACGCCCCGACTCGACTACAATGTTCCCGCTCTCGAAAACCACTGACGCCGCCCCGACGACACGCGCGCCCGCGAAGGAGCAGCATGAGGACAGTCCTTTCCGAAGATTTCCTGAAGTCGGTCAACGAAGCGCTCAGCCGCGCGAACCGCGACACGGCTGCCGCCTACCCCGGCGAGAGTGCCAGCCGCCAGCCCGTCCACACCGTCTACGGCGGCGCGCACCTCTTCAAAGCCGACACCGCCGCGCGCCTCGGCTCGCTCGCGCGCCGCGCCCTCGAGCAGTTCGCGCCCGACGCCGCGACGCTCTCTCGCGCCACGGGGATGTTCGACGCAGGCGACGCGGGCGAGGCGTCGTCGCAGAAATCTTCCGCGTCGCTCGCCGAGACGGTCTACGCGCGCGTCGCGGAGAAACTGCGGCGCGAGCCGGTCGAAGATTTTCGCATCGACTTCGAGGACGGCTACGGCAACCGGCCCGACGCCGAGGAGGACTCGCACGCCGAGGCGGCGGCGGCGGAAGTGGCGCGCGGTCTCTCCGAAGGCACGCTCCCGCCCTTCATCGGCATCCGCATCAAGCCCTTCACGGAGGAGCTGGGCGCGCGCTCGTTTCGCACGCTCGACATCTTCCTCTCGACGCTCGTCGAGCGCGCGGGCGGCTCTCTCCCGCCGAACTTCGTCGTCACGCTCCCGAAGATCACCGCGCCCGCACAGGTCGAAGCCCTCGCCGAAGTCTTCGACGAAGTCGAGCCGCGGCTGGGTCTCGGCGCGGGCTCGCTCAAGTTCGAGTTGATGATCGAGACGACGCAGTCGATCATCAACTCGCGGGGCGAGATCAGCCTGCCGCTCCTGCTGCGCGCCGCGCGCGGTCGCTGCACGGCGGCGCACTTCGGCACTTACGACTACACCGCCGCCTGCCAGATCACCGCCGCGCACCAGCACATGCTCCACCCCGCCTGCGACTTCGCCAAGCACATGATGCAGGTCGCCTTCAGCGGCACGGGCGTGTGGCTCTCCGACGGCGCGACCAACATCATGCCCGTCGCCCCGCACCGCGCCGCCGAGGGCGAGCGGCTCTCGCCCGAACAGATCGAAGAGAACCTGCGGTCAGTCCACCGCGCCTGGCGCGTCCACTTCTCGCACGTGCGCCACTCGCTCACCAATGGTTTCTATCAGGGCTGGGACCTGCACCCCGCGCAGCTCCCGACGCGCTACAGCGCCGTCTACTCCTTCTTCCTCGAAAGCCTCGACGCCGCAAGTGAGCGCCTGCGCAACTTCGTCGAGAAGGCTGCGAAGGCGACGCTGGTCGGCGACGTGTTCGACGACGCCGCGACGGGTCAGGGGCTCCTGAACTATTTCCTGCGCGCCACGAACTGCGGCGCGATCACGGAGGACGAGGCGACGCGCCTCTCCGGTCTCACGCCCGCCGAGCTGCGCTCCGGCTCCTACGTCAAGATTCTCAAAAGCCGCGCGGGCGCGGGCGCCGCCGCCGAGTAAGCTCGACCCCGGAAGCGAGGAAGACACATCGACGCCGAGCCCATGAACGAAAACACGCGCGCGCGCCTGAGAGAGCTGCGCGGTCATTTGCTGCGCCTCCATAAGCTGCTGCTCGACGGCGAGCGCGAGGCTTACGAGCGCGCGCACGGTCGCGTCGGCGCGGGCGAGATGTTGCAGCTCCTCATCAACGGCGCGCGCTTCGCGTGGCTGCGCCGCCTCTCCGAGCTGATCGTGCGCGCCGACGAGTTGCTGGACGCGAAGAAGGACGAGCCCGCGACGGACGCGGACGCCCGCGCCGTCTTCTCTCAGGCGCGCACGATGCTCGCGCCCGCCGAAGACGGCACGGACTTCGCCGAAAATTACCGCGCCGCGCTCCAGCGCGATCCGTCAATCGTCTTGGCTCACGCCGAGGTCACACGCGTCCTCGCGGCTGAAGACAGGTCGGAACCGCCTGCCGCAAGCGGGCGGGAGAGGGAATTGCGGAATGCGGAATGCGGAATGCGGATTAGAAGAGGAGCTTAACTGCTCTCCAATCCGCATTCCGCAATCCGCAATCTAAAATGGCGATGCCCGCCCGCTGGCGGCAGGCGGTTCCGACTCGACACGGGAGAACGTAGATGAGTTCTGAGACGTTACCCGCGCTGCCGTTCGAGGAATGGCGCGAGACCTGCCAGACGCTGCACATGTGGACGCAGGTCGTCGGCAAAGTCCGGCTCGCGCAGACGCCGCTGGTCAACCACTGGTGGAACGTCCCGCTCTACCTCACCGCGCGGGGCTTGACCACCTCCGCGATGCCCTACGGGGATCGCACGTTCCAGATCGACTTCGACTTCGTCGAACACCGACTCCTCTTCGAGACGAGCGACGGCGGCGCGGACGTGCTCGCGCTCGCGCCCCGCTCGGTCGCAGACTTCTACTTTGAAGTGATGTCGCGGCTCGCGCGGCTCGGCGTCGAAGTGAAAATCTGGACGACGCCCGTCGAAGTCCCCGACCCCGTCCCCTTCGAGCGGGACACTCTGCACGCCTCATACGATCCAGAATACGCCAGCCGCTTCTGGCGCGCCCTCGCGTGGTCGGCGTGTGTGTTCGAGGAGTTCCGCGCGGGCTTCGTCGGCAAGTGCAGCCCCGTCCACTTCTTCTGGGGCAGCTTCGACCTGGCGGTCACGCGCTTTTCCGGTCGGCGCGCGCCGGAGCGCGTGGGGGCGGATTCGATCACGCGCGAGGCTTACTCGCACGAGGTCATCAGCCACGGCTTCTGGGCGGGCGGCGACGCCTTCCCGCGCGCGGCTTACTACTCCTACACCGCGCCCGAGCCCGCGGGGCTGAAGGAGGCGCGCGTCTCGCCCGCCGCGGCTTTCTACAGCGCGGAGATGTCGGAGTTTTTGCTGCCTTACGAAGACCAGCCGGCGAGGATCAGGATCGAAAGTACCAGCCAGTTGTCTTCACGCCCGTAGGTCGCCGACGGGAAGTGGTTGCTGATCATCGTGAAGACGGCGGGGACGACCATGAACGTGTTGTGCTTCGATCTCTGCTTGGCTCGCGCGCCGAGCTTCGCGTCGAGCTTCTCGCCCCGGCTCGTCGCCGCGATCATCTTGCGCTGCGCCGGGAGGATGCGCATCCACACGTTCGCCGCCATGATCGTGCCGAACATCGCGCCGATCTGGATGTACGTCGCCCGCCCGCTCAACACGCGCGAGAGCCCGAAAGACGCGGCGACGACGAGCGCGTAAGTGACAGCCGCGAAGGCGAAGTCGTTTTTGCCGAGCGGCGTGTGCGCGAGCAGATCGTAGACGATCCACCCGACGACGAGGGCGGCGACCGAGACCGCGATGGCGAATCCTTCGTAGTGCGTGGAGATGAAGTCGCCGCCCGGCGCGTGCGCGAGTTTTCTGATTAACCGCTCACTCGTGTCAGGATCGGTGAGCGCGCCGCCGAGGTAGTAGACGAGGACGAGCAGGAAGACGCCGCTCAGCCATGTCAGCGCCGCCTCCCAGCGGAACCAGTGGAGCGGCTCGGTGCCCGGCTGCTTCCGCTTATCGACGACGTAGAAGCCGCCGCTGTGCACCATCCAGACCTGCGCGCCAGCGCCCTCGCCCCTTTCGCGCTCGGCTTCCGAGAGCCGCGCGTCGAGCCAGGTGAAGTAGTAGGTCGTGCCGATCCAGAGTATCCCGGCGAAGACGTGGAACCAGCGCGCCAGCAGGTTCAGCCATTCGCTCAAGGCAGGGCTCAGTTTCATGCGCTCAACTCCCGCGGTAGGTGGAATAGCCGAACGGGTTGACGAGGACGGGTACGTGGTAGTGCTCGCCCGCGCTCGTGGAAAAGACGACGACGACGCGCGGGTAAAAACTCTCGACGCCGAGCGCGGCGAAGTAAGCGCCCGTCTCGAACGTCAGCCGGTACGTCGCGGCTTCGACCTCCGCGCCCGCCTCCATCAAATCTTTCACGCGGCCGTCGGCGTCCGTCGTGCCGCGCCCGGCTGCGATCCAGCCGCCTTCGGTTTCGCGTTCGAGCGCGACGGCGACTCCCGCCGCCGGTCGCCCGCGCGAGGTGTCGAGGACGTGCGTGGTGATGCGGCTCATGCTTCGAGGAGTTTCTCCAGACGGAGTTTCGTGATGCGCCGCTGCTCTTCCGCAGCGCGGGCGATCTCGGTCGCCGGATCGTTCCGCAACCGCTCCCTTAAATCCGCGAGCATCTCTTCGGGCGACTTGCCCGTCGCGCAGACGATGAAGATGTAGCCGAACTTCTCCGCGTACGCGCGGTTGAGTTCATCGAGTTCGCGCCGCGCCGCGTCGCCCGCCGCGTCCATGCCCGACTGCTCGCGCGCCGACCACTCTTTCTCCGTCCCGGTCTGCCCGGTCGCGGCTCTCGCCTCGCCGATCCGCGGGTGGCGACTGAACGCTTCGAGCCAGTCCTCCTCGTCGAGACCCTCCCACGCCTCTTCCGCCGCGCGCAGCATCTCGTCAGCGCCGACGAAGGGACGGCGCGCGGACATCCCGCACGCCCACGCCGTCGAGCCGCAGCACTGCAAGAACGCCGCCTCGGCTTCGTCGTGCGTCAGATCGTTCAGGCGTCCGATTCCCTTCTCCACAGGTTCAACTCCGTCCGGTCGCCGCCGAGTCCGCGCCCAACTCGCAGTAGACGCGCAGGCGGCTCACGCCGCCGTCGGGGTAGATTCGGAAGCGCAGGTGCGTCGCCCCCATCGTAACCTTCGCGCCCCTGATCTCGTCCTCGAAGAGGTGGCGCGTGTGCGCCTGAAGCTTCATGCGCGGCAGCACCTTGCGCCACGCGAGCGACGACCAGTCGAGATCGCCCGCCGCTCCCTCGCCGAGATCGGTCGCTTCGAGCGAGCAGGCGTCGGGGTAGTTGCCTTTGAAGTGCGAGGTGTCAACCTCGATCCTCTTGATCGCGCGGGCGCGCGCGCCGAGCTTGACGACAGCCCAGTCGTGACCGGGACCGCGGCGCCGCTTCGTCTCCCAGCCGTCGCTCATGTCGGCGGCGCGACCGGGCATGATCAGGTTGTGCCTGTGACCGAAGAACATGTCGCTGCACGCCAGGACCAGCCCGCCGTGCTCGACCGCCGCGAGATCGATCTCGCCGCCGCGCTCGATGATGCGCGACCAGTCAGGCGAGACCTCGCCGTAAACCCTCAGGCGCGCGACGCCGCCGTCGGGGTAAATCTTGAAGCGCAGGTGCGTGACGCGGCTGTCGCCCTTCACGTCGAAGGAGTTCTGCGAATCGCCTTGAAGCGGCGAGCGCGCGAGAATCTTCGCCCAGCGGTTCGACTCATCCGTCAATTCTTCGACCGTCGGCTGCCCCTCGACGGCGCAGGCTTCGAGCGAGCACTGCTCGGGGTAGTTGCCGCGAAAGTACGAGGTGTCGACGACGACGCCGCGGACGCGACCCGGTAGCCCCAGGCGGACGACGCACCAGTCGAAGCCCGGCGTGCGACGCCTTCGCGACTCCCAGCCGTCCATCCACTTGCCGCGATCGGTGTAGAGCCCCTCGCGCCAGACGGGCGCGCCCGGCTTCAAGAGGTTCTCCTTCGGCGCGAAGAAATCGTCGTTCGCGTAGAGTACCGCGCCGCCGAGCCGCTCGGAAGCCAGATCGATCAGTTCGGTAAAGTCAGTCAAACCCGTCCTCCGCCCCGCAATAAGAATTTCCCCTTCGGCTCACCAGCAAATTCGCCGCGCTCGTAAATCTTCTCGCCGCGCAGGAACGTCGCCTCGACGACGCCGCTCAACTCGCGCCCCGTGTAGGGCGTCAGCTTATGCCTGTGCTGCAACGCGGACGGCTCGACACGAAACTTTTCGTCCGGGTTCCAGACGACGAAGTCCGCGTCCGCGCCGACGCGGATCGCGCCCTTGTAATCTTGAAGACCGGCGAGGCGCGCGGGCGCGGCGGCGAGCCATTCGCTCAGACGCTCTACCGGGAAGCCGCGACGACGCGCCTCCGTCCAGACGACCGGCAGGCGGAGTTGCAGGGAAGAGATGCCGCCCCACGCCGCGAGGAAGTCGCCCTCCTCTCGACGCTTCATCCCCGGCGGGCACGGCGAGTGATCCGAGACGATCATTTCGATCAGGTTCTCACCCAAAGCCGCCCACAGTCTCTCACGATTCTCGCGCTCGCGGATCGGCGGGCAGCACTTGAACTCCGTCGCGCCGTCCGCGATCTCCTCCGACGCGAACGCGAGGTAGTGCGGGCAGGTCTCCGCCGTGATCCTCACGCCCCCGGCCCTCGCCTCGCGCAGCGCGGGCAGCGCGTCAGCCGAAGAGTGATGCACGACGTGGACGCGCGCCCCGGTCTCGCGGCTCAGGCGGATCAGCAGCTCGACCGCCGCGTCCTCAGCCGCGCGCGGTCGCGTCGCGAGGAACGTCGCGTAAGCGCGAGGATCGTTTCGCGCGGCGGGAGAGCGCGCGGCCTCTTCGATCGGCGCGCTCAGCTCGGCGTGGGCGATGAGCACGGCGTCGAGCCGCGCGAGTTCGGGCAGAGCCGCGCGCAGATCTTCTTCCGAGACGCAGCGAAACTCCGCGACGCCCGAATCCACGAGGAAGCACTTGAAGCCGACGACGCCCGCCTCCGTCATCGGCTTAAGTTCAGCCGCGTTGCCCGGCACGACGCCGCCCCAGAAGGCGACATCGACCGCGCATTTCCCTTCGGCGGCGGCCAGCTTCGCGCGAAAAGCGTCGAGCGAGGTCGTCGCCGGGATGCTGTTGAGCGGCATCTCGACGACGGTCGTCGTGCCGCCCGCCGCGGCCGCCCGCGTCGCCGTCTCGAACCCCTCCCACTCGGTGCGCCCCGGCTCGTTGACGTGGACGTGCGTGTCCACGAGCCCCGGCATCACGACCGAATCATCAACGGCTTCAAAGACCCGACAGCCCCGCGGCGCTTCGTCGTAATCGACGACGGCGACGACGCGACCCTCCCGGACGTGGACGGACGCCGCGCGCGTCCCGCCCGGCAAGACGACGCGGCGCCCGCGGATGACGAGGTCGGGCTTGGTCATCTGAGGCTCGACAAGAACTCTTCCAGCAGGTTGGCTGCCACGCGCAGGCGGTAATCTCTGGTGGAGCGGATGTCGTCGATGGGCGCGATCTCCTGCGACAGAGTTTCCCGCGCCGATTTTGTCGGGACTTCGCCTACCTTCCGCCCGCGCAGCAGCTCTTCCGTCCGCCGGCAGCGCACGACCGTGGGCGCGACGCTGCCGACGGCGACGCGGACGGACTCCAGGCGACCGTCGCTCGTCGAGGCGGTCGCAGCGAGGCAGACTTTCGAGATCGCCTGCGCGCGCCGCGTGCCCACCTTGCGGTAGTACGATCTGAGGTCGCCCCGCGCGCGCGGCAGGCGGACGCGCGCGATCAACTCGTCGGCGCGCATCGCGGTCTGCTTGTAGCCCGTGTGGAACTCGTCGTAGCCGACCCAGCGTGCCCCGTTCGAAGAGACGAGTTCGATCTCGGCGTCGTAGGCGAGCAGCGCGGGCGGAGAGTCGGCCGCGGGCGAGGCGTTGGCGATGTTGCCGCCGATGGTGCCGCGGTTCTGGATCGCCCAGCCGCCCGTCTCGCGCGCAGCCTCGCAGAGCGCGGGAAACTCGCGGCGCAGGACTTCGTGGCGTTGAACTTCCGTGTAAGTCGTCAGCGCGCCGAGCGTGACGTGATCGCTCGTGACCTCGACGCCCCTCAGCTCCCCCAGGTGCCAGAC